>JACOSB010000039.1 GCA_016179105.1 Candidatus Acetothermia bacterium
GAAATGTGAGCAAAGCGAACATGAGCCGCCGTTGTCGTTTCTGTACTCGTTCTTTGACTTTGCATTTGGACTCAATTCCCAAGTCGACTTCCAGTCGACCAGTCCGAACCCTTCGGCTTCAAGCCGAGGGTCGTTCAGTTGCGTTTCTTACGGTGTAGAGCCTCTTTTCGTACTTGAGAGACAAATGCGGGGCTCACGTTCATCGCTCGAGCGATGGCTCTGACGCCCTTGCTCTCGGTGAGCAACTGCTGGACTTTGATTTTAGTTTTCTCAGACACTGGCGGTCGGCCCAGCTTCTTGCCCTCGCGTTTGAGGCGTTCAAGGCCCGCCTTGGTGCGCTCGGAAATTTTCTCGCGCTCTGCCTTAGCCAGTGTTGAGACGACAGCAAGCAAAATATTCCGAGCGAGTTCGTTCGTTGTATCCAAATAGGGCTCGGTGTAGCTCACAACATCGACACCGATCTTGTTGAGGTGTTCGATGAGGTTGACGGTCTTCGTCATTCCTTCACGGCTGAGTCGGTCAAGAGCCCAGACTAAGATAACGTCGAACTTTCGCTGGGCAGTTGCGCTCATCATCTTATTGAACTCAACGCGGTCTGCCCGCTTGCCGCTGGCCACATCGCAAAAGACGTGTTTCACTTTGAAGTTACGCTTACGGGCAAACGATTTGAGAGCATCGAGTTGGTTGGCGAGTTCTTGTTTGTTAGTTGATATGCGACAGTAAATGGCAACGTTCATAGTGAAATCGTAGCAGGACACCAGTAAAAATCAAGACTGGAGACTTCTGCAGGCACTCCGAGTATACCAGTATAATAGAGGGTAAGTAAATCTGATCTAAAGGACGAGATCTCTGTGATCAAGCGTATCCGGTTCGCAGCGGTCGTTAGCGCAGCCCTTTTCGTGGGGGCTGCTGACAATCGGGATAACAGCGTGCGCACAATCAAGACCTAAAGAATAATGAAAGATGCAACCACACTCAACTCTTCATAAGGAGTGACCATGGATGGGAGGAATTACTTCTTCGCGGCGTTGCTGAAAAATCTGTTGCTCGGGTTGCTGGTGGTGTTCCTGATGCTGGAACTCACCACCACCAAGGCTTGGGCGCTCTATATGCTCCCAGGGGATAAAAAGTGGCCCACACCTGACGTCAAGGTGTGTTGGGAGATCGGCCTCGACACGCGCTTCGGTACCGGGAATCCCGCGAAGGCATCTTCTGTTCCCAACTTCTCGACCTACTCTAGCTGGTTCAGGGATGCGGTGGAAGACAGCTGGGGAAGAGTGGCGAACCTCAGGTTCATTGGGTGGAAGGACTGTACGTCGCGCACCGACACCGAACTTGCCGGGTGGGTCACGATTGTGTGGACAACCGTGAACAACACAACCAACGGGTACCGCACTGATTATTGGACGCGCATGGGTCTCATCCTCCCGTCCGACACCTCCGAGGCGAGCCGGCTGCGGTTTCAGCCGATAGTTCGCCACGAGAATGGGGCATGCCCTTGGGTTCTGGCATGAGGGGGATAGACCGGACGCACCCCGCGTGCCTGGAGGGGGGACGGTGGTGGGATGCAACAGTGGAGTTGGGTTGAACAAACCAGGCGTGTACCTGACACCTTACGACCCATCCTCGATCATGAACTATTCTTATTGCACCGCCGCAAGTGCGGGCATCCTCTCCGCTTATGACATCATGGGTGTTCACAGGCTTAATCGCTTACGATTGCTATGGTTATCCGAATGACACCTGGATCCGACCGGTCGGACGCTCCCAGTTGTTGGCCAATTACAACCCCAGTCTTGGTACATACGTGATGGCACTTCGGACATTTCCACCGAATCCATTTGGAACACCGGTTGAGACCGCAGCCTGGGCAGCTGGCTTCGCACCCGATCAAGCGTGGAATTTCAATGCCATGGCGTGGAAAGCGATCGGCGACCTCTGCGTCGCTGCGCGCTCCGTTGCGTCCGGCAGTCAACTCGAAGTACAGGCCTGCACGGGGTCGGACAATCAAAAATGGGATTTTGAACCCAGCGGACGCATCCGCTTGAGTGGACAAATCTACTGTGCAAACGTCAGTGGCGCTTCGACTGCGACTGGGACGCCTATTGTGCTCTATTCATGTGGTTCACCGCCTTACCCGAACGAAGTGTTCTCCTTCACCGATGCTGGCGAGATTGCCTGGGGTGGTAAATGCTTCAACGTCTCAGGAGGATACCCAATCCCTGGCAGCCCCATGGTTCTATATGACTGTGGCCTAGTGGACTCTCCTTATCAGAACGAGCAGTTCCATCTCACGGGCCAGATCACTTCCGGTGGCGGGCAGTGCTTGGACATGACAGGTGGAGTATCATTCAATGGCGTAGCCATTGAGGTGTATCCTTGCGTTGCTGGAGCGCGGAACGAAGTGTGGGACTACTACTTCTTGGTCAGACCGGCGCCACCGGGCAGGTAAGGAATCGCGTGATCGAGAGCATAAAATTCTGCAGGGTCCATTCCTCGGTAAGCTCATATAACGACTTTGTAACCCTCAAGCGCTATACTACCGATAGATAAAGCTAATACATATTTTAAGGAGGGGTCACGATGTTACAGAGTTTCAAGATAAAGTTGAGTTTGCTCCTAGGCGTTGGCCTGTTGCTTCTTACGGTAGGGATTCTAAATGCAGACCCGGTTAATCACTGGCAAGATTGCGGAACCGGCCTGTGTTACACCACTGGAAATGTTGGTACTGGGACGACCACTCCAACGGAGAAGCTAGTGATCCAGACAGCAACAGGGAATTATGGGGTGGTACATACCGACGGGACTGTCAGTGTGGGCACGTGGGCGGGGGCTGGGGCAACCGGCGCTCCCGGGGGATGGTACGGCACCAAGTCAAACCATAAGCTGCACTTTTTCACGAACGATGGCGCTGCACGGATGACCATAGATACAGCAGGCAACGTCGGCATCGGCACAGTCAATCCCACGGAGCGACTCACTGTCGCAGGGAATATCAGCGCCACGAGTGACAAGGGCGTAGCCGTACGAGGAGAGAGTAACAGCGTCTTCAGCATAGGCGTGGAGGGCCATAGTGACTCCAACTATGGTGTGGTGGGCGAGAGCAACCGCGGCATAGGTTTAGTAGGCGTTAGCATCAGCGGTGAGGTCATAGTGGCCACCTTAGCAAACCAAAATTGCATCAGCACGACCACGGCCTGCAATATCTTCCGAGGGCAAAATCAAGTAGGTAACTTGGTTCGCATCGATAGCGCGGGCAAAGGATTTTTTAACGGCGGCACCCAGACGGGTGGCGCAGACTTCGCGGAGTCCATGAGGACAACTGACGATCCTGCCACGCTGCAACCCGGCGATGTGCTAGTCATCGATCCAGGGCATGCGCGCGCCGTTAAGAAATCCAGCGCACCAAATTCCAAGCTCGTAGTCGGAGTCTATTCCGTCAAGCCCTCAATACTCGCTATCGCAGACCATCACATCGATGACTCTTTGACGGGAGAGGTGCCTGTAGCAGTAGTCGGAATCGTCCCCACGAAGGTGTCGGCGGAGAACGGGCCGATTCAAATTGGAGATTTACTCGTCAGCTCTTCTACTCCAGGTCATGCGATGCGCGCGCCTAATAATCCGGCGCCCGGAACAATCATCGGTAAAGCGCTGGCAACTTGGGAAAGCGGCAATGGTGTCATCGAAGTGATGGTAATGTTGCGTTAGTGAAAATAGCTCTTCTCACCAATACACTACGCCCGCAGTACTGAAATTGCAAGGGTTTTTGGGATCGCAGGCAGCAGAAATTTTATCCTAATCACTAATTGAGACTGAACGACCCATCGTCAGTAGTTAAAACCTGTCGCCTATGCGTGTCAAGACCCATGTTTTCCAGTATGGCTCAGGGATTACTGTTATTCTTTGAAATATTTAGCGTATGGTTGTGTCAAGTAGTTTTCTGTAAATTGGATTCCAAGATCGGCAGCGGTTTAGGCCGCAATCAACTCCTTCGACTTCAACTGCGTCCACTCTGCTAACGCGGTCATGTCCAAGTACTTTGGTCCGGTCAGCCAGGTCTC
>JACOSB010000050.1 GCA_016179105.1 Candidatus Acetothermia bacterium
GGTTACGCTTTGTGCGGTTGCTCTTGTTTCTGTCACGGGCCGTGGAGCAGCGGTTGGGAGCAGTAGATGTAGTGACTGTGCCGATCAGATTTGGTTAAGGTGGCTATTGTGATCTACTGAGTGTAGATATTTCCTTGGGCAGCTCTCCCTCGAAAAGCGGGAGAGAGAAGAGCTGCAATGCACCGCCCTGACGAAGTTCCAGCCCATCCCACGCAAAATCGGGCCAGCGGTTGTCACGATTCAGATAAAGAAAATTGTTGTTATTCTCGCCCATGGCTTATCCTTCGACACCCATCCAGACCACGTGCCAGTTATTTTGCTTGAGTAAATTTAAATTGTCCTCTTTTTTGAAAAATTCTTCGGGGTTAACGAGTAACTTTCCACCACTCACCAGTTCAAAACTCATCTGTGGCATTAAGACGCGCAATGTGAACCCCGAACGGGTGGGCTCAATTTCCTTGGGACTGGGGCCGATAATGTTCGCAAATCCGTCAAGCAGAAAGGAATCTTTTGTTCCGTCGCCATCTACATCTAAGACCCGATCAAAGAATCGGTTCCCGATGATGTGAGCACTGTAACATGGCTTCGTCCTGAACCGAGCTGTAGTTGTATCAATATTTTCTACTTGGAGGCCTATCGGCTTCTTATTAGAGTCAGGCCAGAGTTCCCACTTCGTGTCTGGACTGGTCGCACCACAAGCAACATACGGCTGCTGGGCCGGGCGCGCATTCCGTCGCTGAGCTGTCGATAAATCTTGCTTTAGCTGGCAGTTCAGCACCTCTGCCTGAGCGAGAATGATCTTCATTCCGTTCGTGATATCGTTTTGTAACTTGAGGTCTGGATGAAGAGGGTCTCCGTCTAATAAAACCCAGCAGAAGATAGGTGCTTCTCGCAGCCGTACCACGCCGCGCGGTAAACAAATACCCTCACGCGTCTCAGATTCTTCAAGCTCCTCATCACTTGGATAAGAAACCGTAAGATAGTAGGAAACTGGTTTACCGCTTCCATCATCGGCCTTAGGTGGAACAGGTTCTACATGTTTCTCGGTAAGAACGATTTCGCGACCGAGTGCGTCGATGGCATAGCCGGGCAGAATGGTCACTTCGCGGTCACCCTTCTTGCCGATGACCGCAAAGCCGCTGCCGACACCGGGCTGGTGCAAGCTCTGATTGTGCAGCCAGCGCATCTCGCGATTGAACGCTTCCAGCCCTTGCAGATCCGAAGCGAAGAGTCGCTGACCGTTGAAGAACTGCATACGCTCTAAGAATTTCATCTCTCCAATGAGTGCCATCTTGATTCCTCCTTCAAGGATTCACTTGCCTCCACAACAACACGAGGGTTCAGCGCAAATCATCTCAACGGGATTTGCCATCTGACATCCGAGCCAACACACGTATAGTTTTCGCTTTCGGGTAAGAGTAATGAATCTCTGTTCATCAAAACCCTCATTGATTGGTACAGAACTTCCCTTTGGCAAGTTAGGCAACAACAATCTGAGCTTAAATCCATCAACAGCTGGATCACTGATATTGGTAAATGGAGCTAGAATGAAAGATTGTTGATCGCTATCCCAAAGAGGTTCTTCACTTTGCAACCAGGCAAAGTAGTTTGGGGTCTCTGTGAAACCCGCTGACGAGGTATCAATTCGAGTCTCCATGCCAACGGTCACATTGTTGCTTTCTGTCCATTTCTCCCAAGCTGTGTTTCCTGGAATCGTGGCTCCGCTGGCGATACGTGGTCTGGCGAGTGGCCTGGAGAACATAGGAATAGACTTTAGCGATAGTAATCCCCTACTGTTCTTATCATACTCTGCTTGCGCCAAAGGTACTCCATCAGTGGGACGGAAGCTTTTCAACGGCCTCCACTGAAACTCGAGCTCCTCTTGAAACAGCGAACACGAGTTCGGCAAACATGCTTCTCCGATCTCGTTCTTTTTAAGGTACTGAGAAGTTTCTTTGTAGCGTATCAGCAATACCAAATACTCATCACTACTTTGTTGGGGCACCGAGACATCGGGATGATCTTTGAGCAAAATTAGCTCTCTGCCGAAGCAGTCGTATGCCAAACCGCAAGTCACACGAACGACGATCGGAGGATTTTTCGAATTATCAGGTATAACTTTTAACCCAAAGCTCACTCCATAAGTATTGTGCAGCGCGCGGTTATGCCACCAGCGAAGTTGCGACTCGATCGCTACTTGATCACGAAAGTCCCGGCTGCGCAGCATCTGCCCTTGCCAATAGCGCAGACGCTCCAACTCTTTAGAAGCAATAGACATATCTTTCATCACAGCACCTCAATTTGATGTTGGCCAGCAGCGACTAGCCCCAAAGGCCCAAGACAAACGTTGCCGCACTGAGGTTCTTTTCCCTCCGGGATGAGTTCTAACGAGAGAACATGATCCACACCCACAGTCTCATCGATCACTTGCAACACCTCTGACCGATAAACATCTCGACCAAAAGGCCAGCCCACGCCGTCGGGACCGCCCTGCAACGGATGGAAGAAGCGATTGAGCGCGTCCACGATTCTTTGTTGAAGCTCTGTCTTGTTCACGCCCACACACGCTTGAACCTTGGCCTGCACAGCTACCTCGAGATATGTAGGACCCACGACTTCCACGCGGGTCCCAATGACCCGGCGCCGAGTGAGATAGGCTCTCACAGCTTGCAGAAGTCCTTGGCTGGGCATCGGTCTATCCACCGGCAAGTAGGGGAGAACAAGGAGCGTGATCAAACCGGGTGCTTTGAAACACGGAAAGCTCGGATGAAGATTCGCTCTGGCCGAGACGCGCGCCAGTTGCACTCCCGGTGTCTCCTCTGCGAGCGTTTCGTAGTCCTGGAGCGTGACGGCGCGCTGAGGGGCTTCGACTAATTCGATCGCTCGGCCAATGGCATGTGGGAGCGTTTCTGCAGCAGCTCCTCCTTGAGCAGCAATCGGATTCGCGATAGATGCAAACTGCTTTTTCACATCATCAACGCTGCCTAGCAGTGCTCGATTGTGCGGCGAATTTGTCAACTCCTTAATTTTGTCTACACCAAGATTGCCGGCCTCTGCCCGAGTGGCACGATACGCTGCATAGACGGGAGTGTTGGTCGGAGGAACGTGGCCTTTTTCGCCGTCGCCGAACATAACTATCCCTTGGGTGGAATCGAGTAACAAATGCCGGTCACTGCGCTTCGAGGCATCGAAGTCAGCCCGAAGCTGCCATATATATAACTTTTCCCCTTCGAGCGTAAAGAGTTGAAAACTTGATTGCTGTACAGGGGCTTCGGGCAGCGCAAGCTCTTGATAAGGTCTGCCGTCCCCATAACCCAGTTGTATGGCTTCAACGCGTAAGTGACCCGTCGCAGTACCGGATGCTTCTCGATACTCTAACACGGTAAACCTAGGCAGACGTTTATCGTCATCAGTGAAGGTAAGCTGCACGATCTCTTGGTTCTGAGGATCAAATTGGAGCTTCAGATGTGTTAGCTTGCCCGGAGTAGGTGCTGGACCTTTAACAATTGCATTCTTGGCAATCGTCCATGTCACAGCTCCAGTTAGGTCTGTCATAGGTACAGGCACCGCTTGTTCTACTCGTACGCCATTCATCGCGAGGTTTGCTAGCTGTGGCGGAGCATCATAGGTACCCGAGACAAACCGGAAGCGGAGGTAGTACCACTCCTCTGGCACTGAGCCGATTGATTTCTTTCCCATTTCTTCTGAAATCTTAAAGAGCACGCGCCCATTCAGTGTGAAATTGCGCGTCTCATCCTTGACCTGCCTTTCTGTTGGATCTAAGGTCTTCCAGCTTCCTGCGGTTGTCAAAAATTCCCAGACCGTGCGGACGGAATGGTGGGCCAGAGTCCTGGAGTTCTCTTGCTCTAATGAAGGTCTCCGCTTTTCTTGACAAGTCATCAGCGAGCCCGACGGACGACAGAGTTCTTGTTGCGCTTTGGCTTCCCGGATCAGGCGCAAGCGCTCTTCTTCTCCGGATCGTGAATTTGAGAATGTGAAAAAGAGACTCACGGGAGCACACGACGGCAAAGCTCTATCGAAGCCTAGATACAGAGTTGTACCGGGTTTAGGGTTACTGCCAAAGGGATAGACCAACTCACGTCGAAGCAAGTGATCAGTGAGATCATGGAACCCTTTCTCATCGTGGAATTGAACTGCCCTTAGACGAGCCGGCACGATCGTGATCGGTTCTAGAGTTCGGAATCGCGTCTCGTGGCCGAAGGGGTCCATGCCGGAAAACTCCACAGTCGCAGGCAACCGACGATCAAAATCCTGGGCCGTAGCAAAGCTCAGCACCGTGTCAGCCGGTCGCGGAGGTCTCGGCATGAGGCCGACCAATGATAAAAATTTTCGCTTGTGCCGATCGGGGAGGCGATTGAGCTGATAGATGTCCATCTCGGCAAGCCACGCAAACATCTCAACGAGAGTGATCCCTGGATCATGGACGTTATGGTCAGTCCATTCCGGCGCGTAAAGAGGGATCAGCGCGCGACCTTCTTCGACCAAGTCTGCCCAGCGTCGGTCGTCGAGATTCGGTAAGGTTATTTTCATAATCTATGCCTCGGCTGCTTTCAATTTGAGTCTTATTTCTCCAGCAACGACGATGCGATCATCAGCAACAGCAATTTGCTCACCTTGTGGAACTCCGTTCAGCATCAATGACACTTCTTCCACGTAGTCGACTCCTTCGACGCGCTCCAGCACGGATGCCACATCGGAGAGGAAAACGTCTCGACCGAGTTCCCAACCGCGCTTGTCTGGTCCGCCGCGCAAGGGATGCAAAAATTCTTCCAGTGCATCGCGCGCGCGTTTTTCTACTGCTCCCGCTTCAGCCGGATCGATAGGCGCGATCGTGGCAGCTACATCGATGGGGAAGTAGTCTGGGCCAGTAACATAAATATGGCTCGACGCAGCTAAATCTGCGGGAGCGTGCTCTTCAATAAATTGGCGTACTTGCTGGCGCAGCCCGAAGGACGGCCAGGGTCGCAGTTCCTGGCTTTGCGGGATGATAATTAAAGTCACCCAGCCTGGAATGACTCGACCGCTGGTGTTGTGTGTGGGAATCGCTCGAGCCACTGCGACCGCTGGCGATGCCTCATGCGCGAGAGTTTCGTAATCGGACGGCGCGATGGCTCGACCTCGATGGCGAATCGTTTGCGGGCCACGAAGACTGAAAGCCTCCAGAGTCTCACCATCTGCGCCGCCCTCCGCAGGCTCTGGGTTGGAGACGTCTTGTATGCCAGGCACACCGCCCATTAGCTGTTTGATCGTTTGCGCAGCGACATTGCCGACCAATCCCCCGCCCGCACGATACTGTTTCGCTGACACGGCAGCTCCAGCCGGAGGAACCTTCCCGTTGGTGCCATCGCCAAAGAAAAGTTTTCCACGTGCTCGATCAACAACGTAATGCCGGTCATCGGGAGTGGAGAAGAAAAGATGCGGCTGTCCTTGCCAATGCACCCAGGCTTCAGTCACGCGCTTGTTCCTATCTCTTCGTAACCGGAGATCATCTTTCACTATGTCGATCTGATCACCTTCGCGTCCCAACATCTCTTCAAGCTCCTTGATGATGCTCGTGGGATTGGTCTTGAAGATCTCTTGTGCCAAGATTCGCCATTCCACATTGGCTCGGGGGCCGATGAGTTCCCGCACTTCGATACGTTCTCCGGGGAGCACAGGAATTTGGGTAAAATTTAGGGCTTGATTCGGCAACCCATTGCTGATCCCCAATGGGACATCGTTCAGCGTCCGTCGTTGCGAAACCCAGACGGCGTTGGGGAAGATCCCGTTGATGGTGGGCTCGCCGGGGGGGCCGTCTTCTTTGAGTCGTCCGCGTAACCAGTGCAGCTCTGTGCCGAATCGCGCGAGCGGCTGGCTATCTTCAGCAGCGATGAACGAGAGAATACCGGGCACACGCAGATGTTGTGTCTCGTCTTCAGCGGAGAGCCTTTGCCATTCGAATCCGTCCCAGTATTCCCACAACATCGCTGGTCCTTGGGTTTCACCTCGTTTTTCCATAATGTCAAAATATAATCCCAGGCGATCGACGGGGAGTTTCTTGTCGAAACCCAGATAAAGTTCAGGAGTCACATCTTTGACTATTTTGAAGGGCGAAAAGGTACTGCCGGGCCAACGGGCTTCGTACGTATGATCTTCGTACTGGAAGTCATTGTAGGTCAGGACGTGATCGGGGTAGACAGGACCGTATTGCCAAGTGTAACAGAGACGAAAGTCAGCAAGAGCTGGCGGCTGGTTGACAACATAAGTAAACTCGTTCGTAGTAGCAGCGGGACCAGTAGCAAGAGAACTGCCAAAAGTGCTACTAAGCCATGTTACTTTCGCTGTAAAACCATATCCGCCGCTTTCCAACCGTGCTCGCATCCATTTTGCTTCTTGATCGTTTACTTTTAGTACTGCCATATCCTCCGGAACTTCGAATTCGAATAAGCCGCCATTTTCAAAATCTGGTTTGCTGGTTTGCATGCCTTTTGGAATTAAGGGGATTATGTTCCAGTCTTTTCCATTCCAGTATTCCCAAACGATGCTGTGAGATAAAGGAGTTTTAGTTGTCGTTGCATTTTTACCTGGTTGAATATTTAGATTTTGCTCTGGTGTAGGCGCTATACTCATAAAGACTTGGACTCTGGCTTTGGGCTTACTGAAAATTTCCTTGCTCGTAAAATAGAACGCGTTTCCAGGTCGTGGGTTTTGACCTAATGGGTAAAATGCTTTCGTAAGATCGAGAGATTCTGAGTTGGCAAAAGCTTTATCAGGTATGAGTCCTTTGGGATAACTACAGCGGGCGACTATATTGTCAATCTCAAATCCTGCTGACCCACCTATCAGAAGAGTATGGATTGGGCCAGATAAGGTAGCTATTCCCTTACTTAAGCGAGGATTAATTTTTGTGGTTCTTATTGTGAAATTTACATTAGCTGCAATTTTATGTGAACCATCATTAAAATTCTGGAACTGTATTGGCTCATCATTGATCGATATATTATTGACAGTGTCTATGCCATTTAAGAATTCAAATTGAACTTGATCTGCAAAGCCACCTAAAGTAGAAAAATCAAACTTCATGTTGACATTTTGAAATATGATAATGTTGCCACTACCAAAATAATTGCGAGCTGCCCTAACAAAGCATTCCCCAAACTTAATCTTGGTGGGATCGGGTCTAAAATCATGTAATGAGACTGGTATGCCATCCTCCACAGAAGAAATCACGTCACCATCTTTAGATTTATTGTAGTCCATCCCAGTAAGTAGTACATCGAATGTAACTCTCCTTTCTTTAGGACATATAGGGCACCCTGATGATGCAGTAGTCTTTAGTTTGACACTTTCCACCTCTGGCAAAATCTGTGCGGGATTCGGCGGCAGCGGCTCCGTCAACCTCCCGCGAATCCAGTAAGATTCGACACCGTTCACTTTGGTCTTCGCTGTTTCGGCGCAATCAGTTTCTAATCTGTAGAAGCCGCTATATTTTAGCCCATCTGTGCTGTCGAGTTTCCTTGCGTCGTCTCCACAACTGGGACGCATATCCTTGAATCCACGCCAGACTTTCCCATCCCAGTACTCCCATAGAATGTCCAGATGCTCGCTACTCGGAGTCGTCAGCTCGAATTCCACATCGAGGTGCGTCTCTCCCGACAGTGCCAGCAGGGTATCGTGCGCTATGTAAATGACATGAGGTATGTCTTGGAGCTGAGATTTCTTGAACAACTCAAAACGTTTTCCCTTCAAGAAATCTTCTGAATGGTCGATGTATTGATCTCGGCCCGGCCATAAGCTGAAGACTTGCTTCAGTTTCGCAGCGGCGACCCCAATGGCGCGCTCGGTCTCAAAGACAATTTGATCAGTCTTCTCCGGCGGAGGTGGCGCTGCCACGGGTGTGTTGGCTGGAACCCGGCTATCGGGAGCTTTTTCAGAAAGCTGCAAGACGATCGGCGCGCGGGCAGACTGTGCCGGAACTAACTGCAAACCCAGTAGATCGAGGAAAGCGAGCTTGTTTTTCTCGGGAGCCTGGTTTAAGCGCTGAATAATCGCCTGCACATACCGAGAGAAGATCCAAGCAATCGCTGCATCGGTACTCTTTTCTCCGGGCTGCCACTCCGGTACATAACCCAAACGCCGCTTCAATAGCTCTTTTACAATCTTGGCTGCGTCGCGTCCGTCCAGCAGAATCTTAGGTTTAAAAATCACCGGGAGCCCCCTTCCTGGAGATAGAATGGGTAGACCAAATTTTGCAACGAATTGGTAGCCCGTACCCGATAGCTGACATCGATTAAGAGTTTGTTGCGCTCAACTCGATCTGTAGTCACTTTTACTTCCATCACATCGATACGTGGTTCCCAGTCGATTAAAGATTCTTCCACCCGCTTCTTGACTAACTCCATTGTCGCAACGTTGACCGGCTCAAAGACGAAAGTATTCAGCCCCGCACCAAAGTCGGGTCGCATCACCCGCTCGCCGGGGTTTGTGCCCAGAATGATGCGGATGGACTGGCGGATGTCTTCTTCAAACGCAACCGTGCTGATCTTTCCATCGGCGACTAGACACGCTGGGAAAGACCAGCCGCGACCTAAGAAAGCTCTTTCTAAACTTCCGTTCATAGGACTATCCTCCGATGAGAACCGTCGGCATGCCCATGACGATCGGTGCACCGCATCCGACTAGGTCACCCATACGCGCTGCCGGTCTACCTCCGATAAGTACCGTGAAACTTCCCATTACGATGGGTGTCGGGGGATGCGGACCAGCCAAGGGTGGCATGGCGCACGTATGAATGTCACCGACAACAGCAGCGGGAAGCCCCCCGATGAGCACATTCGGCACGCCCGGTCCAGTGATTACTCCTGGATGTCCCGTCGGATCTCCGACTCTTGCAGCAGGCGGAATAGGTTCCTCCTAATTGATCTTCACCATGCCCCCGTGATGTTGATCAGGGGAGCAGCGAGATTGATAGACGTTGCGGCGGTCAGGTTGAGGTTTGGAGCGCCTACAATCGTAATTCCATCCGGGGTCAAGTTGATGATATTTGTCCCTACTATAATCTGGACTCCTGCCATGGACATAATCTGAATCGGCGTGGGTGACATAATCTGGATACCCGCCGGAGACATCATGATCGTCTGGTATGGCCCCGTAGGCGAGGGAGGCATGGGCATCGTCTCCGGAGGGGTGGGGCCTGTCTGTATAGTAACAGAGGGCGGGAGTTCGGTAAATACAATCTGGTTGCCTCCGATGGTGCGAATGGCACGGATCTGAGGCACTGGCGACGGCAGCGGAGGCGGAGCCAGCGCGTTCCATAGACTACCGATAATATAAGGAGCATTGACATCGCCGTGCTCGAAAGCGACCAGGACTTCATCACCAATATTCGGGATGAAATAGTAACCGTGAAGCAGTCCTGCCATAGGCACGGCAACTCTTGCCCAGGGACTCAGGTCCAGACTATCGATGGAGGGCAATTGTACTTGGACGCGACCGAGTGTTAGTGGGTCAAGTAGATTGATGACTTTGCCCACGGTGACACCATAAAACTTGTTTCCGAATTCTTCGAGCTTTTGTCCGAGATTATCCAAAACGTTTTCGATCACGGGATGATCTCCTTTCTAACACTAAAGGTGGTTTTGTAGCCGCCACTATCAATCGTGTGTGTAGCGCTGGCGACGCGATAATCGCCACTGAAATCAGGCCCCAAACCCTCTAGACGAACAATCGCTCCCGCGCGAATGCGAGGGTCTCCGATGGCAGTACCACTTCCAGTCAACCGCTGGTTGAGTTTGTTGCGCAGCGTTCGCAAGATCTTCCCGGCGCTTTTGGCAACATCCAAGGGGCTTTTGATCGTTTGGTCAATAATGGTGAATGTGGGTTTAGAGAATACTTTAGTCTTGCCGGCAGCAACACCTGGCAAGATCGAGATGCCTAGGCTTTCGCGATCGAAATCCCAGAAAACTGATACCAAAAAGTCGAGAGGGATCTCACGCAGGGTGAACTTCATAGAGACTCCCACCACTTGCCCTACGTTGGTCATTCGAGGCGTGAAATCCAATAACGATTGCCCCCACGTCAGAGTCAAGCGAGGTGAGTACTCTTTGATGAAGCGTGAAAGATATAAGACATTGCCTTCAACCCAAAAGTCGGCGTCGTAGTCCTTTGCGATTGCTTTGAGCAATTCCAAATTGCTCTGCCCCTCTTGCTTGATCCCGGTGCCAACCGGTAGAAGATTGAGCGCAGCAATCGCTATTGAAGCTGCTGTTATAGTAGGGTCAATCGCAGGAATCAGAAGATCTTCAACAGCCAGAATGTCCGCGACCAGCGCATCTGGCAGGGGACCGAATCCTCGTGCTGCAGTTCCGCGCGTCAGACGTTGCAGATAATCGTGTGCAGTCATCGTCATGCTGGGCATGCCGCCATTGGGGAAACTCACTTCGACGCCCGTGACCTCGCCCAAGAACATCTCTTCCAAAGAATCCGGTGCATAACCCATGGAAAGTTGCAGTTTATTGTCAATGTCGAACGTGCCTTCGGGCACTGCGTTCACTGAACCGAAGGGACCGATCTTGACTCCCGTGGGGAAGGGCTGGAATCCGAGTCCCCGAATGTGCTTTTGGAGCCAGCGTAGATTTGGGTTGGCCAGCCCTACTGTTACTTGATCGGATTCGTTCTGGCCGTCCTGATAACGAACGCTGGTCACCGTAGCACGCACGGACGCCGGCATCTCATCGCCGTTGATCTTGATTGTGAATTCGGGGACGTACTGTGCGTAGCGCGCCATATTACTGCAAAACCTCCCCCGTATCGGGATTCACGAATGGCAATGAGGGGATACGCAAGGTCTGTCCTGCAGCGATCGACCGTGGGTCATCAATCTCATTTACGATCGCGATGGGCCGCCACATCTGTGCGTTGTCGTACAGCTTGGCAGCAATACCGCTCAAAGTTTCTCCTTCGGTGACGACGTGGGCTTTGCTAAAATCAGCCGTCTGGCGATTGACTTCCTTGGCCTCACGATCAAGGTCAAGGAACTCATTGAAGGTGACAGTAAGACGCGCGCGCACCGGACGCCCATCGTCCCGGAACATTTGGAACTTCTGGCTCACGCGAGCGAGCACACAGCGGAACTGTAGAGAACCCCACGAAACTCGAAGAACGGGAGGAGCGTGCAGCGCTGAATCGATATCTAAAAGCTTCACGATCCGTTGAGTCTCTTCACGCACATCGCGTCGCTGCTCGTAGGTATCGAATAAGAGTTCCATCTCCAGGGTTCGCATGTTGCCCTGGACGAATTGCAACAGCGGCCCGCTACGGCCGGGGATGCCTTGCGAGGCAAAATTGTTGTCTTTGTTGACAGTGTATTCTTCGGGATTAAACATCACGTCGATGCCTACTCCCGTGTGCTCAATTGTGATTCTGACTTTCTCCAGAGCCATAGTTCCTTCTTCCCATCAATTCAAGTCACGCATTGCATGTCAAACCTGGTTCGCTGGCAGAATTAAAACACCCGCCCTGTCCGCTCGCGCCAGTAAGTGATACGGCGATCGAGTTGTTTCATGACATGGTCAGTGATTTGCTCGACGTTCACTGCTGGCAATTGTGTAGTACGTTGCACCCAAGGATTCGTTGACCCGCTACCGCTGAAGGGAGCATCTGTTGGGAATTGATCTGCTCTTGCCGGCGAAGGCGTTTCTTGACTTTCATCTCTCTTGGCCGCTGCTTGTCGCGTGATAAGTGCTGGGCTTTGAGTGAAGCGCTCTTCGACCCGTTGCGTCTGTTGCACCACTCGATTGACGAGTGTCTGCAAGTTCTCGCGAGTGATCTCACTTCGGCGATGCACTTGTGCGATCTCATCCGTTTGTTGGAGTCTGTGAAAAACTAGTTGCAGCGGATTTTGCGAGACCATCATTACACTTTCGGAATCTACTTGAGAGGAGAAAGTTCGGCTCTCAGCAGAAAAAGCGCGCAGTGAAAGATGCTGAACAAACAGCCGCCTGCCAATGAGGGATGAAGTATGAGGTGAACTTGCCAACCAACTATGCTGCTCTTGTCTCACATTGTCTTGCAAGTGCAGCACAGGGTGTATAGCCAGACGCACCTGTGGGTAGAACTGGTGCGAGGACACGAGCCATCGTTCGCGCAAGAGACGAGACACAACCAGAGGATGCACGAGCGTCATGCTCAGAGAACTATATCGCGACGCGCTCTGCCCGTATCGCTCGACCAAGGCTAGAGCCCAACTGATCCAGCGGTTTGGGCTATCGCCTAGCCACGGCTGCCTTTGCCACCTCAAGAGTTTTGATAACCACTTGTTCATGTCTTTTGTCCTTCGTTCATGCGCTGATTCATCGCCGAGATCTCTTCGACCCATCGACGCCGCTCGCGGTGCTCCAAGTTGAGTATCGCCTCGGGGGGCCAATGAAAGTGGTAAGCCACGAAGGCTACCTCCTCATAGAGTGTCTTGAGGGGGTAGCCTACGACCCCCCCACCCCGGTCAGTTCCACCTCGTACTCATTGGCACACTTGGGGCAGACGGTCTCCACACTGGGCTTACCCGTACGATTGATCCGATTGTAAAACTCCTGGAGATAAGCTAAGTCTGCCGCGTAGAGCCCCTCGATCACTTTTGGGTTGATGTGTTCCACAGAGCCCAATTTGGTGATTACTCGAGATAGCAGAATGACAATCAGATACGCTTGGTTAGTCTGCACGCGCGGGTCCTTGAGCGGCAAAATCTCATCAGCCGCGGTGGCTAAACGCATTGTCCCTGTCCGTGCTCTTTTCGAAGTCAGCACTCCCGGAGTCAGAACGTGTTCTACGGAACAACTCCAATCGATCGGATGTCCTTGGCTGTCTTTGGCTTCCACCCAGATTTTCACTATGAAAAGCTCGACATCTTCTCTCTTTAGGACCATTTAGCGCCTTCCTGAGAGTAGCAGTGACCTGCTTCGCATCTTGAATGATTCGTTACTACTGAGCAAGTATAGATTGTGCTTGTTAAAGGAATGTTGACCCCTAATTAACTACTCAACAATTCGATGAGGACAAATACGCTCAGCTCAATCGTCCTTGCTAATCTGTTCTATGGCTTGGAGACAGGCCAGCGGCAGAGATGTCACAATACTTGTAACCTGGGTAGATTCTACGGGACAAGTTTGGTTCGTGTGTATAGGTCAGGGTTGCAACAAAAACATGACTTATTCAGAACAGCAGCAAGTGGCATGCAATGAGCACGGTAAACCGGCAAACTGTGGCGCCAAGAAGTGGGAAGGGCAAGAGATGCCTTCAGAATCGGTACCGTATCCCGAGATATTGCCAATTCCAGATATCCAACCCAAAGACTACCTTGAGCCGGGACACTGATAATATTTATGCTTTGGATAAGAGGCTGATTCGTTTGAGATATTTTTGGTTGATTTTTTCTCTGGTCGCTACCATGAATGGATCTCTTGCACAAAGTTCACAAATGCAAGTGATCGAGTTAAGTTGTGTGAATTCGGCTGGCTGTTTCTTCGAAATACAACAAGCGATTGATAGTTCTCCTGCTGGTAGTAAGATTAAGATGGGGCCAGGTACCTACTATGAAAGACCGTTAATTATAAACAGGAGCATTTCACTCATAGGTGCAGGATCTTCAAGTACTCACATCCGGATCGTCGACCGTGGTGCTGGCATTTCGATTGTTAGCCTAACAGAAATGAGGGTGGAACTAGCCGGCATAGACATACAAATGCCAGATATTTGGGATGTAAATGACTCAAACTCCAGGAGTCTTGGCATCTACTGGACTCGAACGAATACAAGACAGGCTACAAACTCTTTCTGTTACAGAATATCCAGCAAGGCCATGAGTACATCATCTGCGCTTCGCTCATGCCGGGGAATCAAGATGAACGCCCGATGCTGCTACGAATGGTCGAGAAAGCTATCTCAATTCTCGGCAAGGATGCTATCAAGCTCTTGCTAATTGACCGGGGATACCTAGATGCTGCCGCGCTTTACAAACTCAAGCACAGTTACGGGATAGACTTCATCATCCCCGGCGAAGAGAGACTACACGCCATTCAAGATGCCATTGCTTTGACTAAACTCGCCAAGCACCAATTTGTTGAGATGAAAAAAGGCGTCTTCGTAGCTGGCTGCCCTGACATCGGCTCTTACTCCAGCTATGGGGATGAGAAAGGCAACCGGGGCACTATCAACGTGCTGCTCGTCAAGGACCACAACACGAATTACACGGATGACCCGGACAGAATTTTCAGCTATCTCACCAGCTTGCCGATGAAGTTGGGAGCAAAGAAGCTCGAAGACTTGCAGGCCCTCTATGACATTTATCGCGCCTACAAGAAGCGCTGGGTCATCGAGAACAACGCCTTCAAGGAACTTTCTGAGCACTGGAACTTGACCAAGAAACCAGGCGGGAAGTTCAACACGATTTGCTGTCATCTCTACTTTACGCTCGCAGCCTACAACTTAGTGCTTCTCTTCAAATCCAGCTATGGCAGCAGGTTTGTAAGCATGAGCTTGAGCACGTTCAGAGAGAAGGCGTTGAAGACGGCAGACATGGTGATTGTGTACGCAGGGGAGCTATTCGCGGTCTTTCCATTAACTGAGTTTATGAAGCTCGTGAAGACGGGGCCGCCGCTTGTTGGTCCAATCGAATAATTTTCTTGCTCTTTTTACCAACAGGAAGTGCGGCATTCCCATTTCTTGAAGGCATTTCATTGTATGTACGCCCGTGCAAAATTCTACCAGTGAGGTCTTTTCTTACCCCGCCCCATTGCTTAAAAAAGAAATGCACTCTCTTCTTACGGCATTGAGTCAAAATTGAATCTACCCATTCAATTCGCATAGGACGTGCTCCTGGCCCTGACTCACCACCAACAATTACCCAATGAATGCCATCTAAAGGCAAATTATCTAATGGCCCAATCAATGGCTCACAAGATAAAAAACGAATCTTTGCAGGTATCTTTTGCAGGTCTTTAATGCGGGAAGTGACACGTGAGTCTTCGACGCTAGTTCCCATCCAAACATTTGCAGGCCAAGGAAGAGCGGGTGAAATTTCTTTGGCTCGTTTACTTCGTTTGGTGAGTATCTGAAATATATGATGCGGACATTTTACCATTGTCTTGAACACGCGTTGAATAAACTCAAGCGGCACCTCTTCATGGAAAAGATCACTCATTGAATTAACGAAAATCAAACGAGGTTCTCTCCATCTAAATGGAAGTTCAATCAAGTCCTCATGCAAAGTTAATTTGAAACCATTTCGATAGCGCTTAACTCCCATTGCTTGCAAACGTTTTGCCATTCGTTCTGCATAGCAATGTTTACAACCTTGACTAACCTTTGTGCAGCCTGTGATTGGATTCCAGGTCATTTGAGTCCATTCGATGTTAGTTTTACTGGCCATTTCGTCTACCTCCCCAAGATGTCTTCTGCTATATTTATCGCCGTCTTAGCCGCTCTAGGATTCCCAACTGCGAAGCAAAGTAAATACATTGGGGCATTCTTTGAATTTCGTAGAATCTTGGAGTTCTTTGCCACTGCATGAAATGCAATTTTGAGACGTTTAAGAACGAATTTGCTAATTGAGTTAAAGTCCGCGTCTCTTTTAGATTTCTCTTTGTCACCAAAAAGCGTCAGGTCTTTCGTCTGGGAATAGAATGCCTTCCTCCATTCATCGGTTCCAAAAATTCTCGTTAGAGCATCTTCCCATTCTTTAGGTGGATTCTTATCTTTTGTCAGAAGGCGGACAACTCCCATTCCAAACGGGAATAACCACCAGAGATCAATTGCTTCAGTTTGACCCAATTTTTCAATAACCGACCACTCAACTTGCATACCATACGGATCAAGGAAGACTACAGCCCTGTGATTATCCCAATTAGTCTCTGCACAAAATTTATCAAGACAAGCATTTGCATCTCCCTGAATAATCGTGATTCTATTTTCCTTTGATTTGAAGTTATTTTTGAACTTTTCTAATTCCTTTACTTTGCTTTTGCTTTGTTCGATGAAAAGATATTGCTGAAAGCCAGGTTCAACCTCTAGGGCAATCTGTGCGCTTCCTTTCAAGTATTCTGTAAATTCCTTGTCGTCTGCCTCTGTATCATCCGAAAAGAGCGAAGGTGCAGCGTTGGTTTTGGGGTGAGATAATAATCTATGCCCAGACCCAGCGAAAGCATCTACATAAATAGTATTCAATTTTTGTGCTTTAGGGTTTTTATCAAAAATCTTTGAGTATGGAATTAGATAATCTTTCAAGATTTTCAATTTTAGTTCCGTCCATTCTCCACCAAACTTATCCGTCATTTAGTCCTCACCTCGTGATTGTTAGTCCGATAATGATACTACAGGACACTTGACGAGGTAAAGGACCATCTTCATTCGTGCTTTTATCAATCCTTGCTAGTAACTGCTAACACCGCTTTCACCCCTCCTGAATCCCCACACGAGAACTTCGTCACCCCTGTTTTCTGCTGATACGGTCATCATTTTTCACCCGCGCCGAGAATTTCCAAATGTCTGTTCGAGTTAACATTTAGCAACGTTGTCTTGGGTTTTTGACAGAGACTCTTAGGCTGATTAGCGTAACGAGGAAACTTTATCTGTGCAATGTCGGGTGAGTTGACTGCCTCTATTTGCCCGAGGTCGACCCACTTGTCAAGTCCCAGGGGTCTTGACATTACACTGACCCATTCGACGTTTTTTCTGAGACTTTCCAGCCCAGTGTCAGAAAGTCTCTTCTTTGGTATATAATCACATTCGGGAAAGGGGCTGTCCCTCTCTAAAGATGTTGGTAGGGTTTTGCCCGTCTCTCCTACCCAAGGCCCATGGGATGGGATTTTTCCCTACAACTGTGAGTCGGACAGCCAGTTTCCTTTTTTATAGGTCATAAAGAACTCCACGAAACGGTCAACCCGCCCCAAAAGAATCGCTATCGGCTCCTGGCGATTAGCTGTTGGCCCAAAGCTAGCAGCCAAGAGCCAACAACCGAATCTTCTGCCCTACGAGAATTCGCGCACCGCACGAGACGCGGCTTTGATATTCTCTTCCGGTGCATCGATGGGCACGACACAGCCCGGCGCGATCATCACCCGCAAGCCCTTCGTCTGATCGAACGTTTCTTTCACTTGCGCGCGCACTGCTTCGGGCGTTCCCTTCTGTAAAACATCCCATTCATTGAGCCCTCCGGCGACGATTCCCTTAAAGTGCTTCTGAGCTTCAGCAAGCGAGGGCGCGGTCCGCCGGTCATGCCAGTTGATCATATGCACCGGATACTCCTTCAGCAGATCAAACATAATGTTGAGCCCGTGGACGTGCAGCAGAATAAGTTGAGCATGATCTTTGAGCGCGTCGAGCACGTGCCAGTCATACACAGCGCCGAACGTTCGGTACTCGGCTTCCGTCAAAATATCGTAGCTCGCGAGCTGAACTGCAAAAAAGACTCCATCGGCTCCAATTTCGATATTTTTCTTGGCAAACCCGATCGTCGTCTGAGTGATCATATCCAGTGCCACGTGCAAATCATTCGGGTGAGTTCGTAGGTCTTCTAAGAACCGATCGCCCGCGAGATTGCGCACTGTCCCCAAGGGACTGAAGATCGTCTGCAAGACGGGCGTGTCCGTCTGAATCTCTTGGCGAATCAAGTGCAGCGCCTGGAGTTCACGTCCGAGTATGCCTTGAGTCACCTCGAGCTTTTTGAGCGAGCGCCAATCTTTTTCACTGTTGATGACTCGCGTGAGATAATCCCGTGTGCCTTCGTCGTTATTTTTAGGAGTGAGCCGAGCGCCCCAGGCTTCGGCCATGTAGCCGGCCGCGGGCGTGACTTTCACCAGATCAAAGCCAAATTGCTTCTGGAAATTCAGTGTCGCTCGGGACAACCCTTCAGCCGTCTGGTCGGCAATCGGGAAATGCCTCCAGAGGGCGATCGGGACTTGATCGGGGTATTTTCCGTCAAGAGCCGTAAAGATGCGCTCTAAGTGAGTCATACCTACACGCTACCCAAAGATTTTTCGTATGTCAACGTGGGAGAGCCATATAGATTTTCTTGGCGCCTTGGCAGTTGTGTCGCGGTTGTATTAGAGATTCTTAGACGGTGGGCGGCGTGGCCGCAGCTCTTTCACCATCTGCAACTGAAAATTCTTGGCAAAATGCCCCTGATTGTAACGGTCGCAGCATTTCCCGCAGGCCAGGACGACCCGTTTACGCGTCCAGTGCTTCACCCCGCAGTTGGGGCATTCCCATTCATAGCGAAATGGATGTTTGGTGAATGGTTTTGAGTACCGTGGGGCCTCGAGTTTTTCTAAAAGTTCTTTGAATTTTCGGCTGTGCCCTTCTTTGGGTAAAGCCAGATGTCCGATCTCGTGCCGCAGCACTCCCAATAATTCTTTAAGTCCCCAGGCGAGATAGTATTTCCAGCTGAGCGCGATCTTTTTTGTTCTGGGATAGAACGCGCCCGCGCGGGCGGTGAAGCGTTGGTTCAGCGCAATCACCGGGGTGGGAAGTTGTGCGTCAAAAAATTTCCGGTTGACCCGCACAAATTCACGATAGCATTTGTCTAAAACTTTCTTCTGTTCATCATTATTTTGATTTTTACTCCGACGTGAATCTTTTCTGAAGTTCATGGGTATATATGAACGAAGCCGGGTCGTGGATTGAACCGCTCCGTGCAGCCCTCGGGCTGTTCCTAGCGGATGGATGACTAGTCGCGGCAAAGGCTCCTAGGCGTCATCCACTCGCTAGAGGCACCGCATCGCGACCCGGCACGGCCCTTTTATTATACCATGTTTCGCTCTCGGCTTTTAGCGATTAGTCGTTGGCCAAAAGCCAAAGGCTAACAGCCAATAGCAAAAATTTCTAACGCAGCCCCGTCACGCCGCACAGGTCGCCGCCCTGATTGCTCTCTACTGTATTGCCCGCGCCCGTGACACGACCATTAAACTGATCAGGAATCTGCGCATCGCCCGGCAGACACTTCTTGGTATACGTGGCGACACCCCACAGAATGTTGTTATTGAGCTGATTGCTACGCAGCTCGACCGAAATTTTGTCCGCGACGAGTAGACCGTTGCGCCCGTTTGAGAGCACACGGTTGCCCTGCAAGAGCGCTTGTACCGAATCTAACAAAGAGATCCCGTCGGACTGTTTGCCCTCGTTGTTAGAAATCGTGCTGTCTCTGATCTCAATTTTGGTTGCGCCGGTCACTCGTATTCCAGTTCCTTTGTTATTCATAATCTCACTCTGCAAGAGTGTCAGTGAATCTTGCGTCGAAAGAAGAAGCCCGCCGGCAAGATTGCCCGAGACAGTCATTTTTTCGAGCGTAGATTTGCCCGCATCCTGCAACGTGAGACCGTACTGCGAGTTCGCTAAAAATTTGCTCTCGCGCACCGCGATCTGCGCCCCATTCTGAGCCAATATCCCGTTGCCGCGACTCTGCTGAATTTCAACCGAAAGAATGTCGGCTTGCACTTCGCGCCCGTCGAGACGAATCCCCTCAAAGCGCTGGCTGCTCATCTTCACACCAGCCATAGAGAGTTTAGCTTTTCCAAAGGCTCTTAGGCCGTTGTCATTCTGGGCGAAAGACGAATTTTTGACTTGAGCTTGAGCCCCCTCAGACATTTCGATCCCATTGCCCTGGTTTTGCTCGAATACGCTGTCTTCGACGGTAGAAAGCGTTGGATCAGCGAGCGAGATTCCATGCCCTTTGTTTTGACTGACTGTGCTACTGAAAACTTGTGCAAGGGCATTCGTCGAAGCAACTCCATCGGCCAGCCCCTTTCGGCCGACGGAGATGGCCGCGCAGGTTGACACATCGACGCAAGCCGCTCCGTTGGCATTGAAAGTGCTCTTGCGCATGGTCAACAAGGCGGTGCTTCGCACTTGCACACCATCGCGATCATTCGATGAAATCGTCACTTGCTCGAGTGAGACGTTCGCTTCTGAAGCACCGGCTTCTATTCTGAGCCCAACGATTCCACCACGCAGCGTGAGATTTTGGAGCGAGACTTTTTTCGCGTCTGACGCAATGACCAAAGCAATCTTCTTCGCGCCCTCGAGCACAGTGCTATTTGCACTCTGGATCGTGACGCTTTTGTAAATTCCAACCGGCCCGGTGAACGTCCCCGCTGCTACAATAACGGTTCCCCCCGGCGCGACCGCATCGAGCGCTTCTTGGAGTGTCTTGAAATCATTAGGCACATTGAGTTGGGTCTTGTTCGTTTGAGCCGTGGTAGGCTGGCGCAGACTCGTCGGCATCGGCCCACAGAGCTCAGCGCCGTTCTCGCTCAGTTTGTTCACATTGCCCGTGACTTGAGCGTTTGCGTCCGCCCAGAGCGCGCACCAGCGACTCGCTTGGATGTGATTGTCGCGAATCTCGGCATTGCCGCCAACGCGAATTCCCCACTCGTTGGCATTGAATTGGTTATTGGAAATCTTCGCGCGCCCTGCAATCGATACCCCTGCAACTTCATTTTGATTGATCGTGTTCGTGTCGAGCGTTGCCTCTGACGTCTCGTCGACTTCAACTCCCGCGACTCCGTTCGCCGCAATCGTATTCTGGCCAAGAGTGACCAAGCTGTTTGACTTTACCGTGATCCCGTTGCCCTCAAATTTGCTGATCTCGTTCTCGCGCACCGTGCCCATCGCGTTGATAAAAATGATTCCATCTCCAACTCCATCCCGGAGTGTATTTTGCGTTGCGGTCAGGACGGACTTATCGCGTATAATGACCCCATCACCGATCCTATTCTGACGGAGCGTGACGTTCGATGCTTCGGTTATGAGAATTCCGACAGAGCTATCGTTGAATGAATTGTTCTCGATCGTCGCGGTGCTTCCTCTTAGGAGAAGACCCGCCACCGTCGATCCGGCAATGTCAAATCCTTTTAAGCGCACCTCTTTGGCGCTGTCGACCGTGATGAGGGGTTGGGGCACGCTAGTCTCAGAAGGCACCCGCAGAGTCACGATCCCGTCTGCTAAGAGCGTCAGAGATTTTTTGACGCGCAAGAATTCTTTATACACGCCCGTGCTGACCGAGATTGTGTCGCCGGCATTCGCCGCATTCAGGGCCGCTTGAATCTTGACGAACGCGCAGCCGCTCGCGCAGACACTGATAGTTTTGGCTTGCCCATGAAAGTCTTCCGGCCACCCTCCCCAAATCAATGAGCAGAGAGCGAGGGAAATAAAAAAGATACGAGATTTACAGAGCATCAAGGCTCTGCGCCTCCTTTGCCCACCGGAAGGATTATACCCAACACTCTATCCGTTTGTGCCAGCGCACAACGTTTGCAATGACTCTCTTAAACGTTCCAGAGCGCGCCTCCGATGGCTGATGCGGTCTTTAGTCTCTTGGCCCAACTCTGCCATCGTCTTGGAAAACCCGTTCGGGATGAAGACGGGGTCATAGCCAAATCCAGACTTGCCCTTGGGTTCGCTCGCGATACGTCCCTCCAGCGTGCCTTCAGCCAAGAATTCTCTGCCATCGGGCAGAGCGAGCACGGCCGAACAGTGAAAGCGTGCCTTGCGATTGGGCTCTCTTTTCAAGCGCTGGAGCAATTTTTCGTTATTCTTTCGGTCATCGGTCGGCTCGCCCGCAAAGCGCGCCGAGTAGATTCCCGGCTGCCCGCCCAGTGCTTCAACTTCGAGCCCTGAATCTTCGGCCAAAGCTGCTAGCTCTGTCTCTTTGCAAATAGCTTTCGCTTTTTTAAGCGCGTTCTCGCGAAACGTTTGCCCATCTTCGGCCACATCACTGAAAGGTTTCTCGTCGACCGTGAGCAGTTCTAAATTGGCGATGCCCTGATAGATGGCACGAATCTCGGCGATTTTGTTCTTGTTCTTGGTGGCGAGCAGAATTTTCATGTTCAGCTTTTGACCGTTAGCCAACAGCCAATTGCCAAAAGCCAATCGCAAATCTCTTGGCGCCTTGGCGGTTAGTGTTTCTCGGTGAAGTCCGCGACGCCCGCAAGCTTGAGCTCTCGCGCGAAGTGACAGCTCGCGTAGTGTCCGCCGCCTATGTCTTCCAGCACAGGGACTTTCTGGCTGCAAATGGCTTGCGCGTACGGACAGCGCGGATGGAAGTGGCAGCCGGACGGCGGGTTCACGGGGCTGGGCACATCGCCCTTCAAAATAATTCTCTCTCGATGGAATTCTGGGTCGGGCACCGGCACGGCCGAGAGCAAGGCTTCTGTGTAAGGGTGCTTGGGGACCGTGAAGATCTTCTCGGTCTCGGCCATTTCTACGATCCGGCCCAAGTACATCACGGCGATACGATCGCTGATGTGCCGTACGACCGAGAGATCGTGCGCGATGAAGAGATACGTTAAGCCAAACTCTTTTTGTAAATCTTGCAGCAAGTTAATCACTTGCGCTTGGATCGAGACGTCGAGCGCCGAGACGGGCTCGTCACAGATAATCAATTTGGGGTCGAGAGCTAGAGCGCGGGCGATCCCGATGCGTTGGCGCTGGCCGCCGGAGAACTCGTGCGGGTAGCGCTTCATATAGTTTGGGTTTAAGCCCACGGCTTCTAAGAGTTCTTTCACGCGCGCTTCTCGTTCCTTGCCGCGCGCGACGCTGTGCACGACGAGCGGCTCGGCAATGATGTCTCCGATCGTCATGCGCGGGTTAAGCGATGAGTAGGGGTCCTGGAAGATGATCTGCATCTCGCGGCGTAGCGGCTTTAATTGACGCGGCCGCAGGCGCGCCAAGTCGACCATCTGGCTATCTCGACTTAATATAACTTGCCCCGAGGTCGGCTCAATGAGCTTTAAGATGACGCGCCCGGTGGTCGTCTTGCCGCAGCCGGACTCGCCGACCAACCCCAGCGTTTCTCCCTCTCTAATAAAAAAACTCACGCCGTCGACGGCCTTGACGTGAGCGACAGTCCTGCGAAAGATCCCGCGCTTGACCGGAAAGTATTTTTTCAAGTCTTTGACTTCGAGCAGAATTCGGCCTGAACCGTTCGTGTTCTCCATGATTTAGAAGACACCCCTCATCATTCGTAGAGCCAGCAAGCGGCTTTGTGATTTGGTTTATAGTCTTTGAGCGGTGGCATCTGCTCGCGGCAGATGTCCATAGCGTGCGGGCATCGCGGCTCAAACGGGCATCCTTTGGGCAGATTATAGGGATCCGGCACGACGCCCTTGATGGGCTTGAGGCGATCTTTTTTCTTGGTGAGCGCGGGAATTGACTCCATCAACCCTTGGGTGTACGGATGCAAAGGGTCATGGAAAATATCCGTCGCTTTCGCTTGCTCGACGACTTTGCCCATGTACATGACGATCACGTCGTCGGCCGTCTCCGCGATCACGCCCAGGTTGTGCGTGATCATCATCATGGCCATGTGAAACTCATCTTGGAGACTCTTGATGAGCTCGAGAATCTGGGCTTGGATCGTGACGTCGAGCGCCGTGGTTGGCTCATCCGCGACCAAGAGCTGCGGGTTACACGAAAGCGCCATCGCGATCATCACGCGCTGTCTCATTCCCCCTGACATTTGGTGCGGGTACTCATCGACGCGCTGCTCCGGCAGGGAGATGCCCACGGCTTTCAGCATTTTAATGGCGCGGTCGCGGGCTTCTTTTTTGTTGACTTTTTGGTGGAGCACGATCGCTTCCATGATCTGGTCGCCGATGGTGTAGACGGGGTTGAGCGAGGTCATCGGCTCCTGGAAGATCATCGCGATCTCGTTGCCACGGATGGAGCGATACTCTTTGCCCTTGGGGTTGAGTTTGACTAGATCGACCGGCTGGCCGCCGTTGCGATAGTATTTGATCGTGCCAGCGGCGATCTTTCCTG
Source organism: Candidatus Acetothermia bacterium (assembly GCA_016179105.1). GTDB lineage: Bacteria > Bipolaricaulota > Bipolaricaulia > RBG-16-55-9 > DRXL01 > JACOSB01. Next base: position 23,806 of record JACOSB010000050.1, read on the forward strand.
GGGGAGTCGGAATGAGCCCCATGATGGAGAGCGCCGTCTGGCTCTTGCCACAGCCGGATTCGCCAACGACGCCCAGAGTCTTCTCGTGCTCGATCGTGAAGTCGACGCCGTCGACGGCTTTCACGACTCCATCTTCAGTGTAAAAATAAGTCTTTAAGTCCGTAACTTCAATCAGCGCAGACATAGTTTTCTTTTTCCCCTTAGGCTTTCGGCTGAGAGAGGTAAGCGAGCACGAAGGCCAAGAGCATGAAGAGCCCGGCCATCCAGGCGGTGGCCGTCCGTTTGGGGTCGGCCTCCTCTTCGCGCCCGAAGACCGTGTACGTGCCGCCCGCGCCGAACGCACCGCCCATGCCGCTGTGACGACTCATCTGAAAAAGAATGATCGCCACGAGGCCAATCGCGTCCAGCACGAATAAAATTTGCAAAGGAATCCGTAAGAACTCCATCGGTGTTATCAACCCCGTTTCTTCCTAAGTTTCGTAATTTTAGCAATTATACTTGAGATTCTGACAGGCTACAACTCAGTTCATCTCTATCTGTACTCCTAATAAGGTTCCTTCGAGCCAGTTTATTATGGGTTTAAAGAGACTACTAATGATATGTAAATTGAAAATAGCGCTCATCAATACAAACCCAAACAGAATAATCAACGCAAAACGCTCGATCCGAATCAAGAAAAGACGCCCCTGCTCCGGCAGTAAGAACATCAAAATTCGAGAGCCATCGAGCGGCGGGATGGGAATCAAATTGAAGAGTCCCAAAAGTATATTGATGAGCACTGTGACGTTGAGCCCCATGGCCAGCAACAACGTCCCGTTACGCAAAAATTCTTCATCCGACCTGATACTATTCCATTGCTGAATGGTGTTAAACTGGTTGTCAAGCCCATGCCAAGCCAATAATGCAACGGCCGCGATCGCAAAATTAGTGAGAGGACCGGCGATGGCAACCAGCATAAAGTCCCTAAAAAAATTTCGGAAATATCTCGGGTCGATCGGCACAGGCTTGGCAAAGCCGATCGGAGTAATCCTGAGCAAGGCCAGCGAGACGGGCAGCACAATAGAGCCGAACCAGTGGACGTGCTTGAGCGGGTTGAGCGTGAGACGCCCTTGTAGTTTTGCGGTCGGGTCTCCTAAGCGAAACGCGACCCAGCCGTGCGCGTATTCGTGACAGACGACGGCAATAATCAGAGGAATGAATGATACGGCTGTCAGTGCGATTTGGGGTAGATCAAATTTCATCGGGAATTCAGTACCGGCTGCCCCAGCCCTGCCATTTGATGAAAAGATAGCCTACTAAAATACCCCCCAAATGAGCGAAGTGCCCCACGCCCGGGTTGAAGCCAGTCACCCCGGATAAGAAAGAGATCGCACCCATGAGGAAGACGGCATACTTGGCGGGCATGGGCAAGAAGAAGACAAAGATGGGCTGGTTGGGGAAGAGCATCGCAAAGGCGAGCAAGACCCCATAAATCGCCCCCGACGCGCCGATGTTGGGAGTGAGCATCGCGACTGGCCCACTGACCAGAGCGACGAGCACTGTAATAATTCCCGCACCGATGCCCGTCACGAAATAGTACGTCACGAATCGTCGGAAGCCCCAGACTTGTTCGAGCGAAGTGCCGAACATCCAGAGCGCAAGCATATTGAAAAGAATGTGCGTAAAGTTGGGGAAGGGCGCGTGCAAGAACATATAAGAGATCAGCTGCCAGACGGCTCCTTGCTTCACGACCTCCTCAGGAATCAAGGCGAAGTGCAGCTCAGACGTCAAGGGACAGATTATAGACGGCATAATACTACCCAGTCCACATTGCACACTCGGGACAATAATCTCTATCAGATAGCCGATGAGATTGGCGATCAGCAGATACTGAACAGCATTTCCCAATGCAAACATTCTCTAACAAGCCTCCGCGATGGACTGATTATAGCAACGAAGAAGAGAGGTCGGCACGATTCTCAATAACCCAGCCAGAGGCGCCCAGTGAGATAGATTAACCCGAAGAGCAAGCCACCCAGATGAGCCAAGTGATTGACGCGGCTGGAGACCGTGCTCAGATGAGTTCTGGACGCTTGGAGAGATCGCGCCCGGTACACCTCGGCGAAGATGGCCACAAGGCCGACCACCACGGCGGCGACGCGCGCGTTGATCGGGACGGGCGGGAAGAGAAAGAACATATTCGCGTCCGGGAACATCACAGCGTACGCGATGAGTAGCCCGTAAATGGCCCCCGACGCTCCCAGACTCGGTGGCACGTTCATCAAGCTTCGGTCGCGCCAGTAACCCATTGCGATGGTGAGCAGTGCGGCTCCGATGCCCGTGAACAAATAGTAGAGCATAAATTGAAACGCGCCCATCCTATCTTGGACGGCGGGACCGAACATCCAGAGCGCGACCATATTGAAGAGCAAGTGCGAAAGATCACGCGGGTCGTGTAAGAAGAGGTGAGTGACCAGCTGCCAGTGCTTGCGGTGGTGCACGACCTGAGATGGCTCGAGCCAATACGTTTGGGTGAAGCCGCCGTAGTCGCCCGTGAATTTTTGCGCAAAATAAGCGACTAAATTGAGCAGCATCAAGAACAAGACGGCTTCTGTGGGCCAGCCAAATCCGAACATCGTCGGTCACTCCTGACTCTTTCGCTGGGGCTATTATATCAGATTTCAGCGCTGGGGCTGACAAGGAGCGTGCCCTCTTCTTGCATCAACAAAACTAAACCCGGCCGAGCGCCCTTGGGCTTGCGCAAAAATTTGGCGAGCGTGTAGGTCACCGGGACTTTCCCGGCGTTGCGTCCTTTGGAGTAATAGGCTGCTAATTGAGCGGCTTTCACCAAGACTTCGTTCGGAACCGCACGCTTCTCGGGGTTGCGAATGACGACGTGCGAGCCAGGCCTCTCGCGCGCGTGGAGCCAGTAATCTTCGCGCCCGGCGTTTCGCACTAACTCGTCGTTCTGCCTGCTGCTACGCCCGACGAAAATTCTGTAACCGCGGATGCGATACTCGCGCGGCTCCAATGCTTTCTCATCTTCGCGCTTGGCCTTGGGCTGAGCAATGTAGCCTTCGGATGCTAACTCATCGAAAATTGCTTGGAGCGTCGCTTCATCCTCGGCCTGCTCGACATGGCTCTCGATCTCTTGGAGATAGTTCAGTTCTTCATCTAATTCCATTTTGCGCGCTTCGAGCTTCTCGACGCCACGCTTGAGTTTCTTGTAGCGCTCGTACTTATGCTGTGCGTTCTCGACGGGCTCTAACGTTGGATCGAGCCTGATCTTACGTTTCTCCCCCGTCTGAAAATCTTCGACTTCAATTTCTGATTGCCCCCTACTCATTAGATAGAGTGAAGCCATGAGCAGATCGCCCTCTTCCCGGTATTTTTTGTAGTTTCTTGCTTTCTCCAAATCTTCATCGACTTGCTTGAGGACTTCGTTCACTTTTTTCAGTTTGTCTTTAAGCACCGAGCGCAGTGCTTGAGATTGTTTTTCAAAAAAACTTTCAGTGTGCTGCGCGGCCGTGCACTCGTCAATCGCTTCTGAAATACTCTGGCGCGGCTCGGCTCTTAAACGAGAGAGCGTTTGAAGCACAAATGGAGCGCAGTCGCTCGGCTGTTCACTCTCAAAATAGAGCTGAGGAGCAAACACTCCCACTTTCACCTGCTGTGCCAACTCATCGACTTTGCCCCAAAGCTTCTCTAGCTCTTCGGGCGTGCAGCTCTTCTGTGCTGAATCAAGCTGAGCACGGGCAATAAGCTCTTGAACCAGTCTTGGCCCGATGCCGTCGAGTGCCGACTGAAGCGCTTTGGCCAGTCCGTTCTCCATCGACTGCGTCAAGCGCTCTACGAACGGTTGCTGCTCTAAGTCAAACAATGAGAGCTTGGTTTGCGGCGGCGGTGGCCCATAGAGTTGTCCGAGTTGGAGCGGGCGTTTCTCAGTTCCCTTGCGTAGCGTGCCTAAGATTTTTCCGTCGCGCACTAAGATGACATTGCTACGCTGGCCTAGCAGCTCGACACAGAGCGTGTAGACGTCGCCGTGCTTAATTCGAATTTGAACGATACGCTCGAGGCCGGGCTGCTCGATGCTAATCACATAACCATTTTTTAAGTGCTTGCGCAAGAGCATACAGAAGGCCGGCGGCGCTTGAGGATTTTCAAATGCTTGCGTCGTCAGATGAAGTCTTGGGTTCTCGCTTACGCTGATAAGTAGAGCGAAATCGGCCCCTCCATAGCACTCTAGAATGAGAAGCCCTTCCAAGGGTTCAAAGATTTGCTGGACGCGTGCGCCGACGAGCTTCGCGTGTAGCTCTTGGACGATCGCATTGAGTGTGATTCCATCGAGGGTCATAGGTTAATCATAAGGTGATTATAGCAAAGATGCATCAGTTCAGAAATTTTGCACGTTGCGAAGGGCTCATGCTATACTTGAGTTGATTCTCTTTGAGAGGTGGTTGGAGTGCGAGCCAAATACTACGCACAAGTCATAGGCCTGTTAGGGATAGTAGTCGGAGTTGGCCCTGGGTCTGATTTCATCAATAGTCAAACGTTTACGATCAACGAATTGACTGTTTGCTCCGAAGGATGTCGCTATCAAACGATCACCGAAGCAATCGCGGCGGCGCAGGATGGTGATCTCATCGCGATCGGTGCTGGAACCTACCGAGAAAACCTAAAGATCAGCAAGAACTTAACTGTGACGGGAGAGAGCCGCGAACGCGTCATTATCCAGCCCGCCGAGCCCAAGAAGCCGATAGTTGAAATTGAGTCCGATCAAACCATTGAAGTCGTCTTGCAAGGGGCGACAGTTGCAGGCAGTCACAGGATAGGACAGGACGTCGCGGGTGCAGATGGGATCGTAGTCAGAGGGAAAGCACGACTTCATCTTAGCGACATGCGTGTTAACCGCAACGAGGGCTGGGGACTCTACATAGAAGACGGAGCTCAGCTGAGCGTTGAACGAACTCAAATTTTTGGTAATAAATTCGATGGAATTTATCTGGAAGACATGGCCAAAGCGACCGCCACCCAGAATGAAGTCCGCGGCAATGGTGGCTGTGGGATCAACGCTTTTTACACCCAATCAGAGGATGCCGTGCAAGGCTCAGAGAATCGAATGTTCGAGAATGGGGCTGACCTCTGCGGGAATCTTTCTCCAGAATTACGCATTCCATTAGTCGAGCAGACAAACCGGATGCAGATCGTCGTACCCCGAGATTATCAATCCTTGCAAGAAGCAGTCGATGCTCTTGCGCCAGGCGGAACCATCATCCTGGAGGAGGGCATCCATCGAGGTGGAGTGACCATCTACAAACCATTGCGGCTGGCGGGAAGAGATAAAGATAAAGCAACTATCAGCGGGTCCGGGAGTTGCTCCGTATTATCCTTCGGCTCAGCGATCTCCTTGATTTCTGGAGCCGATGCCACAATTGAAGACGTGAGTGTGTTAAACTCCGTGAGCACGGTGATGGCCGGAGGAACCGCCCGATTCTCCTTAAAGCGGGTGACTCTGGGATTATATTTTGTCGGCATTGATCTTGCCGCTAGCGCTCAAGGGACAATTGAAGACGCTCAGCTCGGTGAAAAAAGATGCGAAGGATTCTCCAACTTGCCATTCTACGGTATTCGAGCGCTTGGCTCAGCACAGTTGAGCCTAACACGATCGGTGGTGAAGGGCAGTATCTTCACAGGAATAGCTATCGTGCGGAGGGCACGGGCAGTTATTACAGATTCTGAGATCTCGAAGCACATGCAAGGGATACTTATTGGGGGCAAGGCTCAAGTTCATTTGAGTCGCAATCGCATTATGCAGAATGGTTACGGCGTAAGTGCGGTAATCCCTGAGTGTGACCATCCGCAACCCGAGGAACCCTTTGCAGCGATGATCACGGGTGAGGACAATTATATTCCCGGACCTCGCGAACCTGAGGGAAACTTTGCCGATGACGTCTGTCCCGATTCGTTGGCTTTCTTGAAGAAACCTTAGTTCTTGCGGGCTGGTGCTAGCTCGACTATAATAAACCATCCACGCCGGCGTAGCTCAGTGGTAGAGCAACAGTTTCGTAAACTGTAGGTCGGAGGTTCGACTCCTCTCGCCGGCTCCAGCGATTCTCGCACCCTCCTAAATCTGCCAGCAACAACTCCGCACATCAATGAAGATTTCGCCATAATCCTTCGGTAAATTTTCGATGGGTGGGAGGCGGAGGAAGTTCTCGTTCAGTCCTGCGGATTTGAACCGCAGCCAATCGCAGAAGATGGGGAAAATCCACACCATCAAGGAGGCTGGACGGCGGGCAAAACCCTTTTCTCCCGTCGGGTTACCCCGAATGGCCGGCAACTATGCCTCGGGCTTCGGAAAACTCCCTCCGCTTTGGGATAAGCGTGGGATGATACCTTGCCTCTTCTTCCAGGGCGTTACGTCCGGAAAGTTCTAAGTGACGGCAACACGGTGGCAGAAAGGCGTACATTGACTCATCTCCCTACCACCTCACTTTCGCTGCTTTAAGTAGTTTAGTATACCAGACGAGAGTACCACTGTCAAGACTTCTTTTTCTCTTGGGAATTCAATTTTAGAGCATTCCATCTCTAAGGTCATTGCTTGAATCCACTCCATCCATTACGATGGTGTCTAGTTTTTGTGTTCAAATCATCGGGGAGGAGAACCACGTGAAACTTATAGCTGAACTGGGCGCTATTAGCGTCGTATCCACCGAAACGATCGTTCTGGGAATTTTTAAGGGCGTGCAACGCCCCGGCGGCGCTGCCGGGGGCGTCGATAAAAAACTCGGCGGGGCGCTCTCGGATTTGCTGAGCGATGGGGATTTTCAGGGCAAGAAGGGCGAAACGTTTCTCTTGCGCACCGACGGGAAAATTTTGGCCAAAAGAGTTTTGCTGGTCGGGCTCGGCGACCCTGAAAAATTTTCGACCGATGTGGCTCGCGAAGTGAGCGCCATCGCCGCGAAGACCTGTGCTAAATTTTCAGAGATGGCAACGATCGTGCACGGATCGGGTATCGGCGGCTTAGAGACAAAATCAGCCGCGCAAGCCCTCGCCGAAGGCATACTTTTGGGGACTTATAAATTTTCGAAGTATCGCTCGAACTTCAAAGCCAATGACGAAAAGGGAAAGCTTGAAAAAATACGCGTCGTTGAGTTCGACTCGAAAAAACTTTCTGCGCTTCGCATCGGTCTTGAGACGGGCGAAAAGATCGCACGAGCGACCTGCACTGCCCGTGATCTTGCTAATGAGCCGGGGCTGACGCTTACGCCCAAAGAGCTGGCCAAGCGTGCCGAAGCGATGGCCAAGTCTTTTGAGCTTGAGTGCAAAATCTTGGACGAAAAAACGATCGAAAAGGAGGGCATGGGCGGCATTCTTTCAGTAGCTCGTGGCAGCGAAGAGCCTCCGCGCTTTATTGTCTTGGAGCACAACGCGAGCGCGAAGAAGCAAGGCACGGTCGTGCTCGTCGGCAAGGGTATTACGTTTGACAGCGGCGGCTATTCGCTCAAGCCCCGCGACGGGATGGGTGATATGAAGTTCGACATGTCCGGAGCGGCGGCCGTCTTTGGCGCGATGCAAGCTGCCGCTGATCTGAATTTGCCCGTGCATGTCGTCGGGTTGATCTCCGCTTCAGAAAATCTCGTGAGCGGCCGAGCGATCAAACCGGGCGACGTCATCACCATGCTCGGCGGGAAAACTGTGGAGATCACAAACACCGACGCCGAAGGTCGTTTAGTTTTAGGCGATGCGCTCGTCTACGCGCAGCGTTACAAACCCAAAGCCGTGATAGATCTCGCGACGCTCACGGGCGCGTGCGTGATCGCGCTCGGCAAAGAAGCGTCGGGGCTCTTCTGTAACGACAAAGAACTCACGCAACGGCTCCAGCAAGCGAGTGAAGCGACGGGCGAGCGCGTCTGGCCCTTACCGCTCTATGACGAATACAGAGATATTCTCAAGAGCGAAGTGGCTGATATGATGAACAGCAACTTAAGGGTTGCGCAGGCCGGGGCTTGCGTCGGTGCAAGCTTTTTGAAAGAGTTCGTAAACTATCCGTGGGCGCATTTAGATATTGCCGGCCCGGCCTACAACGTCGACTCTCGAAAATATCATCAGAAAGGCGCGACGGGTTTTGGGGTTCGATTGCTCGTCAAGTTCTTGACGGAGTGGGCTGAGAAGAGCTAAACTTCTCACGGAAGAGAATCCACAAGACAGGGAGGATCGATGACTAAGAAGCTATTCACGATCTTAGGAATTGTGCTGGGTCTTGCTCTTGTCGTCCTGTTCTTGGCAGTAGGAGTCTATGGAGTGGGACAGATACATATCCCCACAGGCGCGATGGCTCCGACCATCCCCCCAGACAGTCGTCTCTTGACAGAAGCGCGAACGTCTCCTCAGCCGGGCGATATTATCCTCTTCTGGCATCAAGAGTCTTCCGGTCCAGTCCGGTATATCAAACGGTTAATCGCTATCGGCGGCCAGCGGGTACAAATCAAAGGTGACTGCTATGTCTACGTGGATGGCCAGCGATTGTGGGATGACGCTTTCAATCATCCAAATCATCCCAACCCGCAACGCCAATGCTACTCGCAAGCGGGAGAGATGTTTAGCGAGGAATGGCTGGTCCCCCAGGGGAAATTCTTCGTTCTCGGGGACAATACCAATAGCAGCCTGGATAGCCGCTACTTCAGCTTTATCGACGAGAAGGATTACATCGGAAAACCTTGGTTCATGCTCTCGCCACGCTTTGGCCCGATGAACGGCTATTTCGGCAGCGCACGCTAGTGTTATCTTATTTGTTCTTCAAGAAGCGAAGACCCTCAGGGCAGACGTCACCCCGTTGATTTCCTCCGACCTCGGACTTGTCCGGGATCACATTGTCCTGCCCTCGGATCGAGCCGACGAGCGTCTCTTTCGCGTCCGCGCTCTCGGGATGACACGCCTTGATCAGTCCGCCAATGCCCCAAAGCTTTTGCTCGCGGATGCGATTGTCCATGAGAAAGATGTCCGCACTGGAAGAAGGATCGAGGCGAATTCCATCTTGTCCGTTGCTCGCAATAAGATTACTGAAAACGAAGACGCGATTCCCGCCCTTGAGGAAAAGCCCGTCGCCTCCATTGCGACTGATAGTGTTACTCTCGATCTGAATGCGCCCAAAGACGGAGGAGCCGAGCGTGACCCCAGCACCTGTGTTGCTCGCGATCGTGTTGCGGGCGATCGTCCAGAAGGCCGGACCGAGCGAGAGATCGAGCCCATCGCCCTCATTTTCGGTGATGACATTCTCAGTGACTTGTGCGTCCCCGCTTTGACCCAACAAGCTGATGCTGCCGTTCCCTTCCATGATACCCGACAACGGCTTTCGGTTCTTCGTGATGAGATTGCGCTCGATCGTTGTTAACGTGATTGCACCCGAAGGGCTTCCGAGTGCGATCGCGCCTCCGTTGACCGTCAATGTGTTTGCGCGGATCGTCGCGACCCCATTCACGATACGTACCCCGTAGCTGCCGTGGCGCGTGATCACATTGCGAGAAATCGTAACTCGTGCGAATCGGCTCTGGATGCCGACATCAGTGAGCTGTGGGTTGAGTGTGCCGACGATGGTAAATCCCTCGATCGTGACTTGGAGCGGTGCGTTGGGATCGCCCACAATATCGATCGTAGGCGCAGCGCCATCGCTCATCATGACAGAAGCCATGTCGGCTCCTTGCAGCATTAAGCTCTTGGTCATTCTCAGGTTTTCCCGATAGAAGCCCGGCTGTACGGAGATCGTATCGCCCGCTGTAGCCGCATCGATGGCATCCTGGATCTTGGTGAACTCACAGCCTCGGGGGCAAACAGTGAGCGCGTTTTGGGCTGTCCCAGTGGAGCCAGAGAAGAGCAAAAACAGTGCTAGGCCGATAACCAATCCGAGTGTCTGTGAGACGCAGCGCATCGTTATCACCCACCCTTTAGTGAAATTAGAATCTCAAAGATTATATATTTTCTTCGGCCTTCTTGATAGCCGGCGAAAAGAGATGAGACAGCAGGTTTTATACTGCTGTCTCATCCCCGTCGATGTCTTAACTCTATCTTCAGTCGACCGTCTCTAAGGCGATCTGTCTACCGAGCCGGATCAAGAATCTTCCAGCAGCGCCCTTCACACGTTTTACCAAACTCCACGTTGGAAGCCAGAGCCTGCGTTGACGAAAACGTTCTTTTTTGTACTGAACCCGGGAGATGCGCATCCCGGGTTCTTGTTCGATCACATCCTGCGATTTTCTCCGCTCCGTTGCTTCGTGTAGCTGGATGTTCTGCCGAGCACGAACGAGGTCATGTAGAAGGAACATCGCCACTGCACCTCCTCACTCATATCCGTCCAGGTTGCTTGAAGACGGGGTCTTGGTGCTCCGGCGTCGCTTCTTGTCTTCCCAGATGCAGGCCTAGCCAGATCAAGAGACGCCCGACCCGGACTCTCCACTTCGCTCGTTTCCACAAGCTCAAAGTGCCCGAAGAAGACCCCACGTTCGCCGGGGGATAGACTGGTTGCCGATCGGCCACGGTGCTGTGGCGCCCCATCGCCGACTTGGCCCACGAGCGGTCCCGCGTGTCGGCCAGTCTCTGATGGATGTCTTTGTGCTGCATAGCTCTACACCTCCTTGTGAGGTTCAGTGGATCGTTTCAGCACTTCCGCGGGGGCTGTCGGCCCACTCTTTTCCCGTGCGCGGGCCGACAGCGTACCCTGTGATTTCCACGCGTCTCGTGCTGTCTTCAATTCACTCGTTCGGCTAGTGCGCCGAGACAGTCAGCACTTGCGCGATCGGTTCCCCCTCGTCCAGCTGCTCATTGCCGTTGAGGTCCAAGTAGAAGGTGAGCTTCAATGTCCCGTCTGCTTGCTCTTCGATCTGGAGGCTGTAGCTCACCGACGGCGCCTGGCTGACCGGCACCACTTCAATGGGAAGAGCCTTCGCTAAGACAGCTCCTGCACTGATGGCCAGCGCCAATACGAGTACGATCCCGCTGATTCTGAGCTTGTTCATAGTGATTCTCTCCTTTGAGAGGTGTATGATTGATCTTGATCTGTCCGCGGTTTCCCTTGAGGGGTTCTGACGGAGTCTTTGGTTTCGCTTCTGTCCTTCATTCCGACCACTCCTTTTCGCTGAGATACCCAGAGTATGGCGCTCGTCTGTGAAACGAGTGTGAGCGATCCGTAAGACTTCCGTTTCACAGATAATTCACTAAAGAGGATTATTCTGTGTGTCGGCGCTTAACTCGCAGCAGAAAGGGTGATCTCGACGATGACGATACTCACATTTGCAATTTGACTTCATTTCGTCCTCTAGAGTAGGATTGCACCGAGATGCAGTAAGGTCAATTTTTAAGGAGGGAGTAACATGGCTGACATTGAAGTACAAAAATACATCCACAGCAGACATATTCAATGCGATCAATTAACCGCTGAGCAACCCCAAAAGCTTCTTGGTTTACGCAACACGACAAATGATCTGAGGCAGGAAATAGACAATGAAGCAACACAATTCTATAACAAACAAACTGGTCTCCAGTACAAGTGGGAGGAGTTTTTGAAGCAAGTTGCCGCTGCGCTCGGCCCCGGCCCCGATCCCGACCTGAGGCGGGAAGCTGAAGATCTGCTTGATGAAGCTCGGGCGCTACAACTGAGGCTAGCCGATATAGAAACACGGACTCTCGTCGTTGCCCAAGAGATAAACAATTTGACGCTAGATATATTGAAACCCGGTAATGCAAACTTTGACAAGCTTCTAGGCAACTCTCTAAATAGGACATTTAACGCCCCACAAGGCCTAGTAGTGACGATTGGAGCAGTGTCGAAAGCCGTGCCGACTGACGGCCTGAGACTCCAAGTCAAACACATCATCGAAACGATCGCACAGATATACCTTGAAGATCCACCATGTGCTTACTGCACTCCTGTGAATGACCCTGAAATTGTGTGCGTCTAAAAGACTTGGCAAGCGGAAGAGAAAAGAGATACTTTTAATGAATGAAATTGGGCTCAGCGATTCTCAAACAATAGCTTGAATCGGGAATGATTACGGAGAGGTTTTAGATAAATGTACGATTTAGCATTGGCGATATGATCGCTTGTCATATAGGGCAAGCCCTTACTAAGCCATTCCAAAGCGTCATCAAAGTGTTTTAGTAAAACGAAGTTTGTCGCGATTTCTATATAGAGACTCCCATCGCTGCCCGCTATTTCTAAAGCTTTTGCAAAATGTTTTTCAGCTTGCCTTTTCAAGTCCCTTGCTAGATAAAGGCAGGCAAGACAGCTGTGCGCACTTGCTATTTCTCGTACTCTTTGATGCTGAGTGGCCATTTCAAGAACTTTCTGCGTATACTCAACAGCTTGATCAAGGTCCGAAGATTGAATGCAAGCTAGGCATAGAAGTTGATAAGTCCAGATCATGACAGAAAAATCTCCTATTTGCTCATACATTGATAGCGCCTTCTTCAGAAATTCGTTGGCATGGGGAATATCCCCTTTAGCACAATATGTGAAACCCACTGTATAATAGACTTCAGCTTTGGCGTTTAGATCACCAGATTTTTCTGCAGCTTTTGCAGCTCTCAACAGATACTCAATGGCGTGTTCAAAATCTTCTTGATAACGATACGCCACCCCAAGGTGTGCAAGAACCATAGCCAATGTGCTATGCTGCTCCATCTTTTCCAAAATGTGCAAAGCACGCTTGCAGTGCTGGATAGCCTCTTCAAGTCGTCTAAGTTGCGAGAGCATCAAGGCAGCGCAGTCACAGATCTTGGCCATCTCCAAAGAAGTATCCTCCTCACCCAATTCCTTAATCGCTTGTTCACAACAACTCAAAGCTTTCTCATGTTCTCGCTTGTAATTGTGACCGGTTGCCATTATCTCGTGAATTCGCGCACGGGCATGTGGCTCCTTGATCAAGTTGAGCGCTTTGCGACAATACTCCAAACCTTCATCTACTCTGCCGCAGAAGACATATACGTGACCCAGATTTGCATAGGCTTTACGCAACGCTTCTTTATTATCGACCTGCTGCGCCAGCTCTGCAGTCTGACGCAAATAGGAGATCGCTTCTTGATTGGCATAAGCTTTCCTGGCAGCTTCGCCCGCTTGCAGCGAATACTCCATCGCTTTGCTCCACACTTCCGCTTGCAAGAAGTGATGCGCGAGCTCGCCCGCGAGCTCGTCTAATCGCTCAGCGTGCGTTTTTTCTAATGTCTCACCCACGTTCTTGTGCAAGATCTTGCGCCGCTGTTCCGGCACTAGCCCGCTATAAACAACTTCTCGGATCACATCATGGCGAAAGTTGTATCGGTCTTGCTCTTCCACAATCACGTGCGCCCGCAGGAGTTCTTCCAGGCGGTCGAACACATCCTCTGCCTGTCTTCCCAGACACTGGGTCAACAGTTCCGTCGTGAACGCGCGACCGGTGACTGCCGCTAGGTCCAGCAACTGGCGGCTCGGACGGCTGACGCGCCTCAACCGCGTCTCGACCAACGCCCGCACCGTGGCCGGAACGTAATCGCGCGCGAGTTTCTCGCGCTCCATCTTCCAGTGGCCTTGTTCATCAAGAGTCAGCGCCATCGCCTCGATGAATGACTTCACCAGTTCCACGGCAAAGAAAGGAACTCCCTTTGATTCTTGGTATACCGATTTCCCTAACTCTTTGAGGTCCTTGGCATTGAGCATCTCCTCGACTAACTTTTCAATCTCTTCGGTCTCTAGCGGTGCCAAGTTCATCTGCAGGATAAGTTGGTCTCGGGTCAATTGCTGAAGCATCTCCCGCAGCAGATGTTCTTCATTCACTTCTTCCACACGATAAGTGCCAATGAGTAAAATCTTCTTTTCTGGCAACCTACGAGCAAGATAGTGCATAAACTGCAAAGTTGATTCATCCGCCCACTGCAAGTCGTCAATGAAGATCACGAGCGGCTGCTGCTGCGACAACCCAAGGAAAAACTGCAACAGGCCCTCAAAGAGACGATTTCTCTCTTGCTCAGGGGATAACAACGCTGCGCTCGGGCGTAGCCCTGGAACTCGATCGCAGAGTTCTGGGACCAACTTGGCAACCTCTCCGAGCCAGAGCGTAGATATGCGATTAATTAATTCGCTTGAGATTTGCGGCAGGCTTTGACGTAGCGCGTCGACCAAGGCTTGATAGAGCACTCGGCCCTCGATCTCGTAACAGCGCCCGCTCAGGACCAGTGCGCCCTTTTGCGAGGTATAGCTTAAAAATTCATGGGCGAGCCGGCTCTTGCCGACACCGGCCTCTCCGGCTACGAACGCGGCTCGTCCCTTTCCTTGATTGACTTCATCCCACGTGAGAAAAAGCTTTTGCAATTCTTGCGCTCGCCCCACGAACGGTGCCCCCAACTCCGGGTAGCGACGGATCGTCTCGCGCGCTTGCACTGCCAATTCTTCCAAATGCCCCGTGCTGGCCCGTTCTTCAATCTGATGGTAGAGCATCTTCGTCTCGGGCAAGGGTTCGACGTTCAGTTTTTCTTGGAGAACGCGCTCGCACTCCCGGAACTGCGCCAACGCCGCGTTCCGATCCCCAACCGCATAATAGAGGTGCATCAATTCACGATGGATATCTTCTTGCAAAGGGCTTTGGGCTAAAAGCTGCTTGGCATACCCGATTGCCGACGCATACTCTTTGCGCTGTCTATGATAGAAGATCAGTTTTTGCAAAGCTTTGAGATAAAGCTCGCGAAAATAGTCGCGCGCTTCGAGGCACCAATCGTCATAGCATCCTTCGAGCAACTCTCCGCGATAGAGCGCGATCGCTTCGCGAAGACAACGCGCCTGTTCGTCTCCCGACAATTTCTCGCTCTCTTTACAGAGCTTTCTGAACTCGGCGGCATCGATCCAATGAGCGCTGTGGACATTAAATTGAACGATCCCGCGCTCTGTCCGGAGAGGCGTTCCTTGAGAGACTTCTTCCAACTCCAGAGCGCTACGCACCGCACGTAGCGCTTGGCGCAGGCTGGTAGCGGCTTTGAGGGGCTCAGCATCAGGCCAGAAGAGATCGGCCAGATGCTCTCGGCTCTGGGGCTCGGGGTTCAATAAAAGATAGGCCAGCAGCCACTGAGTCTTGCGTGTCATTAAGCGCAGAGGCTGCCCGCGTGCATCGTGCAGTTGAAACTCTCCGAACAGATGAACACGGAACATAGAACCTCACTCTATGGGCCTTTCATCAGATACAGTAGATACAGTTATACGATCGAGAGAGACGTTTCACCCGCAATCCCACAATGATACTACCTGAAAGAACGATCTTTATTGTACCAGATGAATTCTTGATTATGACATCGATCTATGTTCTCTCACCCCAGGTCCCTCTACCGTTCAAGACGGGAGAGGGGTGCTGCAGGCGGGGTGAGGGTTGGAGATTTACTAAAGAATCTCGTCGGGAGCAGAGTGCACGTCGCCGGCGATCGCGCTATTGTCCAACGGTTTTTGCGTCGTTGGTGCCTTAGCAAAAGCGCGGCTTTTGGGTTCGAGCACACGCAATCTCCACAAGAAAGGCAAACTGAGCGCCATCAGGCCGCCGACGATCAAGATCATCTTGTGCACCCCAAAAGCGTCCGAGAGCGGTCCGCCCAAGAAGGGTCCCATCGCCGCGGCCGTCGTGAACGAGGCTTGCAAGTAACCGAAAGCTCTTCCGCGTGCGCCCTCGCTCACACGCTCGATCAAATATAGATTTAAACCAATCGACATCGCCGACCATGAAATAGCGATCATAATCTGGCCGAGGACGATCAGCCAGACGTTCGAGGCGATCGCATAGACCGCGAACGTGACGATGCTCCCGATAATTCCCCAGAGCACCAGCCAGAGCTTATTGAAACGCTCGGCCAAGCGCCCCATCAGGACCATGAAGATCGGCTGGACCAACATATTCGAGCTGTTGACCGCGCCGATAAGCGCCTTGTTGCTCACAAAATTCGTGAGATAGATGGGAAAGATTGACCAGAGCGCCATCGCGGCGGACTGTCTTACGAAAACTGTCGCGTAGAGATAGCTCAACCCTGAAGGCAACGGGTCTTTCACAGCAGGCCGCTCGGACGGGGGCGACTCCGGCAGCCCGACCTGGATCACGAGCGCGCCGAGCAAAGCCATACCCGCTGAGAGAATGAACGCCGCGTGCACACCCAATCCTTCGGCCACGATGCCCGCTCCGAGACTGCCGATCCCGAAGCCGAGCGCATTAGCCGCGCTAAAAAATCCGAAGCTGCGGGAGGCGCGCGCTCCAAAGTAATCCGAGAAGAGCGCCGTGAGCATCGAGTTGGTAGCAAACGCTGCTCCTTGGATGAAGCGCAGTACGAGCAGTTCGATAAAATTAGACGTAAAGAATTGCAACAAGCTCGCGAGCGCAAAGACCAGCGTGCCGATCACCAAGAAGGGTTTACGCTGTCTCCACCGATCTGAGAGCGTTCCCCATAGAGGGCTAAACAAGATGATTGCGAGCGAGAAGATGCCCAACAAAAAACTGTTCTCGGTGAGGCTCAGCTTCATCTCATATGAAAGCAACGGGATGATGAGGGCGAGCACCGCAAAGCTTAACCCTGAGAGCAATGTGGCGATCGCGAAGCGAAATTCGTAGCGCATGATGTGAACTGCATTCTACTGATGCTAGTTGGAGTCCTGCAATAGTGGCCGAACAACTTTCATTCAGTAATTCTTGAGATATTTTAAAACTTCGGCCAGTTCTTCGATCTTCTCTTCGCTCTTGCCCTTCGCGATCGCTTCGGTCATACAGCTTTTTAGATGTCCTTTGATAATTTGTTGTGCTACTTGGCTGAGCGTTGCCTGCGCCGCGGCAATTTGTTTCAGAACATCAATACAATAGCGCTCGTCGTGAATCATGCGCTCGATCGCTTGCAACTGCCCTTGGCTCGTGCGCACCAAGTGCATTGTATCGCGCTTGAGCGCGGGCAAGTGCGCGAGGCTTCCCTTTTTGTGAGTACGTTTTGCTTCTCGTATTGTAGAGCTAGTTGGCACTGTTAACCTCCTAATGATACCCCTCCCTAGGAGGGTCTCTGCAGGGGCGAAGCATGCTTCGCCCCTGCGGCTATGCTCCGAAACCAACGTAAGCGCAAGGCGTTGCTCACCACGCTCACGCTGGAAAGCCCCATCGCGGCAGCAGCGATGATTGGGTTGAGCAATCCAAACGCTGCGACTGGGATCAGGATCGTGTTATAGACGAACGCCCAGAAAAGGTTCTGCCAGATATTTCTGATCGTCGCATGGCTGAGGGCGATCGCGGTCACGACGCCGCGCAGATCGCCGCCAATCAAAGTAATATCGGAAGCCTCCATCGCGACATCCGTGCCCGTGCCGATCGCGATGCCGACATCGGCCTGCGCGAGCGCGGGCGCATCGTTGATCCCATCGCCAACCATCGCGACAATTTTTTTCTGTTCTTGCAGCTCTCTCACTATTCTTGCTTTGTGCTGTGGAAGCACTTCGGCATAGACTTGGTCGATACCAACTTGCTTCGCGACGGCTCGCGCCGTTCTCTGATTGTCTCCCGTGATCATCACGACCGAGAACCCAAGCTTTTTGAGAGCACTGACGGCTTCTCTGGAACTTTCTTTGAGCGTGTCGGCAACGGCAATGATGCCGATCGCCTTTCCGTTCGCTGCGATGAACATCGGCGTCTTGCCTTCATCTGCTAGTCTCTCAGCTTGAGCGCTCAGTTCATCGAGCGCGATCTTTTCGTCTTGCATCAACTTGAGATTGCCTAGGAGAAGTTTCGCACTGTTGGCGCTCGCGCGGATGCCGTGGCCGGGGATGGCTGCGAAATCTCGGGTTTCTTCGAGTCTTAAATTTTTTTCTTGCGCGCGTTTGACGATCGCCTCACCGAGCGGATGCTCCGAGCCCTTCTCGGCCGATGCCGCCAGCCTCAAGACTCCGTCCGCTGTCGCTCCGTTCGCAGAGATTATGTCTGTGACTTCGGGTTTGCCCTGAGTGAGCGTGCCCGTCTTGTCGAGCACGATCGTGGTGAGCTTGTGCGCGAGCTCCAGCGCTTCGCCGTCACGGATGAGAATCCCGTGCTCTGCGCCCTTGCCGGTGCCGACCATGATGCTCGTCGGAGTGGCCAACCCCAAGGCGCACGGACAGGCGATGATTAAAACCGCGACAAAGTTGATGAGCGCGTGCGTGAGCTGTGGAGTGGGACCAAAGAAGTACCAGCCCGTAAATGTGAGTATCGCAATGACAATCACAGCAGGAACAAAGTAACTTGCGATGACGTCCACGAGTTTCTGAATGGGTGGCTTCGAGCCTTGTGCTTCTTCAACCAATTTTATGATCTGTGCGAGTGCCGTCTCTTTACCCACTTTAGTTGCTCTGAACTGAAACGCCCCAGTCTTATTGATCGTCGCGCCGATCACTTCATCGCCGATTTTCTTCTCTACCGGGATCGACTCGCCGGTGATCATCGACTCATCGACGCTCGAGGCGCCATTGATGATAACGCCGTCAACGGGAACCTTTTCGCCCGGCCGCACCAAAACAATATCTCCCACTTGGACGTCTTCGATCAGAATGTCGTGCTCTTGCCCGTTGCGAACGACGCGCGCCATCTTGGCTTGGAGACCGATCAGTTTCTTGATCGCATCGGACGTTCGGCTCCTGGCACGCGCTTCGAGCCAGCGCCCCAGCAAAATCAGAGTGACGATCGCCGACGATGTGTCAAAGTAGAGTTCCATGTGCATCCAGTCCCCGGTGAAGAACGGAGCGAAGAGGCTATACCCATAGGCCGCTGTCGTGCCCACGGCAATGAGCGTGAACATGTCGGTCGAGCCGTGTCGGCCAGCAGCCCATGCTCCTTTGTAAAACTGCCAGCCGCCCCAGAACTGCACGGGCGTCGCGAGCAAGAGCTGGAGCCAAAAAGAAACTTCCATCGGGATGGGTAGCTTGATCCCAAGGAGCGCTGGGTACATCAACGCGAAGATACCGAGCGTGAGCACCGTTGAGACGATAAATTTACGCTTGAGCAAGGATTCCCGCTCATCGTGATGCATATGATCGTGCGCTGCTTTGTGATGATGCTTATGCTCTTTTTTTTCTTCGCGCACGTCGTAGCCCATTTTTCGAACAGCTTCTTTCATCGCATCGACATTCGCCACGTTGGGTTGATATTTGACAGTCGCTTTCTCAGTGGCAAAGTTAACGTTCGCTGAAATGACACCCGGCACTTTCTGGAGTGTCTTCTCAACTTTCGCAACGCACGAAGCACAGTGCATCCCCTCAATGGGCAGCGTGCACTGTGCTGTCAAAGTTTCAGTCAAGTGGGGAGCAGAGACAGCTATAGGAGTTGCAACGGAAGCGGCTTGTGCTGCCGGCTTCGTTTGAATCTTGAGCGCGACTCGTGGAGCTGGTGTTCTCAGTTTATCTTCCTCAAAAATTTCGCCATCGAGTTCTGCGGCCTCGTAGCCGGCGTCAACGACAGCTTGGATAAGTTGCGCCGTCGATGCTTTGCTCGAGTCATATTCCACCTGGGCCAAACTCCGATCGAGATAGACGCTGGCTTGTTGGACACCGTTCATTTGTCGCAGTGCTTGGGTAACGCTTTTCACGCAATGATTGCAGGTCATTCCTTTTACACGTAGAGTTGCTTTCATAAATTTGGCGTACCTCCACCCCTCCCAGGGAGGGGTATCTTCAGTGTAACGTCACGGATGAAAATTGTCAAGCGTCATTCATTCTGAAAACTATTCAGTTGATCCTGGTCTTTACTGATGGAAATGGTCGACCTTTCTGGAGGGAGCACTCCATCCAGAGGCTAATAAAAGGCTTGAAATGCTGAATTTATCTTACTACAAGAAGCGAATTCGAGTCCCTCTTGACTCTTGGTTCAACTTCTGCTACATTAGGAACAATTCACTGCCGGGTATCAACCTCGGCTTAAGGAGGTGAGACGCAATGATTACTGTATCTATGAGCGTCCGCCTCGGAGTTCCTCACTAACTCACTTCAGGGCTCCGGGGCGCGACGCCCTCTAGTTCGCAGGTCGGCTTAGCGGACGGGCTCTATTTTGTTTTCCCAAGTTTTTCATTAACCATCGGTCCGAATGTCAACGTTTGCTTCGCTACCAGTGAAGCGCAGACTGAGTCAACAAACTTACCAAGGAGTGCATCATGCTCAATACGTTGCAGATCAAAGCCTTTGATTATCACAAGGCTACGGAGAGAGAATTTTCTCTCTTGAATGAATTCAACAACCGGATACGCCAGGAGTATTGGCCGGAGGATCAGCCCTTGACGCTCGAGGAGACGATTCAGAATTTACGCGCGACACCGGCATTCTCTGATTTGCGCTTGTGGACAGCATGGACTCCCGATAGGAGCAAAATCGTAGGCCGAGCGAGCGCCACGATCATGCGCACCGAGGACAATCAGCATTTGATGTACTTCGATATCGTTGTGCTTTCAGAGTTGCGTCGACAGGGCTTAGCCAAGCGTCTGCTAACGCACATCGCTACAGTAGCGCGAACAGAGAATCGTCGTGTTCTTCAGACTGACACAGATTCTAAGATTCCTTCAGGAGAAACGTTCATGAAGCGCTTGGGGGCACGCATGGGACTCAGGTCGCGTACGAATCAGCTGCGTATCGCAGAGCTAGACAAAAATTTGATTCGTCGTTGGACCGAGAACGCTCCTACCGATGAATTTGAACTCGGGCTGTGGAATGGTGCATATCCTGAAGCAGAGATCGGTGCGATCGCGAAGATGATCGACGTGATGAACGCTCAACCCAAAGATAATCTGGAGCAAGAAGATTGGCACTGGACTCCTGAAGAGATCAGACAATGGCAGAAGTCTTTGGCCGAACGTAAGACCGAACAGTGGACGATCTACGCGCGCGACCGAAAGACGAGAGAGCTTGCGGGATACACCGAAGTCTTCTGGAATCCTCATCACTCCGAGAATTTGAATCAAGGAGACACCGGCGTTCTTCCCAAGTTCCGCAACAAGGGGCTCGGACGCTGGCTCAAGGCTACTATGTTGGAGAAAGTCTTGCACGAACGACCGTACGTAAAGCGCATCCGTACGGGCAACGCCAACTCGAATGCCCCGATGCTCGCGATCAATAACGAACTGGGTTTTAAGCCCTACAAAGACTGGAGCACCTGGCAAGTCGAGCTAAACCAAATGCTGGAGTATTTGGAAGAGAAAACTTTGGTTTCTCAGAACAGAACCTAGAAATGAGGTAACTCATGCTGAATTCAAAATTGCAGATTAAAACATTCGATCCACACAAAGCGACGGAGGCTGACTTTGTCGCGATGAATAAATTTGGCAACCGAATGCAAGCCGAGTACTGGCCTGAAGATCCACCGAGGAGCGTGGAACAAACCATACGCGCCTGGCGATCCATTCCTCCCTATATCGAAGAGCACGTGTGGACAGTCTGGAGCGCCAATACGATCGTCGCTCTAGGGAGCGCAGAGATCAGTCGCACTCAGGACAATCAACACATGACCTGGTTCGAGATCGAGGTGCTGCCCGAGTACCGACGACAGAGTATCGCTAAACACTTGTTGAAGCTGATCGCTGAAGTGGCTCAACGCGAGAAGCGACGTCTCATGATGTCGTTCACGGATTCGGCAATCCCTGCGGGCGCTGCGTTCATGAAACGCCTCGAAGCACGCCCCGGCATGGAGTCGCGCACGAACCAACTAAATCTCGCTGACCTCGATCGTACATTGCTTCATGAATGGCAAAGCGAAGCTCCAACCGATGAGTTTGCTCTTGGTCTTTGGGATAGCCCTTATCCCGAAGCAGAGATCGATGCGATCGCCGAGATGAAAAGCGCGATCGTCAGCTCGATGCCGCACGACAATCTCGAACTTGAAGATCGCAAGTTCACCAAAGAAGAGTTAAGACAACGAGAACAATCGCTTGTCGAGCAGAAGATGGAACGCTGGACGCTGTACGCGAAGCATCGAGCGACGGGTGAACTCGCGGGCTACACTGAAGTCTTCTGGGAATCTTTTCAGCCAGAGACTTTGAGACAAGGAGATACGGGCGTCTATCCCAAATATCGCAACAAGGGTTTGGGGCGCTGGCTCAAGGCTGCGATGATAGACAAAGTGCTCCGCGAGCGCCCGCAGGTGAAGCGCATCCGCACGGGCAACGCCAACTCGAATGCTCCAATGCTCAAAATTAACTGTGAGATGGGCTTCAAACCCTATAAAAATTGGACAACTTGGCAAATAGAACTAGAGAAAGTGCTGAAGTATTTAGAGAAGAGCGAAAAATCTTCAGCTTCACCCGTTGGATCACGAAAATGAGGTTTTTATGCTGAACACAGCCGTGAAGATCAAAACGTTCGATCGTCTGAAGGCGAGCGAATCAGAGTACGTTGCGTGGAACAACTTCACGAATCGCATACAAGCTGAGCAATGGCCGGAAGACCCGCCCGTAAAGCTCGAGCAGACTGTGCGCAACCTTCGTTTCATTCCTCCATTTCGCGATATGACTTTCTGGGCTGTCTGGAGTGGAGACCAAATCGTAGCACGCGCTAGCATCGGGATTATGCGTACAGAAGATAACCAGCATCTGGCAGATTTCTACATTGCCGTGCTCCCTGAGATGCGCTGCCAAGGCATAGCCAAACATCTGCTCCATGAGGTCGCCAACATCGCACGCAAAGAGAATCGCCGGCTCTTGCAGACTCATACAGACTCCGCGATCTCTGCGGGTGAAATCGCGATCAAGCGCTTGGGCGGGCGCATGGGAATTGCTTCACACACGAACCAACTCAATGTTTCTGAGCTGGATCGGAACTTGATTCACTCTTGGCAAGAGCGGGCAAAAGAACGAGCCCAAGAGTTTGAATTGGGATTTTGGGAAGGCCCTTTCCCCGAAGAAGAGCTAGATGCCATCATCGAGCTGATCGAGGTCATGAACACCGAGCCGCGAGAAAATCTGGAGATGGAAGACTGGCACTTGACTCCCGAACGTGTGCGCCAAGAAGAAGAATCTATGGCCAAGAGACAGACAGAGCGCTGGATGATGTACGTGCGCGATCGCAAGACGCGTGAGTTCGCGGGTTTCACGGAAGTATACTGGAATCCCATGGATCCTGAAAAAGTACAACAAGGCGGCACGGGCGTTCTTCCCAAGTATCGAAATAAAGGACTCGGACGCTGGCTCAAAGCCGCGATGCTTGAAAAAGTGTTGCGTGAGCGCCCGCAGGTGAAACGCCTTCGCACCGGCAACGCCAACTCCAACGGCCCGATGCTCAAGATCAATCACGAGCTGGGTTTTAAGCCTTACAAATCGTGGATCGATTGGCAAGTCGAGCTGGACAAAGCGCTCGCATATCTAGGGATAAACCGAAAGTAAGTCAAGTACAATCGATTACTAAAACCACTGTGCATGATGAAGGAGCCGAATTATGACTTATCGCATCCGTAATTTCACACCGAACGATTACGAACAGGTCGTTCAAGTGTACAATGCGGCCAAGCCGGACTATCCGACCACCGTAGAAGAGATGCAACACGATGACAGGCATGTGGCTCCTCAGTGCAAATTCCAGCGTTGGGTTGCGGAACTCAATGGGCGCATCGTGGGAGTCGCATGGTATGAGCAAAGGGAAGATCGTTTTCATGCACAGAAATTTTGGATCGATGGATACGTTTACCCAAAGTTTGAGAAACAGGGCATTGGATCAGCCCTCTATGAGACAGTGATTAACGAGCTTCAACCGTTTGATCCGATTCTTGCCCTGTGTGCAGCCGAAGAGAATAGAATACACAGTGTACAATTTTTACTAAAGCGCGGCGTTCAAGAAGCGTCGCGCCACTGGATCTCGCGCCTGAATCTATCAGCGTTTGATTTGACTCCCTATACGGGACTGGAGCAAAAACTCAAGGCCCAGGGGATTGAGATCAAGACATTCGCGGAGTTGGCCAGCGATCCCGAGCGCAATCGCAAACTGTATGAACTGCGCGAAGAGATCCAACAAGACGTGCCCGCAGCGGGCGGAATGCCTCCGACCCCAATGTCTTTCGAGCGATTTGTGGAAAGCCATCTTAGCGGTCCTAATTTCATGCCCGACGGGTTCTTTGTCGCTGTCCATAAGGGAGAATATATCGGTCGCAGTAACTTTCACGGTGCCGATGGGAAGAAGATCATCCACACCGGACTCACCGGTGTCAAGCGCCCTTATCGTCGGCGTGGGATCGCGCTGGCGCTCAAGATTAAGGGCATTCAATATGCCAAACATCATGGGTACGAGAGGGTCGAAACCCAGAACAATTCGATCAATCGCCCCATGCTCTCGATCAACGAAAGATTGGGATTCACTAAGCAGCCTGCAATCATCGTCTTCAAGAAAGTTTTCAGAGAGGAGACAGCTTGACCGTACTGAAACACGACCATCACACTGTGAGTTTAGCGCCCTTGTCCTCTGAGGAGTACAGGGAGTTCATGGAACAGCATATCATTGAATATGCGTACGAAAAATCCCGTGCTGGCCACTGGAAGCCCGAAGAAGCGCTGGATCGTTCCCGAGAGGTGCTGCACGATTTCATCGTGGGAGAGAAAGGAGCCTGGGAGAGAGGCTTTCGGTTCTTCAAAGGGCTTGATGAGAATGGACAACACGTAGGCTGGATATGGGATGGGCCAATCCCCAAGATGGTCCAGCCGAAACCAGAGAGCGCACGGTGGCTGTATCAGATTACAGTCAAAGAATCGCTCCGTCGCAAGGGATACGGGAAAGCAATGCTCCAAGCTCTCGAAAAGGTTCTTCAGCAAGAGAATGTGGCGGAACTTTATCTCAATGTGTTTCGTTGGAACCAAGCAGCTATCTCGCTCTATAGTGCCTTGGGCTACGAAATCGTCGGCGATTACGAGACGGAAGTGAGAATGAGAAAGAGACTTATGAAGGGAAAACCATGACTGAGCTGAGAAGATCAGATTCAGGTTTCGCACCAGTAAAGGGAACCAAACTCTATTACGAAGTAGCCGGCAACGGGCATCCGCTGGTCTTACTCCATGCTGGAGGTCTAGATAGCAGGATGTGGGATGATCAGTTCAGTGTATTCTCCGAACACTTTCGGGTCATTCGCTACGATATGCGCGGCTTCGGCAAATCTCTAGTTGGTGACATACCCTTTTCCTTCCATCAAGATTTATATGATTTGCTCAAGTATTTGTACATTGAACGAACTCATGTGCTTGGCTTATCCCGTGGTGCAACAATAGCGATCGACTTTACGCTTGCTTACCCGCAGATGGTGGACGCGCTTATCTTAGTTGCTTCGCGTGCAGGATGTAGTAGACCCTCAGAAGCTGTCCAAAAAATTTGGGCCGAGTCGGATGCACTGGCTGAAAAGCGCATGATCGATGAAGTGGTAGAAATGGAGCTTCGCTTTTGGGTGGATGGCCCCAAGCGCACTCCCCATCAAGTCAACCCTAAAGTGCGCGAACGCGTGAAAGAAATGAGTGCTCATAATACTAATTTGCAATAGAAAAGTCATGATGCTAATCTGGAAGGAGTGAAGGAGGTGCGAGGGAGATGTGGATCAACTACTCGCGTCAGATTCGTGAGAGCCTCGCCGAGTTGAAAACCCACGAGCAACGCCTACGCGGTCACTTCGCGGCCGATCGGGTCAAAATGCTGCGCCTGCTCAAGA
>JACOSB010000040.1 GCA_016179105.1 Candidatus Acetothermia bacterium
GACCAAGGCGCGGTCGTAGTCGGCCCAGTTACGAATTCGGTATACTGACTTCTGGCGCGGACGAGTTGGCTTGTTGGTAGGAGACATACCTGCAAGTTTACCCGAGCCGCGCTACTTCTTTATTCGTGCACCAACGCCATTACTATGAACAACAAGCCGAAATTGTAGCAACAGCGTTTGAGCATTTTTCCTCACTCTCTTTTATCTAGTTAGTTTTTACCGAAGCAGATTTGCGTGGCATAGGAGCAACACTTCATTAGGAACCGTTTCTCTCAGCTAACTCACGTTTTGCTTCTGCAAAGGCAACTTCCTCTAGTTCAATCCGCTCTTGAATAATACGCGCAAGCCATTCTCCAACATCTTTTGCTTTATGCAACCGCGCTAAGAAAGCAGCTCGCGCTGCCAGCTCAGCGGGGATAGCTAAAGAAGCCGGCTTCGCTTTACGTGCACGAATGGGTTTTTCCCAAGCTGAATCGTCATTCGCTTGTGCCACGACAATCTGATCGATTTCTTCAGAAGAGAGCTTTTTCTTGTTTTTTATGGTCATAGTGGCCATCCCGTGATGATACGGACGACACCTCCTGGTTTGAGCTGAAAAATAATCTTGAGCTTCCGCCCGCCAACAGTTCTTCCGATTAACTGATAACGATCACTATATCTCTTGTTCCTACGTACCGCATAGTCGGAGAAAAAACATTCTACAGCCTCAGTGAACGTGACATGATGAGCGACAAGCTTATCTCGCTCAAAGTCATATTCGAAGTCCGCGGGCGTAAAAGTGTCCCAATTAGCCACTGAGTTATTTTACTATTCTTGCACGAAGAGACAAGTTGCGTTGAAGTTTATCCAATTTGCATTGATGCCCGCTCCCTCGTCCATCGATCAGCTTCCAAGATCTCTTCAAGCGTCGGATTCTTCATCGGCTCATGCTGCTCTGCGATCTCTTGTATTCCCTGCGCGATCCCTGTGAACGGAATCTCTCCGTTCAAGAAGCGCTGCACCAAAACTTCATCTGTCGCGTTCACGACCGCTGGCAACGTCCCTCCCACTTTGCCCGCTTCGACGACCGTTCTAAACGCCGGATAGCGCTTCTCTCCCACGGGATCGAATTCAAGCTTGTGCTTGATGAGATCGAGCCTTGGCAATTCTGTTGCCATGCGCTCGGGGTACGTAAGCGCGTACTGAATCGGCAACTTCATGTCCGTCACGCTCAGATGCGCGAGCACCGCACCGTCGATCAGCTCGACCAATCCATGCACCAAACTCTGCGGATGAATCAGAGTGTGAATCTTCTCAAAAGGCAGATCGAAGAGCCAGTGCGCTTCGATCACTTCGAACGCTTTATTGACCAGCGTCGCCGAGTCGACCGTGATGCGCTTGCCCATCTGCCACGTCGGGTGCTTTAAGACCTCAGCAACTGTTACTTTGGAGAAATCTTCGAGTGGTCTGGTGCGCAGCGGCCCGCCTGAAGCCGTCAAAACAAGACGAGCAATCTCCGAGAACTGCCGCCCTTCGAACAATTGAAAGAGCGCACTGTGCTCACTGTCCACTGGAATGAGCTTTCCATTGCCTTCGCTCAAAGCTCTTTTAATGAGATGCCCGCCGATGACGAGCGATTCTTTGTTGGCCAGAGCTACTGTCTTACCAGCATAGAGGGAAGCCAGCGTTGGCGACAAACCAGCAGCCCCTACTAACCCGTTCAACACCAAATCTGCTGATGGAAGCTGAGCGATGGCTTGAAGCCCGTCTTCTCCAACGAGAATCTCCCCACGCCATTCACGCCCAAGAATTTTTTCCAGGCGCGCAATGTCCGAAGATTTCTTGATCGCGACGAGCTTGGGCTGAACCGCATTTATTTGGGCAACGAGCAAATCCAAATTCTCGCCCGCGGCGAGCGCTTCTACAGAAAATCTGGGCTCAGGTTGGTTCAACGACTGAATGACAGAAAAGGCTTGGCAGCCGATCGAGCCGGTCGAACCTAAGATCGCGAGCCGTTTCAATCGCGACACTCCGTTGCTCCCAATTCCGATGACTTCTCGTCATAGCTACAACGGGCGATGAGATAGCCACGCGCATTCTGCAGCTGAGCCATATCGGCTTGGTCGTTCCAGACTTCGGCCGTATCAGAATCCGTGCCCGCATAGCGCCCATACAAGTCGATCTCCGCTTGGCTGCAAGGAGTGTTACTCTTACCCGCGACGGCTGGGCCTGAATGAATACGCACCTCGCCCCCAGCGGGCAAGAGACATCCTTGAGGAAATACGAAAACTTCAGCGATCTTTCCGCTTGCCCCGGCGCTACTGATGAGCTGCCATCCAGACAAGTTCACCTCTTTGCGGCCATCGTTGCCAATCGAGACGACTTCATCCTCGCCCCGGTATCTGATGAACTTAAACGAGAGTGCCGGATACGCGGGTATCACTCCGTTGATATTAAACGCAATAGTCACTGCGAGACCATTGAGATGATCTAACGGTCCAGGCCAATTTTTGTTCTGCTTTGAATCCCCTACCGCCCAGTTGCCCATCGGAAAGGCATAGAGATAGCTGAAACTCATACCGATGGCTATCTTTGTCTCGCTCTCTGGAGAGATCGAAATAGGAAGCGCTAGCGTGAGATTGGGACGAGCCACCCAGTAGCTGCGCGTTATATCGAATGTGCTCTCCACCGGAGACAGTTTCCCGCTCAAGGCATCATCGAAACTGTCAGGGAGTGACAGAGATTCTGAGTTGTTCTGGGATAAAGTTAAGATAGCTCCTCCAGCTCCAAAGACGGAGCCGACAGAAATTTTGATGGGTAAAGCCAGAGTGAACTCTGCGAATAGACCTCCATATAAAAAAGTGAAGTCGATCTCTCTGGATTGTCTCTCGTGATTTAGCGGCAACCCCTGAGATACATACCCGGCCAACCCAAGACGCATAAACTCACTGAAGCCGAAACTTAAATCTATCCCCAAAGTAAACAAGCTGTCGCTGAGTTCTGGGTAGCTATGTTGCTCTAATGAGTTACTGAGATCGGAAAGGTTTAATAGAAGCCAGCCCGGTGAGAGGCTGAAACTACCAACGACTTCCGCTTGAGTATCTAGAGAAACACTTGCCAGACCGACAACAACCAACAACCCAACGAACCAAGTTTTCATACCTACCTCCTCGCCTCGAAGTATCTCGCTTTTTGTGTCTCGATGCAAGAAGAAGTGCAGGGCAAAATGTGTAGGGGCCAACGGCCGTTCGCCCCTAGGAGAAGCAGCAATATCGTCGTATGCTTTAGCAGTTCTTAGGCCGGCTGCGGCGCCGAGACGTTCTCCTGCATGAGCTTGTCCAATTGCTCGCCTTCGATCACTTCAACTTCGAGCAAGCGCTTCGCCAGCCGGTGCAAGATTTCTTTGTTGCGCTGGAGCAGGTCTCTCGCTCGCGCGTAACAAGAATCGACGAGCGACTTGATCTCTTTGTCGACCAGCGCCGACATCTGCTCGCTATGGTCGCGATTGAGAATTAAGTCAACACCCAAAAAGACGTTGCCGTTCTCTTGGCCCAAATTGATCGGACCGATCGTCTCGCTCATGCCGTAGCTCACGACCATGCGCTTGGCGATCTCCGTCGCTTTTTTCAGATCGTCGTACGCACCTGTAGTAACCTCAGAGAAGATGACTTCTTCAGCCGCGCGGCCGCCGAGAATGCCCGTCAGCCGGTCCACCAGTTCTTCCTTGGTGTAGAGATATTTATCTTCTAGGGGGAGCGAGAGCGTGTAGCCGAGCGCTTCCCCGCGCGGGACGATCGAGATGCGATGCACTGGATCGGCCTTGGGCAAGAGTTTTCCGACCAAGGCGTGCCCGGCCTCGTGATAGGCGATCTTGATTTTCTCGTCCTCACTGATCAAGCGCCCCTTGCGCTCGACGCCCGCGATCACACGATCGATCGAGTCCTCAAACTCTTGCATGGAAATTTCTTTCTTGTTGTGCCGCGCCGCCAAGAGCGCCGCTTCGTTGCACAAATTCTCTAAGTCCGCGCCGACGAAGCCCGGCGTGCGCCGCGCCAAGATTTTCAAGTCTATATCTTTACCCAGCTTCTTGTTCTTCGTGTGCACTTTGAGAATCTCTTCACGGCCCTTGAAATCGGGCGGCGGAACGGTGATTTTGCGATCGAAGCGCCCTGGTCGCAACAGAGCCATATCCAGAATATCTGGCCGGTTGGTCGCGGCAATGATAATCACGTGCTCGTTCTTCTCGAAGCCGTCCATCTCGGAGAGCAATTGGTTGAGCGTCTGTTCGCGCTCGTCGTGGCCGCCGCCGATGCCCGCGCCGCGCTTGCGACCGACGGCGTCGATCTCGTCAATAAAAATAATCACGCCGCGCTTGCCTTTGGCTTCTTCTTTGGCTCGACGGAAAAGATCGCGCACGCGCGCTGCACCCACGCCGACGAACATCTCGACAAAGTCCGAGCCGCTGAGCGAAAAGAAAGAGACATCGGCCTCGCCGGCGATCGCTCGAGCTAAGAGCGTCTTGCCCGTGCCCGGAGGCCCGACCAACAAAACGCCCTTCGGGATCTGCGCACCCAAGCTCGAAAATTTAGCGGGCTCTTTCAGATACTCGACGATCTCTTGCACTTCTTCTTTCACTTCGTCGATGCCCGCCACATCCGCAAACGTGACTTTCGAATACTCTTTGTTGACGAGCTTGGCTTGGCTGCGGCCAAATGAGAGCGCGCCGCTCCCATCGCCCTGCATCCGGCGGATCATCATGTACCATAACAAGACGATCACGATCAGGGGCAGCACGGACACAAGAATCGTCGTCCACAGACCGCGGGAGTCGCTCGGGTCCTCTCCGGAGATCGAGATGTTGCGTCCGCTCTCGCTCTCTTGAAGTTTCTTGCGGATCTCGTCCACGGCTTCTTGGGAAGTGGCGAACGCTCGGAAACGAATGAGTCCGGGCTTGTTGCTGCTGGACGAATCATCGACTCCAAAGTATTTACCGCTGATCTGCAAGCTTCGGATTTTTAACTCCCTCAGACAACCCGTTCCTTTGGGAGGTGCTTCTTGCCCCCCAGACTTGCAGATCGGGTCTTGGAGGGTCGTGTTCACCACACGGTACAAGTCGCTGTACGCAATTTCTTTCGTGCCCGCCTCAGGATTCAGGATAAATTGCTGAACGAGAATGACGCCAAAAATGACGACCACAACGACCAAAAAGATGTTGCGAAAGTTGCGACTGCGTTTCTGTTGTTCTTCCTCATTATCCATACGACCGTTCAAAGTGGATACTCCTCCTTCGTTAGCTCATTCTAACACGCCGCTCTAGAGGGTTCAAACGGCGTAAGGAATGATATTTACCCAAGATCGCTCGTTAAAGTTCTTTGCCCAGGCCCCTCGTGTAAAAACTCTGGACCGTTGCTAACTTTTCGTATCTGCTAACGCTCTAAAAACTTTTTCGACGGTCTCTAGCCCCGCGCGCTCTTGGGCTTCGGCCGTCGAAGCGCCGATGTGTGGCGTCAAGAGCGCGTTCGGATGCTTGAAGAGCAGGCTCTCGGGCGCATAGAAATCGCTCGCGTACTTTTTGATCTTGCCCTGTGCTAAGCCGCTCAGAATCGCGGCTTCATCGACGATTTCGCCGCGCGCCGTGTTTATCAAAAAGACACCCGATTTCATCTGTTCGACAGCGTTCACATCGATTAAATGACGAGTCTGCTCGATGAGTGGGATGTGCAAAGTGAGTAAGTCCGACTCACGATAAAGTTTTTCGAGCGAGACAAACTCGACTCCCGGCGCGGGTGTAACGATCACATCATACGCCATGGTACGCATCCCAAACGCTTGAGCCAGCTGAGCGACCCGCCGACCGATCTGCCCGCAGCCTAGAATCCCGAGCGCCTTGCCTTGAAGTTCCGATCCATAGCCGTTCATCTTCTTCTTGTCCTTGGCCGCGTGAAATGCCGTATGAAGGTCTCGAACCATCTCGAGCATCAAGCCCAATGCCAATTCTGCGACCGCGTTGGCGTTCGCACCGGGTGAGTTGATGACCTGAATCTGGCGCTGCTGCGCGGCTTTCACATCGATATTATCCAAGCCCGTGCCGGCGCGAGCGATGATCTTCAGATTTTTCCCCGCCGCGATTACATCGGCGTCAACTTTAGTGCGGCTCCTGACAATAATCGCTTCAAATTCTCCAATAATTTGTAAAAGCTCCGGACGCGCGATTTCGGGTTTTATTGATAGCTGAACGCCCTTTTGATTTTGCAACCACGCGACAGCTTCAGGGTGCAATGCATCGCTGATGAGGATCTTCAAATTGTTCGCCATAAGTTTTACAAGTGTTAACTTACAGATTTCGATGACTTGAAATCAGCAACCACAGGCACTTTACGCTCACGCTTCTTCAGTGTGAAGCGCCGTATAAAGCTCAGGATTGTAAATCCCAGCACTTCACCTGTTTTAGGGTCTACTTTGAGCCAGATGTCATCGCCTAAGTCTCTTGAAATAGCCCTTCGGGGTTTACCCTTGGAGATTTCGAGAATATCCCCCTCGATATCATAGTTGAACCTTAGTTCTTTTCCCATACAATTGCTCCCTGCTTAATCTTATCTGTAAGATAGGCAGTCAAGATGAAGCTTCTTAATTGGCTCCATTTTACGACAACCGCGAGATATTTGCCTCTCTCGATTTTTGAATAGAAGCGATAAAACAAGACTACTTGAGGGTCATAGCTGCTGCTTTTGATGACATCCGGCTCTATAGTCGTTTCCTCAATTTTCTTGAGCTTGCCGACCATAATGGGATGCTCTGTTTTAATGTGCTCCCATCGTTCTTCTGTCAACTCAACAATCGTGCCAAGAGCACTTTGAACTCGTTTCGGAAAGCTCATTTAGTCATAACAGTTGCACCGACAAAGCTCTCGATCGCCGCCCGCGACCCTGCTCCCAACTCAAACTTATGTCCGAGCTTGTGCAGCGTGATCTCCAAAGCGGCAACGGTACCCAAAACATCTTTGGCCATCACGTCGCCGATATGGCCGATACGCAAGATCTTGCCTTTCAGATGATCTTGCCCGCCTTCAATCTTGATCTGAAACTCCTGGCGCAAGTTTTCCATAATGGCTTTATCCGAGATGCCTGTTGGCACTTGCACAGTCGTGCAAACCGCTCCCGGTCGCTCCGAGAAGAGTTTTAAGTTCATTGCTTCAATGGCCGCACGCGTCGCCTGCGCATAGCCCTCAAATTTGCAAAGCCTCGCGCCGACGCCACCCTCTTCATCGATAATATCCAAACTCTCGTTCAGCTCTCGCAAGAGCGAAACCGCCGACGTGTAGGGCGTGTACGGGAAATTTTTCTTATATGCCTTAAAATCCCAATAATATTTGGGTAAATCTGATTGTTCGACCACTTTCCAGGCGCGCTCGCTCAACGAGACAAACGCGAGCCCCGGCGGCAACATCAACGATTTCTGCGAGCAGGTAATCACCACATCGATACCCCACGCGTCCGTCTCCAACGGGACTGCCCCCAAGCTGCTGATCGCATCAACGACTAAGATCGCCTCGTGGCGCTTCGTGACTTTTGCGATATTTTCGATGTCATAGGCCGTGCCCGTCGAGGTCTCAAATAATTGAGTAAAGACAAACTTTGCACGGGGATGAGCTTTGAGCGCTTGCTCAATTTGCTCTGGTTTCACAGCGCGACCCCAGTCGAGCGGGATCACGTGATGCTTTATCTGAAACGCTTGACACAGCTCCCGCCAGCGCTGCCCGAATTTTCCGCCCTCGACCACAATCGCTTCGTTACTTCTATTGAGTAAGTTCGCCACAGTGGCTTCCATCCCGCCCGTGCCGGTCGAAGCCAAATAGACAATAAAATTTTTTGTCTTAAAAATTTTCTTGAGTTTGACATCGATCGCTTGCATCAATTCGCCGAACTCTTCGCTGCGGTGATGGACCATCTCGGCCGCGCCCGCCAGTGAGACTCTGCGAGGCACGTTCACCGGTCCGGGACTCAATAAAAACTCTCGCTTTGGCATCATTCCTCCTTAGAACCTAACTCGATGAAAATTCTACAAAATCGCGCGCAGTACTCGCCTTCACTGATTCACTGAATCATTTTCTTGCCACTCCTGCATGGCGGGAGAGGGATTGTGGGCGAGAACTTCGTTACCTCCATTTAACTGATTCGTTGGAGTCCACGCAAATCCGGTTGCCGGGTCACCGCTTCACAGCTATAATCGGGAGGATTTTGGTTTTATCGGTAACCGCTTGTTTCCGGTGAAGAGATTTTCCAAATTCTCGCTCATGGAGGCCGATTTGTGAACTCTTTCAAGGCCCTTTTTTGGCTCGCCGTCCTAGTCTCATTCCCAGCCCAGGCGCAAACCAACAACAGCTTCCTCTCGACGCCCTCGATCCGCACGTTGATCGAGAGTTACTCCGTCTTGCCCTTCGGCTCTCTCCGACTCGCTGACCTAGACAAGACAGAGATTTTCTCATTATACTCTCAAAAGATCGCTCTGCCCTCTCGCGCAGCGCGTCCGTCTTTCCCCAAAGAGAATCAAACTAAAGCAACGAACGCCCTGGCCCAATCGATAGAAAACCCAGAGCGCAAGCTCGATCCCTTCTTGCGCTATTTGCTCCGCCGGTCAAGCGAATCCACTCACGCGCTCTCTGCTCCTTTGGATTTAGCTTCTTACGCCAATCTCGTCGCTGTTTACGAGGGCGATCGCCCGCTCATCACTCAGAGTGTGCTAGGCACCCTGAAACCCTTTCAATCGCTCTCTCGCGAAGAGATACCCCATGGCTTGGCCGATCGCCTCGGTGTGCTCATCAAGACCAAGGGTTTTCCAGCCCTCGGCGGCGTGCATATTGACTCTCGTGCCGGAGATATTCTGACCGCGCGTGTCACGCTCGATGAGCTAAAACAACTGGCGAGCGACCCCGCCGTTAAATTCATCCAAGCGGGCTACAAAGTCCGACCGACGCTCGACGAGAGCGTGCCCGCCGTGAACGGCGATAAGCTTCATTCGGGAAAACCTGCCGCTACTGGGAAGGGCGTCTTGATTGGAATCGTCGACACGGGGCTTGATTACGACCATCTTGACTTCCGCTACGATAAAGACGGCGACGGCGTCGAAGAGAGCACCAGAATCTTGTACATGTGGGACCAGACCGAGACCAACGACGAGCACATGCCCAAAGATTTCAGCTACGGCACCGAGTACGCGCGCGCGCAGATCGAGAAAGACATCGCGAACGATTGTCGGATCGAGCGCGATACTGACTGTCTCGTGGGCGAGCGCGACGAGGTCGGCCACGGCACACACGTCACGGGCATCGCCGCCGGCGACGGCTCGGCCGCGCATTCTAAATTCATCGGCATGGCTCCCGATGCTGAGATCATCTTTGTCAAAACCACTTATTTTGAGAATCAGATCATCGACGCCGTCAAATATATTTTCGACAAGGCCGAACGATTGGGTCGTCCCGTGGTGGTCAACCTGAGCTTGGGAGGACACTTCGGCCCGCACGACGGTACGAGCGGCTTCGAGCAGGGACTGAACGAATTGCTCGGGCGCCCCGGCCAGATTATCGTCGCTTCCGGGGGCAATGAGGGCAACGATCTCGTCCACGCGGGCTGTCGATTCTTCACCGATTGCCGCTCTGCCGAAGGTCTTATCGGCAATATGGCCAGCTATCGTTTTGTCGCCGGCCCCGACAACCGCGCCTTCATCAATTTTTGGTATCCACCTACGGCCGTTTATATAGTTACTGTCACCTCACCGGGGAGCATCTCCGCCACCGCGAGCACTGGACAGTCGGCCAACCGTCGGGATGCGTCCGGCGAATTGACCCTCGACAACGCTTCGAGCGGACCCGACCCGCGCAACGGCCTCAATCCCTTGACGGTCTCTCTCGATGGAGTAACGAACGGAAGCACCTGGACCATCACCATCCAAACCGACCAAGACGGCGGGCGCTTCGACGGCTGGCCCGGCCTCGCGTCGATGGGCCATTTCGAAGAGGGCGACACCCTCATGACTATCAGTGAGCCCGCGAACGCCCCCGCGCTCATCGCCGTCGGTGCTTACACGACCAAAGAAAAATGGGACAGCATTCAGGGCAAACCTTTTCAATTCCAAGAACACAGCAAGAAGGGCGAGCTCGCGGTCTTCTCGTCCCACGGCCCGACGCGCGACGGACGGCTCAAGCCCGATCTGACTGCGCCGGGGACGGCTATTATCTCTACGTTGGCGGCCGAGTCGCAGTTCGCGACCGAAGAAGGCTATAAAGCTCTGATCGCCCCGGACGGCCAGCACTCGGCTCTCCAAGGGACGAGCATGGCTGCTCCGCACGTGACCGGAGCGATCGCGATGATGCTCCAGAGCAACCCCCGTTTGACCGCTCGTGAAGCACTTTTACAATTGCAAAATGCTTCGTACGGGGATCAATTCACCCGCGTCTGTCCGGCGCTCAAAGACGCGCACACCCAGCCTCTTTCCTGGTGCTGGGGCGCGGGCAAGCTCGAAGCGCTCAAGAGCGTAGACACCGCCGGGTTCGTGCCGGCTCAGTTCGGCCAGCGCCCTCAAGTGAAAGTAGGACCGAACCCCGCGACAGATCGAGCTATCTTCTTCTATGCACTGCCTCCGCGCACTGAAAAGGGAGACCCCGTGCAGTCCGTAGACTTGATTATTTATGACATCACGGGGCGGATCGTCCATCGACGAACGCTCAGCGCCCAGGGCAGCCGCGCCGAATGGGACCTCGCCGATGACCAAGGGAAATTTTTGCCAAACGGTCTGTATATCTTCATCTTGACCGCCGACGGCATACGCTCAGACCCGCAACGTCTCATCGTCCGGCATCGCTGAGTTCTTATCTATGAAAGGAGCAGCCCTCGTGCGATTTTTACTCCTAACACAGTACTACAAAGATGGAACCCTCCTCATCTCTGGCCCCTCTCTCGTTGAACGGGAAAGGGGTGCTGTAGACGGGGTGAGGGTCTGGGGCATTGTGCTGGCCTTAAGTCTCTTCTTAGCGACGGCGATCAGCTCTGAGAATACTTTGGCTCAGTCGGAAAACACGGCTCCACTGATTTTTGAGCTGGAGACGAGCGCGCGCGTCGCCGGCCTCGGCGGCGCGTTTCTCGCGCTCTCAGACGACGAGAGTGCCGCGTACTACAACCCAGCAGGCTTAGCTTTTGTGAGCACGCGCGGAGTAGCCGCGCTCTACAGCCAGCTCTTCGGAGTGGTCGATTATCTTGCCGTCGGGGGCGTCTTTGCTTCGGTGGGGTTCCAAGTGATTCGCCTCGACACGAGCGACATGCCGGAGAACAACGCCTTCGGCAATCCCACGGACCAGAACGCTGACTATGTCAGTCAAGCGGGCGTCGCCGCGGCTGCGCTCGCTCTGGGAAAACAACTTTCTTTGGGCGGGCGCGTGAAAGTTTATCAGACGAGTTCGGGCGACTGGAACGGTTTCGGCTGGGCGGGCGATGCTGCTATTTTATTCCGCTGGGCGGGTTTTAGTGTGGGCGCGGTGATGGAAAATCTCGTGCAGCAAGCCATTAAATATAATCAAGGCCCCGACCAGGCCTGGCCGCGTGACCTCAGAGTCGGCGGCGCTTATTCTCTCGATTTCCGCCCGCTCCAGGTCATTCTGTTGATTGACGAGACGCATCTGCTTACCCAGAAGATGCACACACATATAGGCCTCGAAGCCTGGGTTCACGGGATAGGCCTGCGCTTGGGTTATAACGGCCTCTCGATCACTGCTGGCGCGAGCGCGTACTTCAAAAATTTCAGGCTCGACTGGGCTTACGCGATCCATCCCCAACTGCCCACAAGCTACGTGATGACGGTCACATATCGCTTCTAGAGAGATGTCTTGGGCATTCACAGAATTTTCAAAATCTTGCTGTATCATGGCGAACGGGTAAATACCAGAAGGAGCAGACGAACTCTATGAGTGTACGCGGTCGTGTAGCCGTTTTTTTGTTATCGCTGGGACTGATTTCGATCTGGGCCTGGGCACAGACGCAGACGCCGCCCCAGAAAGCAAAGCCTCCGCGCGAGACCCAAACATCCTCGCACAAAGCTCAGCCTCCGATCGAAAAAGTACAAACGTCTTCGCAGAAAGCGCTGCCTCCGCCGGAGCAAGTGCAAACGCCCCCGCAAAAAGCCCAGCCTACGATGGAGCAGACCCAATCAATGACCACCAAGCCGAAGAGCCCTATCGCGGTGAACATCAACGGGACGATCAGCGAGGTCTTAAAATACGGCCTCGGCGACTCGCGGGGACTTTCCAAAAAAGGCTACGCGAACGTCTTCGTGCTCGAACAGCACATCGCCCTCGACGCCGATGTCTCGGTGAAGATCACCACGCCCATCTCCGGCACGCTCACGATCTCGGCCGAGCTGGACAACCAAAAAAGCGATAATTTGCAGACATTGCGCATGGGATTTGGCAATGAAACCATGTCACTCAACTTCGGCGACTTCGCGATGGGACGCGCCGGCAGCGAGTTTGTCGCCTCCGGACGAACCCTGAAGGGCCTGGAGTTCACCTACGCGCCCTCGGAATCTTTCAAGATGGTGGCCCAGGCGGCGCGGGTCGAGGGCGAAGCGCAATCGCGCTGCTTTCACGGCAACACGAGCCAAGGGCAGACAATTTTCTCGCTGCGTCAACCCGATCAGCGTGGCGACGCGCCTTACGAGACGAATATCAAGGGTCTGGAGTACTACCCTTTGACAACGACCGTCGTCGAAGGGTTTACCAAAATCGAATTGACCTTTCCCTTGAGTGCCAAGCTCCGTGCACTCCTGAATGACTACGGTCTCGATTTTATCTACCAACAGGTCAGTGACGAACCCGCGGTCGAGCTCGATCGCTTTAACTACGAAATAGTCTCCGAAGACAGCAAATACTCTTTGATTCTTAAGCGCGAAGCGCGCGACTTACTGCGCAGCCAGGTCCGTAACTACATCGACACCTACAACGAAGATAATAACTTATTTGGCGATAAAGCCAAGAGTTATCCGCTCAGCGAGGGGACTGGCTACGAGCTAAAATTTTTGGACCAACTGGCCGAGCTCGCGACCCTCAACACCCAAGAAGAAAGAATTCCGCTATTGAGCTATACGCAAGATCGCTTCTTCTCCGTGGGCTACTCGCAAATCACCGAATCTTCGGTGAAGATCGAAGTGAGGATTGCCGGCCAATTTGTCGACATCAATGACCCCAGCCTCAGCGAGAGTTATAAAGCGCGAATCTTCGCCGACCAAGGCATTTTGGATCTACAAATCCCCGAAATTTACCAAACGAATTTAGAGAGCGCGATTCGCGTGAGTTTCGACTACGCTGTCTCAGGCCAAGTCTATTTTCTCGGACTCTCGGTGCTCAAAGGCAGCGAG
This sequence comes from Candidatus Acetothermia bacterium, assembly GCA_016179105.1. GTDB lineage: Bacteria > Bipolaricaulota > Bipolaricaulia > RBG-16-55-9 > DRXL01 > JACOSB01. The sequence goes on from JACOSB010000040.1 coordinate 13,381, forward strand.
CATGTCGCTCTGAACGGGAAACTCTTAAAGCGCGACGAAGATTACTCGATAGATTATGAAGTCGGCGCACTCACGCTGCTGCGCGAGTTGGGCGAAGACGACAAGCTTTGTATTGATTTTGAGCTATTGCGCGGCGGCCTCGGCAGCGCCGTCGACTTCCAGCGCACGTTCCTCGGCGGCACCTTGGGTTGGCATCCCTCGGCCGGCTTTGCGCTCGATCTGGACATCTTTCGTGCAGCAGACTCTCAACCCAGCCCCGAGGGCAAAGAACGCCGTAATACGATGCCCAACGCGCATACGGTGATCGGGCTCACGGGCCAGTTTGATTTTAGCGCCTTCAAATCCGGCTTCAACCTCGGCTTCGGTCAGAACGTCTTCCCCTTCGGAGACCCCAAGGAAAACCCCAGCCGCCACACGAATCAAAAAATCAACTTGCCCAATCAGATCAACTCGATTATCTCGTTCGAGCACGAAGGTCAATTGCTGATAGCCATTGGTCATCAGAACGGATTGACTGTCTTCGATGGACGCAAATGGGAAGATTTTGGCCCGGTGGAAGGACTTTCCGGCAGCACGATTTATTCAATCGTCGCCAGCCCACAAGTCTTGCTCATCGGCACCGAATTTGGGCTCACCAAAGTCCAGCTTGAACCGAATACTCCCGTGCTCAACAGCATGGCCAAGCAGCTCAACTGGAAGCGTTATCGCAAGGACGAGCGCGAGAGCAATTTGCCTAATAACACGGTTTATTCTGTCTTCGTCGATGACGCCCAAATGCTCTGGGTCGGCACAGCCGAAGGGTTAGCCCGTGTTCCCTTGAACGAAATCCCGACCAAAACATCTTGGAAAATTTATACTGTCAAACAATACGCCGGCCTGCTCTCCAGCAAAATTCTCACCTTGACCGGCGACAGCCAGTATATTTACGTAGGCACCGACAAAGGTCTTATTCTTCTGGACCGGCATTCTGAACACTTTGAGCCCGTCGAAGAGACCCGCAATCAACATATCACGAGCTTAGCGCTTCTCAAAGATTCGCTCTACGGCGTGACGGACAAGGGTGTCTTCTTGCTCACCCCAGAGCATACTTTCTCGTGGGTCGTTGAAGGCCCCAAAGTCCAGACGCTCGCCGTGCAAGACGACAATCTCTGGTACGGCACAAAGACGGGCTTCTTCAAGTATCCCGAAGAAACTCCCAGAATGAAAGACCGCTCCATCACCGCGCTCGGTAATTCACCGAATGGGCTCTGGGTTGGGCCGATCGCCCTTGCGTCAACGTATGAATTATCCCTCTGGCGCGTGCACGGCGATGATACGATCCCCTACCCGCAGAGCGAGACGAAGATCGACGGCCGCGACGAGCGCCGCTTCGCCGACATCGACTCGGCGCAAAACACAGACTACGGCTTGACGGGCACGGTCTCGACACAATTCAGCTTATGGGGATTGCAAATGAGCGCCCAGCTCGAAGCGATCACGCCCGAATTCTTGGCCGTCGGTCAGGAAGAGCGCCGCGATGTCCAACAGATGACCGTCAAGGCATCTTATCCGTTCATGCTGCCCTGGCTAGGTCAGATGGCGCTCTCCGGCCAGCTCGCGATGGGCATGCTCAACCTCTCGCCGACGCGTTCACTCAAGCCTTCTGGCACGATGAGAAGTAGTTCCAGTTTGGATTGGGCCGTGCCCACCGGCACGAAGCTTGGGCTCAGCTACGGGCTCGACCAGACCGAGAACGACTCGAAGAATCCAGGGTATGACACACAGCGCTACAATTACGGAATCACTGCTTCGCAAAATTTCAACCTCAAAAACTTACTCTTCTTGATCGAGTCGCTCTCACTCAACGGGTCTTACAACTTGACCGACAACCAAGTTCATAATAAGAAAGACGCGAACATCCAAGAAGAAAAAATTTCAGGCGGCTCCAGCCTGCGCTTGATCGGCGGACTGAGCTTCTCCGGCTCATACAATCAGCTCTCCAGAATCCGCGCTCCTTCCAAACGAGAAGGAGACCAATCCTACGGCTGGCGCGGTGACTGGAACGGGAATTTTAGTTTTCTTTCCCTCACCAGCTCCTATTCTCAGAACTATCGTCAGAAACTTACGGATACGAAGGGCACTCGCGACGACAGCGCTAACTTAGATGTGCGCTTCCATCCCATCGAACTTGGAGACCTGTCCTTGACTCCCGGAGGAACGGGATCGCTGCGCCTGAGCTTGCCCTTGCCCAACAGCAGCACGCCCACGACTCTCTCGCTCCAGGGGGAAGGACGGTTGCGCGCAGAATGGCTCGATCTTTCTGGGCAGACGTCGTATCGCTACTCGCTCAACCACGACAAGAAGCGCGACCAACTGCGCAACGATTTTTCCGCGACAGTCGACTGGGCGGGAATTCAGGGTCTGCAGCCGGGGCTCGATCTCTCGCTCGGCACCGAGACACTCCTGCGTCTCGACACCAAAGAGACAAAAGTGACCGGGAGCCAGTCCGCCGGCGCTCATCTCGATTGGGAGATCAGCGCGGACCTGCACAGCAGCTCCTCTCTGGCTTGGAAAGCTGTCCAGAGCGAGCGCGAGAAGAACAACAGCTTCACGCTCTCCAACAAGACCAACTGGACCCTCAGCGACAAACTGACAGGACGGCTGGAGTCCAGCGCCAACTACGTCTTCGGCAAGAAAGACCCGAAAGACAAGGGCACGAACAAGATCGAGAGCGAAGCGATTGCCTATGGAGACTACGAGCTGGGCGAAGATTTAACCGCCTCACTCACGCTGGGCGTTTTGGGGGGCTTAGATTTTGTGACCCCGCGCAACTCTTATCTGAGTGCTATTTTCTCGATTCAGGGGACGTTCCTGTTCGGCGCGGGCGAGAAGAAGCCCAAGCCTGAACCCTAAATTTAGACCTGAACTCACTCTGAGGCAAGACGGGAGAAACCGCCCTGCCTCTCTTGTTCTGTAGTGTTATGGCTGAAAGCACCGGCGCGAGATTTTTCAACAAGAAGCCAGCTCGATTGGATGCTCTAGAAAAACAGATCGAGCGGCTGCAGAAGAGACTAATGAAATTAAGCCGTCTAAGCTTTCGCTACTCACTCGCCCGGCTCATCATCTTCGTGGGAGGAACACTTTCGAGCTTTGTCGCTTTCTATCTGGGAAGCCCGTGGCTCGGCTGGCTTGTTGCTCTTTCTTCATTGGCGGCGTTCAGCATCTTAGTCTATCAGCACCGCAAGATAGAAGACAGCGTCACACGCCATACCCTTTGGCGAGACATCAGGACGACGCATATCGCGCGCATGAAGTTAGACTGGGAAAATATTCCCTTCAAAGCATCAACGCCTCCACAGCTAGAGCATCCATTTGAGACCGATCTCGACCTCACAGGGAAATATTCATTGCGCCATCTGATGGACATTTCAGTCTCGCACGGCGGCGGCAAGAGACTCAGAGACTGGTTGCTGAGCACTGAGCCGGATCCCCACGCCACACTCCATCGACAAACGCTCATCCAAGAATTAGTTCCGCTTTCGCTCTTTCGTGACAAGCTCTTACTCACGGCGGCACTCGCTTCCGGAAATTCCAAAGAACACTGGGATAGCGATACGTTGCTAACTTGGCTCCGACGTGATCCACCACCAAAATCTTTGCGTCATAGTCTTATAGTTTTAGTTGTGCTTGCAGTTATTAATATCGTGTTCTTTGCTCTCAACAAGCTGGCTCTACTTCCAGCGTTATGGATCGCTTCGTTGGCTCTGTATGGAGCGATCTATTACGCACAACGAAAGCAGATCGCAACGTTCTTTCAGGATGCGCTGGCCCTGGAGCACGTTTTAGCAAATTTCAAATTTGTCTTTCAGTATTTGGAGGTACGTCTACCGCGAGCCAAGCCCCATCTCGCCAAACTTTGCGAGCCACTCTTAAACCTGAACGATCGCCCCTCGACGTACTTCAGAAGAATCGCGCGCGTAGCCCAAGCGGCGCAGCTCCAGAGAAACCCACTGCTGTGGCCCGTCGTCAACGCACTTGTCCCGTGGGATCTTTATTTTGTTTATCGTCTGCATCAAGATCGAGCCGCGATAGCCGAGCGAATGCCCGTCTGGCTCGATGTCTGGTTTGAGCTGGAGGCACTCATCGCGGTAGCCAATTTCTCCTATCTCAACCCGGACTACGTTTTTCCTAAGATTATCTCGGACGAATCTTCAAAAGATCGCAAGATATTCTGCGCTCACGATTTAGGGCATCCTCTCATCGCAGACGACAAGAAAGCCTGCAACGATCTGGCGATGAGCGTGCGCGGCGAGATCGCGATCATCACCGGTTCGAACATGTCCGGCAAGAGTACGTTCTTGAGAACCGTTGGCATCAACCTCTGCTTGGCGAACGCCGGCGGCCCCGTGAACGCAAGCCATTTCGAGATGACTCCGTTTAGGCTCTTCACGTGCATCAAGGTAAGCGATTCATTGGCTGACGGAATTTCTTATTTCTACGCCGAAGTGAAACGCTTGAAAGCGCTGTTAACCGAACTTGAGAGGCCTCACAGATTTCCACTCTTCTTTTTTGTCGACGAAATTTTCAGGGGCACAAACAACCGCGAGCGACTGATCGGCAGTACTGCTTATCTTAGAGCTCTGGTGCAACAGAATGGCTTGGGGCTCGTGGCCACTCACGATTTAGAATTAGTGAAGCTCGCCGGCACAACTCCCCAAGTGAAAAATTATCACTTTCGTGAAGACGTGCTGAACGGGCGCATGATCTTTGACTATAAATTACGCTCCGGTCCCTGCCCGACGACCAATGCGCTGGAAATCATGCAGATGGAAGGGCTACCGGTGAAGCTAGAAAGTTAGAACTTACTGCTACGATGGGTTTTGCTTGACCTGATAAGAGCAGCTCTGCGTGCTCATTATTTCCTTGCCATCTCACGTAGTTTCTCAATCACCCACATCCGTACCAACGTCGTGTGACCTACTCCCTTATGTGCAGCCAATCGTTTGAGTACTTCTACTAGCGAACGCTCTAGCCGTATGGACACGATTTGCTTACGAGGCTTAATAAAAACATCTTTCTCAACGGGCTTTAGGCCTTCGATCTCAGTCAGGTCGTGGCTATCCCACCACTTTGCTTCTTCCTCGTAAGACTTGAACTTGGGAATTTTCATCAATTTCTCCTTAATCTTCTGTAGTAATGACGCTCTTTGGCAGTCATATCCCGCGCTGTAACCACCCGAGCACGTCCTCGGATCGGGAAAGTGAGAATTACTGCCAAGTAACGCCCGGCTTGAGTTATGCCTAGCACGATGTATCGTTCTTTGCTAGCACGCAAGACAACTTTGCTTTCTCTTCTACAAACTTCTTCCGCTTCTGCCGCTTCTGCCGCCCGCACACCATGTCGGGCAATATGCGCGACATTCCTCTCATCCCAAACCAGCACAGTAATGTGCATACTGCATTGTATTACAAACAAAAGCTGGGAGCTAGTCTTATCCAATACAAGATGAGCATGAAGCTCCCCTGTGTTTCTAATGCAAGATGAGCATGAGCGGGGGGGTAGCCCAGCCAGCGCGTGAGTCGAACCATAGGAGGTATGACACTCACTATGCACGACTCCCACCCCA
>JACOSB010000051.1 GCA_016179105.1 Candidatus Acetothermia bacterium
AACAATTGCGTCATGAGGGTATCTTGGGTTTGTTTCACAGCTTTTCCCTCCTCCATTCGGGTTCGATTCATCCCCGATCTTGGAGGGAACAGCTTTCTTACGCCCCTCCCAATTTACAGAACTTAGTGTACACAGCCGAGAGTTATCAGTTTCTCTTCTCGTCGGTACCAAATCCGATACTTGTCGTCTACGTCGATTTGCCAGACATAGTCCCCTCCCTTCAGGTGATACTTGTGTATATCAAGTGAGGGGTGATAGGGGGGTATGATGCGCATAGCCAGAAACTTTAATTTTTGTATGACTTTTCTTTGGATTGCATTAGGCAATTGCTCGAATTCAGCATGGACTGAGGAAGCCGCCTTGAACTGCAACTTCCCAATGGAGGTTGGAAGCTTGAGGGGTTCAGGTTTTCCGGCTTGCGATTTGCTCAAGATGCTTTAGAAATTTCGAAGCTGACATCGGACCGATTATATTGCCGCTCTTGACCTCCGCCATCCTCTGGTCAAGAAGCTTGACTGCAGAATCTCCCAATTCTTGAGCATCTCGCACTGGCTCCGCTGCGATTAATGCTTGCTGTATTTTTGGATCCTCTAGGAGAGTCTCCATTGTCCTTCTCATCTCTTCAGCCAAGCGCGCAGATTTTTCCAGCGATAGCAGACGTTCTTGCAGGGGCGGAAGGTCAAAGCGAATCAAAGAGAAAACGCGGAACAGTGAATCAGAGAGTTCGTTGAATGTGATGATTTTTGATAAGGTATTAGCCACCTCTTTGAAAGCAGCTAGAGCTTGTTTTAATTCTAACTCCACTGCGGCAGGGTCTGGCAAGTTCTTCTTTAACAACACTGATATTTCATGAATTCTTTCAGCTGTGTGCTGAAGTTCGGCTTCTCTTGTGGACATGCTTACTCTCTCCTTGCGATGTCTTTTCACGGGGAGCTAGTACCCTAAAATAGTATAGTACAATCATATGCTTCGGTCTAGCCTGGTTCCTTATCAAACGGTTTAGTGTTATGAGTTTGTTGGATCTGTTGCAAGAATATTTTTGAAGCAAGAATTGTGAGGAGCGGCTTTGCTGCGGTGAGTACGCAGCGAGTTCAAAACTTTGAGGATGGGACCAAATGTCTGTTAGCACGGCCTAACCGACTTTGGATAATGAAGGTGACGGTCCCATGAGCTGACATTCCCCAAGCTTTATCAGTCCGCAGACCAGAGATCAACTATCGGCCGATGAGCCAGGGGTTCCCCAGACCGAGTTCACCTCTCCCCTTTCCCTGCTTTTTGTCGAAAATTATAACAACCGCTGAAGAGCTCGAAATTGCCGACAACTGCTTTGCTAAACGATGCTTTTACGTCTGGGAGCCTTGTTATATTCTCCCGCTCGCGGGCTCCGAATATAACACCGGGGCGGGTGAATATAACAGCTTGAGCCGATCACCTGTTATAATGCTCTTGCGATGAAGCTTTTTCATCCAGACTTGAACAGCGAGGACCACGAACTCCTGCGCGCGCTGGTCCGTCCCCGACGTGTCAAAGAACTACTGGCCCTCGGCCTGGGAGGCTCCGCCGCGGCCGCCACCCGTCGCGTCACTCTCGATCGTCAGCTCAAACGCTTGATCCAGCTCGGTCTGGTGGAAAAACCCCGACACGGGCTCTACCAACTCACCGAGTCCGGGCGCAAGACGTTGGCTCGCTCAGGGGTCGTCGAGGTCCAGCCCCACTGGAGCGACCCCCAGCTGCGCGCCTTCTTGGACCTCTGGCCTGTGCACTACCAAGCCTTCTTGCGCCTCCTCCTCTCGGCTCTCACCGCTAAACAGCTATTCCCCCCCGAGCTCTTCCCGAAGGGATGGCCGCTCTTCGTGATCGCCGGCCGCACCGCGGGCTTAAAGACCACCGCCGGCGATGCGCTGGGAACGCTGCTCAACTTAAGTCGTCCCCAGTACTATCGCCTGCTCCCGCAACTCGCTCCGGGTGAAGTCTTAGGTCATCACGTCCAGCTCAAAGGCGGGCAACGCAGTTTCCAGCCCTCTCCGCTCTTCGATCTGCCGTTGGCTGTCTTGGACGAATGGGACAAGAGCGACCCCGAGGTCCAGAGGCGAGCGCTGCTCTTTGGCCATGGGGAGCGCGAGCTCACGGTGGAAGGCCAAACCCTCGCGAACCGAGCCACCGCCTTGCTCTTGCTCAACTGTGAGTGGGAAGGGTCACTCCCCTTACCCGAGGAGTATGTACGCCGAGCGATCGTCTTGGATTTGCGACCACTGCAGCGGCTGGGTGAACTGGGAGACGTGCCCACGATCGCCCGGCGGATATCGACCTATTTGGACGAGCAGCCGATCCGATTGAATCTGGGGTCCCTGGGTTCCACGGCTGCTCCGGCGAAGCTGGCGGACTCAGAATTTCAACTGTTGCGCGACCTAATTCGCCCGCGGGTACGTGAGGAGCGCCTAGTGGACTATCTGGGCTTAGAGATCTTAATCTTGGGTTACGAGTGCTTTGTAAAGGATCGGCTGGCAGCTCTCTTTGGCGTAGCCTTCGACTGGCTGCGGGTGTCCGAAACCCGGGGAGCGGTGGTCGAAGGGTGGGCGGAAACGTTCTTATCGACCTGGAAGCAGCGCGGTCCACTCGCTCCGGAGCAGGCTCGCGCGGTAGCAGTCGCGCAAAGCCAACAGGCCCAATTGAAACAGCGCCAGCACGAGCAAGCAGCTCAGTTGAAGCAGCTTCACCAAGAAGAGCTGCGGCAGCCGGCACGTCGCGCCGCGCGCAAGCAGCACCTGGTGGGCCGGTTGCAACGGCTTATCCAATATCTGCAAAAACAACTGCGCCTGCTTCAGCGGGAGGCACCGGAGCAGATTGGGGAGCAAGTTGCTTCCCTGGAGGTACAGGTCAATGCGATCCTCGCCGGCTTGCGCCAACATATCCGGCAGCTGCGTTCTGCCCGGGCCCAGCGAGACCTCGCACAGTGGGAAGAAATCGTAAACCAAGAAGAGCAGGCGGCCGCTACCCTCCAAGGGCATTTGGAAAGATCGACCCACCAAATCCGAGATTGGAAGAGACAGACCCAAGCTCGAGCAGAAGAGTTGGAGCCCTCTGATCGCATGATCGCGCAAATCGAGCGTTACTTGAACCGAGAGGTGCGCAGCCCTCGCGAGAATTGGGTCCAGATGCTGGCTCAGCTCGGTTGCCTGAAGGAGATCCAGCAGCGCTGCTACGGTCAGAAAGTGCGCTCTGACCGGCTAGAACCCTCCGGGCCAACCTGGCAACGAATTGGGGTAACAGCCCTGAATTTTGTGAGCGCCCTCAGCTCCCAGATGCGGGAAGAAAGACAGCTCAGCGAGCGAGGTACGGTGGAGGTCGAAGTACAAGTCAATGATGAGCAAGGAAAAACCTTGCTTTGGCACGGGAGGCCCGTCACACGGGAGAAGCTGCGACTCAGCCGCGAAGAATACAACCAACTCCTCACGAAAGGTAGCGTCTCCTTCGAGCTGCACTACTATGTGGGGGCTGATGGAAAACCTTATCCCTTGGATCACTTCGACACTCGCGATGCTCCCCGGCGTGCGAGACCTTTATTGCAGCACAGGTTAGCAGAGCTGAAGCGGGAGCGCTCGCAAGCAGGAAGGGAGGTGCCTGCTCCACAACTGCTCTTACCCCCGGAGTTGCAGTAGGGTGCTAGGAACTATAGTCTCTCTCGGGATTTGCAGCTCCCGGCAGAGCTGCTCAAGTCTCTCCCGTTGCTCTGACGCAGATGGTCTTCGGTTGTGAAGGCTCTCGAATACCAGGTGCCAGATCTCCAAGCTCTCCCGGATCTGGACTAACTGCTCCTCAACAGACTGGGCCTGGAGTTCGGCCAGCCAGCGCTCCTGCTCTCGCTGTGTCTGTTCCCACTCCTGTGCCAACTTGATCGCTTCTGGCTCAGCGTTTTGCTTTGCTTGGGGGATGGGCTCTTGCTGCGGGTACTCTTCGCGCCTATTCTCGACTCGCTCTCGCTCGCAGTCGATGCACTTGCAACGCTGGCCATGCGGCCCGCGCAATCTCTGGTTGATCTCCCAGAGTTTCTGCCGCTTCGATTTCGGTGCTTCCAGCTCCAACCCCTTTAGCAGCCGGGAGAGCGCCCAGGAGATCCACGCGCAGAGCTTTCGGACGCCTTTCTGAATCAGGCTCGCTAGACGGTCTTTGCATTTCCAGAGGTAGGCCCCGAGCTGCTCGTACAGCTCTTTGCACTTCGCGCAGCTCGTCCCTTCGAGCCGTGAGAGAATCAGGCCGGTAAACGTGGTGGCGATGGGCTTTGGAAGACCCAGCTCTTCCAGAGGGAGACGAAACGCTTGGGCGCACTTGGCCCAGCCATACTGCCCCCGTTCTAGCTTCTCCCAGCCCTCGAAGAAGAAGATACGCCGTTGATTTTTATCTCTCTTCCATGCTGAATTTTTTTCAGCGGACAGAGGTTTGTCCTGTAAAGGCGGTTTAATCTTTTTGTCTTTAGCTTCGTGGCCGGGTTTTTTGTGCGCTTCGTTTCGCTCGTTCTGGCTAGCTAGCTCGTGTTGCTGTTTCTTGAGATAGTCAGCCTTGCCGCGCACGCGATAGACTGGATGCTTGCCTCGGCCACCTCCAGCATCGACAATATCCCAGAGATTCCAGTTAACCAGCCTAGCTGCCCATCGCCGGCGTGTGCGCTCGGAGAGGCACGGGAAGTGTTCCGGTACAAGCGTGAATACACCTTGGTCATCAGCAACTTGCCAAGCGAGCGCGTAGAGCTTGCGAGGCGTCCCGCAGCGCAACTTCGTTAATACATCTGGCAGACGAAAGGACAAAACACCCCCATCTGCCTATTGACAAAACCCACCCGTTCGTGCTACAATAAGCATGTTGATGGTTTTGCCAGCAGGCAAAAACACCCCAACCCGGTCGCTTGAACGACCAGGAAGACAAGTTTGATAAGGTTTTCTCTCGGCTACTAACCGAGAGAAATTTCTTTTTCGGCTACATTCTTAAGATTAGTCGATGCCACCACCTCCTGGTGATACAAAGATCATAAGCTTTTCTAGCTATCTAAAACAAGTGCGTTATTACTGCCCTGTGATCAGCATTCTCAGAGCCTGCCAACGACCAATCCGTTTGGACTCCTGTCTGCCATCAGGAACTGGCAGAGCTGGAACCTTTTCTTGCAGGTCTCGTAGTTGGGAAAGAAGCTCAGTTATTTGCTGTTGCTGCTTCGTTATGAGCTGGTCCTTAGTAGTGAGTTGCTCTCGTATTAATTCTAGCATTTCTGTATTTGGCGCATCTTTGGTGCTCTGTGGTGCTACCGAATTATCCGGATCAGGCCTAACTTCGATATTCCGATGAAGCTCGGCCTTGATGCGCTCTGGTAAGGCTTTTAGCGCTACGCCGCCACGGTTTAGCTGGATTGCACGCTCGACAATGAAGATAGCTTCAGGATTTAGAATCAATTGGCGTCCTTTGGTGCTTTGGCATAAATCACCCAGAACGGGACGAATACTTTGCAATAAACGATATGTCTGCCAGGAAGATATGGCGAATCTTTGCGATATATCTGTTACTGTCATCATAGCATTGCAGCTTAGCGCCATTGGTGCAAAGTTGACGATGACATCCGAGCAAGGGATTGGTGACGTTTATCACCTTTAATTATACTTGTCCCCAAAGTCAAGACCACGAATTGCGAAAATTAAGGTGGACTTTTGCTCCGGCTTCCGCCACGTCAAAATGCACCTCGGCTGGGGTTCGGTATCCCAAACTTTGGTGCAACCGTTCTTGGTTGTAGAAGGTGAAATACTGATCTAGCCCCGCTTGCAGTGCCGGCACGGTGGCATAATCATGCACATAAATATCTTCATACTTGACCGTGCGCCATAACCGTTCCACAAAGATATTGTCAAACACTCGCCCTCGCCCATCCATACTGATGCGCACTCCGGCCGCTTCCAAGGTCGAGGTGAACGAGCGCGCCGTGAATTGCACGCCTTGGTCGGTGTTGAAAATCTCCGGCTGTCCTTGACTCAATGCCTGGTGCAAGGTCTCGATACAGAAATACCCATCGAGGGTGTTGGACACTTGCCAGGCCACCACATAGCGGCTGAACCAATCCAGAATCGCTACCAAGGGTACCGAGCCGAATCGCGCGGAAATATATAACAAGAGATTGGTCGATCTCGCCGTGGCTGAAAAATGCAGGTTACATAAGCAATTTATGAAACCATGCCTGAACTCCTGAGATCGGCAAAGGGTTTGCATTTCTCAACATCTTTATCTTTTGCCCTACATCTTTGGGTTACATAGCTACAGAATTTAATTATTTATGTAACGAAAAATAGTGGGCCCTTGCCTTGTTATATATCTTTACATGAATCGGCTCGGTACCCTAAAGAGGACACGTTCGATGAAGAGACGGACTGCTTCATACTGAGTCAGAATTTCGAGAGAGGGGATATGCAGGGGCTCGGGCAGTGAGAGGGATGGCACGCGGTACGTCCGCTCACCAGCGATACCCAGCGCTTCACGGCTGGTAGCCAATATGCGCAATTTCGGGCAGGCCCTCAATAGCGCCTCAGCCAGTTGTGCACACGCTGAAAGAAGATGCTCGCAATTATCCAGCAGGAGGAGGGCTTGCTTTGATTGTAAGAAATCGATCAGCCTATTCAGCAAAGATCCATCGGCCGACTGGCCGGTCGCAATACCGGGGCCACCCATACCTACTCCACGACTGGCAATTTCCTCGCGCACACCGAGCGCCGTTGCGATAGCCGGTGGCACCAGGTAAGGATCAGAGAGATTCGCTAACTCAATAAGCCACACCCCATCGGCGAATACTTCCACCAAATCAACGGCTACTTGTAGCGCGAGCCGCGTCTTGCCGCAACCTCCGACGCCCGTAAGTGTCAGCAGATAAGCCGTTGCTAGAAGATTTTTCACCTCAGTGATCTCATGCTCACGCCCAATGAAGCTAGTCAATTGACGAGGCAAGTTGTTTGGAAGATTATCCAGAGATTTAAGAGGCGGGAAGTTTTCCAGCCGTTCTGAGTGCAGCAACTGGAAGACGTGCTCTAGTCTTGCTAGGTCCCGCAAGCGATGCTCACCCAAATCTCGTGAAGTGGCAGCGGTCGGCAGAGCATCGCGCACCAGATCATATGTCGTCTGTGATAAGAGCGTCTGACCACCGTGGGCAATAGCACGCAGCCGCGCGCAGCGGTTGACCGCTGAACCGTAGTAGGGGATTGTTTAGCAGTCGGACAAAAAACAACGCTTTCCCCTCAATGCCTCTCCCATTAAAAGGAATTTCGCAGAAGGCAGGGAGAGCGAAAATCTCCCACCGATTTGTCATCCCTCTGATCGTCCGCTTGGCCCAAAACAGCTTGTTATACGTACTCCATCAAGATAAACGAAATTCATGAAAGGCACATTAACTAGAAAACTGATGCGGCGTTCTAGGTTGAAAATTAGCATTGCGTTGTTTTTTTCGTATTTGCTAAACAATCCCCTTAACACGGTGCTTCAATGTTACTTGATCAAAGGTTCCCACACCGCGTCTTTCACGGGCTTACCCGATATGGACTTGAGAATTTTGAACAAGAATTCCTCTACGGAAAGACCACTCGCATGAACGGCCTGCTCCAGCGCCCAGTTGATTACAGGGAATATTGATGTCAGATCGAGTTTCCAGTGGCCATCTTCCTTATGAAAGATCCACTTCGTGTTCGGGGGCACTTTCCCTCCAGTAGTAGTGGCATCACCGCTTGCGGTCGTTCCTGAGACCATTATGTGTTCTATCCTGAGGCCGTTGATCGTGCTGTTGTCGGCAATCAAACCCTCCTTCACGGAGTATACAAAGAACGATTTACTACTCATCTGCTTGACTAATTCCAATGGTAGGTTATGGCGAATCGTGAGGACCATCAATTTATCAAGTATTGACAGTTCAAGGACAGATTCTCGAGTGCCCCGGAGCGCCAAGTCGAGCATCTTGTCATAATAATTCAGCGTGTTCTTGTCAACGAACGTTACAGCTGCCTTTCCATCGTGAGCCTTAAGGGCTGCCTTGTAGCTATTAAAAGAAGCTCGCACCGCAGCCTCGCCATTTGAAGGTCCCCATCCATAGACGACGAGGACCAGAGATAAGACAACCAGTGCCGCAATCCACCAGAGGGTATTCATGATCGTCCTCCTATCCTGCCCGCGCTCAAAATGCTCTTATTGAGCAAGTATAGCGTAGTCGTTGGTGAAAAATCAAAAGACATTCGGAAGGGCGCTGGCGCGCTTCGATACTCTAATGATGGAATAAGGTTGGCCCCATTGTCAAGACCACGAATTGCACAAATTAAGGTGGACTTTTGCTCCCGCTTCCGCCACGCCCAAATGCACCTCTGCTGGGGTCCGGTAACCCAAACTCTGGTGCAACCGTTCCTGGTTGTAAAAGGTGAAATACTTGTGTAGCCCCGCTTGCAGAGCGGGCACGCTCCCATAGTCGTGCAGATAAATATCCTCATACTTGACCGTTCGCCATAACCGTTCCACAAAGATATTGTCAAAGACTCGCCCTCGCCCGTCCATACTGATGCGAACTCCGGCCGCCTCCAAGGTCGAGGTGAACGAGCGCGCGGTGAACTGCACGCCTTGGTCGGTGTTGAAAATCTCCGGCTGCCCTCCCCGCAAGGCCTGCTCCAGCGTCTTCACACAAAAGTAGCCGTCCAGCGTGTTAGACAATTGCCAGGCCAGCACATACCGGCTGAACCAATCTAGGATCGCTATCAAGTACATAAACCCGCCGATCACTGGCACGTAAGTAATGTCCGCGCTCCAGATTTGATTCGGTCGGACAACTTCCAAATCCCTCAGCAGATACGGATAGACCGTAACTGCTGTCCCCCGTTGGCTAGTGCGCGGCTGGGGATAGATCGCCTGCAACCCCATGAGTTGCATCAGCCGTCGCACGCGCTTGGGATTGATCGCAGACCCTTGCCGCTGCAACTGCGCCGTCATGCGCGGCCAGCCATAAAAGGGTGTCTTCGTGTACTGCTGATCGATGCGCCGCAGCAGTTCCAAGTTGAGCGGCGTCTCGGGTGCAGGCAGGTAATACAGCGTCGATCGGTGCAACCCGATCAGCTCACACTGACGCCGCACACTGATCTTCGCATGATTCAACTCGATCATGGTCCGTTTCACCTCAAGGGAGTCGGGCAGCTTTTTTTTTCACCCATTCTAGCTCCATCTTCAGCCGCCCGATCTGTTCAAACAGATCCGTTTCTTGTGCCTCTTGCTCGCGTTGCCGACGTTGCGTTCCCCGCGCGAATACCGTGGCTCCCTCTTCCAACAAGTGTTGCTTCCACTGGCTCACTTGATTCGGATGCACGCTATGTTCGCTGGCCAATTCGTTGATCGTCCGGTCGCCTCTGGCCGCGGCTAAGGCCACTTGAAACTTGAACGCGGCACTGTACTGATTGCGTGGCTTTTTCATCGCCTCGATCCTCCACTGGCTCGGTGTATCTTACTCGTTTTTCCACCTTAGCCCGTGGTCCAATTTTCGGGTCCAATTATAGAATGAAAACGGATTTGTCAGGATTGGCTCACAATTGACTTGGGGAATGATGATCCTTGGTGGGATTCCACTTCAAGCTGTCAGCAAACTGCTTTTCAATTGACAGAATCGTTCCAGATAAAGTTTGCGCTGCTGGGCCAGTGAGACGCTTGCCCTCTGTGCCGAAAATCACTTACAATATCGAACATTGGGAGTGATTCTGATAACTCACTGAAATTTTCGCAACAGAGCCCGTTAGGCTATAGGGCTGGAGTTGAGTGCCTTGGCGGCTCCCACCACTTAAAGTCTGCTTGTTAAAGGCAAAAGCTCAACTGTTTTATCAAGATAGTCGGGAATTTGGCCGTCCAATAAAACAAAAACACGAAAAGATTCAACCAATCCGTCTGTATGAATGAGGACACGGTGACCTTTGTCGGTTTTTATCTGGATGCCCAAGTCAGCCTCAATAAGTGCACGTTCTACATATGTTTCGTTGATCTGCCTTGCCTCCTCAGATGAAGGGGCGACGCGAAACACATCAGGGTGGCTAAAGGTAAGTTCAAAGCAAAATGAGTCTGGTTCAGGTTTACTAAAATTACTAAACGTCAAGAATGTGTTTACTATGGATATATCGGTGATCTTGCCAAGCTCTCTTCGGCTCAATTCTGTGTCAAACGCGTTTATAGTGCCAGATTTGGGAAAGCTAATGGTTCTACCGAAGCGCTTTTCAGAGAAGATTTGCACATCTGGGCATATGATTTCATTATCCCAGAGATCCCTGTGGGACTTATCGGGCGTGCTCACCCACATAGGTTGGAAAATGATTATAAGTTTTCCGGAGTGTATACGCGCTCGTACGTGATCAGCTTCGAGAAGGTCAAGTGGCTGGGACATGAGCGACATAAGTATTTGGGCTTCTATCGCTGAAAATATTGCTTGATACCTCATATGTAATCTCCTTGACTTGCTTAGTTGCAAAGATCTGAGAAGGCACATGTGCGGTCGAGATTGTACACCAGCCCCTCGACCGCTGCTGATGGCTGTGCTTGTGTGAGCGAATCGTTTCTCCAAACTTCCGTTTGATCACCGAATTCACCGTCTCACACTTCCAGCCTTGCCCATAGATCCCATCCAACCGCGCCACATCCACCAACTCCGCTCTGGCTTTGCGCTCGGGGCCACTAAGCCACCATGCCATCGGATCGGAGGAATGAGATCTCCTTCAGTTACTGCCTGTCCATCAAACCCAGCATCCGCCAGCAACATCCAGTCGGTGGCCCCAAAGCGGTGTGCCGCTCGTCGCAAGACGTTGAGGAAGGAGGAATCGTTGCCTGGCCCGCGCTCTTGACGCCGTGTCCAATCAAGGCCCCTTGCGAGCGAGAATCTGATGGGAGCCAGGAGCATCAGAGGTGAATGAGAGATACTTATTTTACCCCACTTCGGGTTGCACCAACAGGCGTCCACATTGCATGCACTCCGCTCTCTTGTCGGGCTTAACGCTCTTGGTCAATTATCTTTTGTGGTGTCCAACGCATAATCGATCGCTTGCTCCAGTGTCATCGCGCGACCTTGGGCCCATGCTTTCGTGAACGTGTCTTCACCCAACGCCGCCTTTGTTAAAGCCACCACGTGGTCATAGTCGACGCGGCCTGTCTTGCGCCAGCCTTGATGCGTCCGGTGGATTGCGTCAGGCGATATTGGAGCACTGATCGCTTCACGTAACGCTTCCGCTGCCCCAAAGAGCCGTGCCGCTTGTTCCATACGCCCGTGCGTCTGGGCCAGCTTTGCAATTCCCTCGAGTCCCTCAGCCAGGACCACCCTGTGCCGCTTGTGGTCGATCTCTCGACCGATCGCCAACGCTTCCTCATACCGCGTCCGCGCTTGGGCATAGTCCGTTTGTCTCCTAGCAACTTCACCCAGATTGTAAAGCGTGTTAGCAATATCCTGATTCTTTCCGATCTCTCGAAAGATCGGCAGCGCTTCATCCAGACACGTCCGCGCCCGAGCATAGTCCTTTTCGTTCATAGCTGCAATAGCACGCTTATACTGGTCCCGCGCTCGGGCATAGTCCCCCTTCAGTAGACCGCGATAACCACCTTCCTCCGGCATAAATGAAGCATAATCATTGCGGCCATGAGCGGTCTCAATCAAAAGCCTTCCACAGACTTCGCACTCGAATACCCATAGACCATAGTTGTCTGAAGATTCATCCACAAATTGAAAAACTATGTCTCCGTCTGTCAAGTGGCTTGTATAAGCGTCGCCAAGGCTTGCCTCGATCCACGATTTACGTCGTCCCTCTCGGAGCGCCCGGATGAATCCATCTACCTCAGCAAGGAAATCATCTTCGATCTCCGTTTCCGCCCACTCGCTATACAGCGTGCCTGCAGTAGGGCTGGGATAGTCTGTGGTCGAAATCCAATTTCCGCATTTGCACAGAAAACTTCCCATGGTAGAGTGCACGGATCGCACTCACTCCTTTCACTAAGGATTGTGTATTTACAGCCCCAATTTAGATGAAGCGACTTCCGCCTCACTTCCATTCCGCTTCCAATTCCATCTCCTTACTGTTCAAGAGCATAGGCAATCGCCTGCTCCAGCGTCATCGCGAGGCCTTGGGCCCAAGCCTTGGCAAAGGTTTCTTCACCCAGGGCGGAACGTCCAATGGCTAGAGTCTGCTCACCCATAATCCGCTCATCAGGTACTATGACAATACCAATTGCTTCACGAAGGGCCTCTGCTGCACCCAAGAGTCGGGCAGCTCTTATTATGTTCCCATGGCGACTCGCCACAGTGGCTATCCCTTTAATACCGCTGATAATGCCTGGTTTATAACTTATTTCATTCGACACAACTAGGCCCTCCTTGAAAAGTGCCAGGGCTCGATGCAAGTCATCCAGGTTGACAGCTAGATTTCCCAGGTGAGGCAGTGCCATCGCGATGCCAAGCTTTGATCCTTCCTTCCTATACAGGGCTATGCTCTTTTCAAGAAGCTTCGAAGCTCGCTCGTAGTCTCCCTGAATATTTGCTAGACTTCCTAAATTAGAGAGTACAACAGAACCAGTCTCTCCCAATTCCTGGAAGAGAGCAAGGCTCTCTTCAAATAGAGCAGTTGCACGGTGCAGGTCACCTTGGCTGTAAAACACTAAACCAAGGATATTAAGTGATAGAGCCATACTTCGTTTGTCTTTCAATTTTTGGAAGATAGTAAGGCTTTCCTCGAGCAATGTGGTAGCCTGGCGGTAATGTCCTTGCCACCATTCTCCCAACCCTAACCTCGTCAGCACGCGAGCCATCCCCCATTCATCTGATAGTTCTCTAAATAGTCTTAGACTCTCCGTAAGTCGGGTTGTTGACTGCCCCCAATTGTTTTCGTACTGCTGGGCATGCCCCAAATACAAAAGTGCGATAGCGAGATCTTCTTTCATTCCCACTTCGCGCGCGAGGGAGATTGCCTTTTCCAACAGAGCCAGCCCTGATCGAAGATTACCTAGATACCAACTCATCCAACCCAATTTATATAGCGCTTTAACTCTCAGCGCGGGCGACGTTCGATCGCCTCGCTGCAATACTCTCTCGAGCCATTGGCATCCCTCGCTCGCGTGATCACGCCAATGCCAGAACCCTGACAGTGCACCTGCGAGTCGCAGTCCTGGCTCAGCGCCATCTTTGGCAGTAAGTGACCACTCCAATGCCGCTCTCAAATTATTATGCTCTACCTCTAACCGCTCTGCCCAGACTGATTGATTTGGTCCTTTCAATTCTGGGTCTGCGCACTCCGCTAGTGCCAGGAACCAATCCCTATGGTGGTCACGTGCTATTTCCACATCCGCTGATTCGCGGAGCTTTTCCCTCGCGTATTGTCGTACTGTTTCCAGCATCTTATAACGAGATTCTCCATTTTGCCCTTGGACAAGTACGAGTGATTTGTCCACCGAATGTGTCAATAGATCCAGAACTTCAAACTTTTTAATCCCTTCTGCTGAGCAGACATACTCTGCTGCGTCCAAGGTCCAGCCTCCAACGAAGACTGAGAGCCGACGCAACAAAACGCGCTCTTTCTCTGTCAGTAGCTCATAGCTCCAATCGATCGCGGCTCGCAGTGTTTGCTGTCGCGGGAGAGCCGTCCGACTCCCCCCAGTCAGTAATCTGAAACTGTCGTCTAAGCGTGCGGCAATCTGCTCTGCCGTCAAGACTTTTATCCGCGCCGCCGCCAGCTCAATCGCCAAAGGAATCCCATCTAACCTCCGGCAAATTTGAGCAACTGCCAGTGCATTCTGGTCTGTCACCATGAAACTCGGCTCGTGCACAGTGGCTCGTTCGCAGAAGAGTTGTATCGCTTCCTGCTGCGTCAAATCCTCCAACGGTGGCCAAGGTTGCAAATTAGGTAGCGAAAGAGAAGGCACCCGCCAGGCTATCTCACCGGCAATGCCCAAAGCCTCTCGGCTGCTGGCCAAGATCTTTAAGGTGGGACATTCGCGCAAAAGCGTTTCCGCTAACTGGGCACATGCTTGGATCAGATGTTCACAGTTATCCAGCACCAACACTAGCTGCTGGAGGCGCAGATGGTCGGTGAGCGTGACCACCATCGAGCGACCGGCTTCCTCTCGTACTTCTAAAACCGTGGCTACTGCCTGTGGAACCAGTGTAGGATCTGAGAGTGCCGCAAGCTCGATACACCATACCCCATCTGTAAATTCATCAACTATTTCGGAAGCCACTTGCAAGGCCAATCGTGTCTTGCCACAGCCACCCACTCCCGTGAGGGTGATCAAGCGCGAGGAGGAGAGCAACCGCTTCACTTCAGCCCGCTCTTTCTTTCTTCCGATGAAGCTAGTCAGAGGAAGGAGTAGATTGTGCCGCCTAGGTACTGCCACGGGAGGTTTAGAGTAGAGCTCATCAATGCCTTCAACATGGCCCTGCACTATCTGCTCGTATAGTTTCTGTGTCTCTGGAGAAGGTTTTGCACTTAAGTGGTCGTGCAGTGCCTTTACACACGCTTGATAGGCTTTCAAGGATTCGTTTTGGTCTGTTGACAAGAAGTGATAGAGCATCTGCTGGCGGTAGATGCTCTCTCGTTCTGGTGCTAACACGATCAGCTTGCGACAGTGCTCAATCGCCTGATTGTACTGACCAAGCCGTGCGTAGCATTCCGCCAGGCGTCCAAGCGAAATCAGATACAGCTCATTCCAGTGCTCGCGAGTCGTACTCGCCCATTTTTCATCTCGATCTTCCGCCAAATATTTTCCTTGGTACAAACTGTTGGTTTCTTGATAATCATCCAGCGCTTGGGGCCATTGCCCGGCTTGCTCTGCCTCTTGGGCGAGCTTGAAGAGTTTCTCGAACTCCTCGGTGTCGACCCAGCAAGAGACTTCTTTGCTGAAACAATACCCTTGCTGGCCCACGTTAAGAATGAAGCGAGAGTCGGTGCCTTTGCTCAGATTGGGTTCCAGTACGCGGCGCAGCTCACTGAGGCGAGCGTGCAGGTTGCGGACCGCTTTCTGAGGATCGAGGTCCGAGAAGAGTGCTTCGATGAGCTGATCTTGAGTGAAGACCTGGCCTCGCGATATAAGCAATACTTTCAGTAAGGTTTGGGTTTTAATTCGCCCCCAAGCAGAGGCGGAGATGGGCACGCCGTCGCGGCAAACCTCGAATTTGCCGAAGCACTGAATCTTTAGCTCTCGGTTGCTCTCAGCGTTCATGAAACCTCTTAGTCCAGAAAGAGATAGTTTTTTGCCTAATCGGGCAGTTCGCTTACTTCACCCAGAGCATATGCTACAGCCTGCTCTAGCGTCATCGCGCGGCCTTCGGCTTGGGCTGCTGCGAAGACATCTTCGCCGAGTGCAGTGCGGGCGGCAGCTAGGATAGGATCATATTCAGCACGATCAGCTGGCGACATGGGACTACTAGCCGCGACCCGGAGCGACTCTGCTGCCCCGAACAATTGCACTGCGCGCTGCTGTGCTCTTCCCTCGGCGAGCTCTACTGAAGCGAAAGCTTCTATCGCACTTGATATCATTTGTCTATTCCTCATCTCTCTGGATATCTCAAGACTTTCCTCATACCAACTACGCGCTCTGCGGTAATCAGCTTGGCACTGCGCCACTATGCCGAGATTATGGAATGCACTGGCTTTTATTAATGGAGATCCCAATTCTCGCCCCAGCGCGAGAGCCTGCTCATGAAGTGGCTTAGCTTGGCTGTAGTTCCCAAGACGTCTAGCGAGGTTTCCCAAGTTGTTGAGGGATGAAGCAATACCTTCCTTATCACCCACTTCCTGACGGAGAGTGAGCGCTTCGTTGTATAATGCTTTAGCCTGATCATAGTAAGTTTGATCGTGTGCGAGACTGCCGAGGTTATTCAGCACCAGCGCAATTCGCTCCTTATCTCCTGCCTGTCGGCAAAGAACGAGGCTTTCTTCATAAAGTGACTTCGCGCGATGATAAATCCCTTTTCGCTGTGCAATCCAGCCCAAATTGCTGAGGGGCGTTGCTATATTCCATGCCTTCCCTATCTCCCGGTACTCAGCTAGGGCTTTCTCATAGAGTGGTTCCGCTCGGTCGTAGTCTTCTTCATCATCGGCGATATTTCCCAAATTGTTATACATGTGTGCAGCCATCAACCTATGCCCTATTTCTTGACAAAGGATGAGGCATTTTTCATAAAAATCTCTAGCACGCCTATGTTCGCCTTGATCACTAGCTAGGTTACCAGCAGTATGGAAGGCAAAATACCGAACAGAAGCAGGCAGTCCATCACTTTGCGCTAATAGAGCCTCCAACCACTTTCGACCCTCTGTGGCATGGCCACGTACTGCCCAGAACCGCCACAACAATCCTGCTAACTGTAGTCCAGCTCCCAGGCTGTCCCTACTTATTATGCTCCATTCCAAGGCACTTCGTATATTGTCATGCTCTATCGCTACTCGATCCAGCCAAATTTTCAGATCAGGCCCGAAAAAATTTGGCTCTGCTCGCTCTGCTAGCTGCAGGAAGAAATTCAAGTGCTGGCTCCGCACGATCTCTGACTCCCCTGCTTCCAAAAGCTTGTCCCGCCCATATAGCCTGGTCGTCTCTAGCATCCGGTACCGCGCTCCTCCCTCACTCGCTTGTACCATCGCCAGCGACTTCTCCACCAAGTGTGTTAACAAATCCAACACTTCAGATTTCTCAATCCCCTGCCCAGAGCAGATTGCCTCCGCTGCCTCCAGCGTACAGCCTCCCGCAAAGACTGCTAGTCTCCTGAGCACTGCTCGCTCTTGCTCAGACAGCGGCTCCCAGCTCCAGTCCATCGCCTGCTGCAACGTCTGCTGCCGCGGCAGAGCCGTCCGGCTCCCACCCGTCAACAGCCGGAAGCGATCATCCAACCGCGCCACAATCTGTTCCACGGTCAAGACCTTTACCCGCGCGGCGGCCAGCTCGATCGCCAAGGGAATCCCATCTAACCTCTGACAGATCTGTGCCGCGACCGCAGCACTACCCTCCGTTAGGCGAAACTCAGGTTGACTGAAGGTCGCTCGCTCCACGAACAATCGAAGAGCATCATACTGCATCAAGTGCTCCAAAGAAGGCAAGGACTGTCCCGCGGGCAACGAGAGGGAGAGCACATGGTAAGTCAGCTCGCCGCCAATATTCAGTCCTTCGCGGCTGCTGGCCAAGATCTTTAGCTGGGGGCACTGGCGCAACAAGGTCTCTACAAGCTGGGCGCAGGCCGTGAGCAAATGCTCACAATTGTCCAGGATCACCAACAACTGCTTGGGCTTCAGATAATCCGTGAGCGTTCCCAATAAGGGACGTTTGGGCTCCTCTCGCACGCCCAGCACGGTAGCCACAGCGTGGGTCACCAACTCTGGGTTGGTGAGGGTGGCCAGTTCCACCAGCCAGATGCCGTCTTGGTGCTCGTCAACTAGGTCGCCCGCTACTCGCAAAGCCAACCGTGTCTTCCCGCAGCCACCCACGCCCGTGAGCGTGACCAAGCGCGAGCCAGAGAGCAACTGCTTGACCTCAGCGATTTCCTTTTCCCGCCCCACGAAACTGGTCAGGGCGCTAGGTAAATTATGTCGCACCGCTATCGCTACGAACGGCTTGGGATAGATTCCCTCTACACCCTCTACCTTACCTTTTACTATCTGCTCGTAGCGTTCTTTCGTCTCAGGGGAGGGGTCTACCTCCAGTTGTTCTTGGAGGGCTTGGACGCAAGCTTGGTAGGCTTTGAAGGATTCACTGTGCTCCCCTGCTAGGAAATGGTAGAGCATCTGCTGGCGGTAGATGCTCTCTCGCCCTGGGGAGAGTTGGGTCACTTTCTTGCACTGCTCGATGGCTTGGTCGTAATGTCCCAACCGGGCCTGGCACTCAGAAAGCCTACCCAATGCCACTAGATACAATTCTCGCCAGTGCTCGCGGGGAGAGATGGTCCACTCCTCATACAGATCCTCTGCTAAATAATCCCCTAGATAGAGATCGATCGCTTGTTTGTAACTTGCGAGTGCCTCAGCCCAGTGTCCGGTCCGCTCAGCTTCCTGGGCCGCTTCGATCTGCTCTTGAAAGGTTTCGGTGTCGACCCAGCAAGAGACTTCTTTGCTGAAACAATACCCTTGCTGGCCCACGTTAAGAATGAACTGGGAGTCAGTGCCCTTTTTGAGGTGAGGTTCGAGCATGCGGCGCAGCTCGCTGAGACGTGCGTGCAGGTTGTGAGCGGCCTTATCCGGGTCCAGATCCGCGAAGAGGG
The DNA here is from genome assembly GCA_016179105.1 of Candidatus Acetothermia bacterium. Classification (GTDB taxonomy): domain Bacteria; phylum Bipolaricaulota; class Bipolaricaulia; order RBG-16-55-9; family DRXL01; genus JACOSB01. The sequence continues at coordinate 18,248 of JACOSB010000051.1, forward strand.
CGTCGATCAGTTGGTCTTGGGAGAAGACGCGGCCGCGCTCATAGAGCAGCAGCTTGAGCAGGGCTTGGGTCTTGGCGCGCGGCCAAGTCCCCGGGGGAACGGAAATGCCCTCGCGCCAGAGCTCGAAGCGTCCGAACAGTTGGATCTTCAGCGTGCGATCGTCGGCTGGCTGCATGAGACCACTTCCCGCAGCGGGCAACGCCCGGTTTCTCGATTATATCACCCCGGGCAGGTCGGGGAAATCCGACGGGAAGTTCTGGGGGAATTTTACTCATTTTATGAACATTAGTTCATAGTGGAAGCGAAGCGGAAGTGGAACGGAAGGCTGGAGGAGTACTCTTCCGTTGCAACACCAAAACGAAAGGAGTGAGTGCGATGAACGCGCTCAATGTCAATACGGCAGCTTGCAGTAAGTCTCTCGGAACTTTTAAGGAGGGGATCGCCATGATCCTAAATAAGCGAACAGATTTTTCACGGAGTCAGGTCACAGTAGGGCGTGAAGTGTTGGAAAAGCGGAGTAGGGTTCGGTCAAAATTGATGCACACCATCGGATTTATGTTTGCACTAATGGTGGGCTTAGTCTGCACATTTAGTTCACCAGCATTCAGCCAGGACCTCTGTTTTTCCTATAACCAGGGCGAAGCGCAGGGTTACATCAATGGGTTGAGTTTGAGCGACCAATCAAATTTTTATGCCTATATTGGTTGCACTGCCGATTTTCTCCAGGGTTATCAGGATGGCTTTGGCTACGCTTACATGCAGCTCCTCGTCATTGCTCAGGGGGCATCTAACAGTACGCCACTCCCCTCGGCGATCTTCAACCGGGTTATGGATTCGTTCAACAATTTCGGCCATAACACCTTGCTCATGTTCTACAATAACCAAGTCACGATGAACGACGTTTATACCGATTGGAGTTTGGCACTGAACGGGTTCGTTCCTTTGTCAGAAACTTCGGCCCGTGGTGGAAAATCGTCAAGGTTCTCGAATCAAAGCTTGCATACTGCTCAAGCGGTCGGCAGGTTGAGGGTAAAGGCTGAAGCATTCCCAGGAGTGGTCGACGGTCAATGGGTTCTCAAGAAGGCGGTCCAGCCCTCCGATCCGATTGCACTCTCTCTGGTAATGCTGGAGGGTGATCCACAGGGCCATCGCGTCCAGTGGGAATTCACTGATCCTAACGGCCAACCGTATTACCAAGCAGATATTCCCTCAACTGACCAGGGCGTGTGGGCCTATATCAATGTTAACGGCCATCGCGCCGCCGAACTTGTCGGCAAATGGACAGTCAAATTCTACATTGATGGCAAGCTTCAGTTCACTGACTTCTTTGTAATCGGCGACATTAGCGGCGATGTCAACGGTGACGGCCAGGTAGATAAAAGCGATTTGCGGCGCCTGGATCAGGCAATTAGCGGGAAGAAACCCTTGAGTGCTTTGGAGTTCGCTCGTGCGGATGTCTCCCAACGCTGCGGAGCCAATGCGGCAAGAGAGCTACAACGTGATCGCCAGATGATCGCACGCTTCCTCATGATCAACAAACATCGGTCGATCAAGGATCAATGCCATGGTGTGTCTATCGGGCAATTCTTCCGAATCGATACAACTACTACTTCGATGATGAAGCTTCAGTCAACAGGCTCACCCAAGCAGCAACACGAAGGCGTGCGGTCTGAGGTGATAAGGCCTAGTAGCTTAGACTCGCTGCTACTTGCTAGTGCCTTGACTACTTCTCGCGTGCAGCTGCAGGTGTTCAACCTGGATGGAACGTTGCGGTATAGCAGCGGATGGGTTGACCGCTCTGCACTCAACACGACAGAAGCTGAACTGGAACGGGGGCTGGCGAATGGAGTCTATAGCATCCTAGTGGCCGTGCAAAACCCGGATGGAACGGTCGTACGGCGGGAGCAGCGCAAACTTGCGATTCTACGATGAACACACCTCGTAGATGATATTGCAGACCACGGAGGGCATGGTGTAAAAGCCCTCCGTTCATCTGCAAAGCTTACACTTCTACATCTCACTGAATTTCAAATGAGGAGGAGACCAAGATGCCGACTCGCGCACTCGGCCTTAGCGTAAGTCAGTAGATTATCAAAGTGAAAGGAGTGAGTGCGCTGAGAGCGCTTTATCACGCCCACTCGTTGCCAGCGTGGATGGACGAAAAGAGGCTCGGCTTCGAGAGCAACATAGCGAGGAGGTGATGAGCGATGAAAGTGAAGTGGATGCAAATCCTGATGCAGTTGGCGATGTTGGCGTTGCCGATCATGGTGGCGTTCGCCCGTGCCGTGGCGCACCGCCGAGTATCCATCATAAACACGATAGCGCGGCGTTCAGAGCCGGTGAGAATAACTCTAAGTGGGTTGTGCTATGTTTTTGGAGACAGACATTAGGCTGTGATCGCCATAAATTGGCCGTATGTGTCTAAGAGTTTTCGTTCACCTACTTGCCGATTCTCTGCGCCTTGGCTACTGCTGCGGATATTGGCGTGAATCGTAAGTGCGAGGAATTGCTGTCAGAACTCGGACAGAGTGGCTTCATACAAAGCAAGGAGGTGATCGCCATGAAGGAAAAATTGCTGAAGAGTCTGGTGCAGCTGACTGTGTTTGCACTTCCATTACTCTTGACCTTTGCGGCTATGGCCGCTACCGGCAAAGTCAAGTAGAAATGGCCAACACAGTTTCCCACTCGCTTGCACGCTGACTAACGGTAGGCAAGATGGCAAAGCCATCTGGCAATTGCGCTACCGCTCCTGTGAAGGATGGACGGAGGCGCATTTAGAATGTACTCCTAAGTGCTCTCCGTCCGTCCATATCTTAAAGACTATCTTGCTCGATTAAATGCCGGAAGCTGCAGAAACTTAATGGCCCCCTTTCTGCTCCTACTTTACCGCCTCGGCTTAGACGCTGACTAAGTAAAAACTCGTTAACAGCGTGCCGGCATTTTTGCTCATGCTGTTGTCATTTTGGAGAAGGCATGAACTCGTGGAAGCGAAGCGGAAGTGAACCGGAAGCCTACTCTCCTATCCTTGAGCTGTGACAGCACAAGTATATAAGGAGGAGATCACAAATGACATCTCGGAATAACTGCAGGCAAGCAGATAACGGGATCAAGTGGATCCATGTCAAGGCGGCGGGCTGTTGCGAGTTCTGGACCGTCTTCGTCTGGGCGGGGGAGACAGTTGAGCAGTTCAAACAAATCCTCGGGTTAAGTGCACAGACCATGGTGACTCCCCCGACCGTGTCCCTGCCGCTGCCGGATGGAGCCCATCTCTTCGACTTCATCAAGGACTTCGATACGGTAATGCTCACTGCATAGTCATAAGAAATGAAGAGAGAAAGAAGGATATATGCACAACTCGTTAATCATGTGGCAGCTGGCCAAGGAACTCCATCGCGAGCGATTGAAAGAAGCAGAGCTCCTTCGGGTTCGAGAGAATGCTGCAGTTCACGTATCTCGGCTGAAAAACTCTTTGTTCTTGGTCATCACGCTACTGGCATTGTTGGTCATCATCGATCTAGCCAGTGCTGCAGCCACCGGCAAATGATGCAACGAAAGAGATGTAGGCAATGGAGCGGGCACCAAGAAAACTGCGACAGGTGAAACACTAAACTAACTCTGAAAAATCCCAAGGAGGGGATTGCCATGTTTTTTAAGCATCTGAAACGACTTGTGTCAAGGCAGGCTCCAGAGAAACAGTTGCTCGATCAGAGCACTAACCCGAGTCTGCCGATAGTACAGCGTGCGGAGGATCAACCGGCCGTTCTCACAGAACGGACAAAGCGCCCTCTCGGCGTGACAATCCTTGCCGTCATCCACTTCGTTAGCGCTATATTGGCAGGATTGGCAGGAGTATTATTAACTATGTCGGTGGTCATAGGTTTGTATCGTGGGCCCAATTGGATGGTCGCGGCTGCGATTGCGCTGGGGTTCTATGCCTTGGTTATCGGTCTAATCTATATGGCTATGGGATTAGGGCTCTGGCGCCTGCGCAACTGGGCACGGATTCTCGAGAGTATCTTGTGTGGTCTTGGAGTGGTCATCGGTTTCATCGCTTTAATCGCAGCCGCACAGTTACACGAGAGCACCTATTTGACTTTGATGCGGATAATTGGCTTAGGAATTAATCTATGGGTGTTTATCTATTTGAACACCCGCCATGTACGGGATGCCTTCCATGGCCGGACAGCAGCACTGCCAGCGAAGAGTGATCAACCATCAGCTACAGGAGATCATGGTCGCTTCCAATTGGCAGTGGTAGGAGGGCTGTTCTTATTACTCTTGACCTTCGGCATAATGGCAGGCATTAAGAGTATGGGGGGAAATGCAGTTCAGCCCAATGGTCCATCAGAACGATCCAATGTCTTAGTAAGCTCAGACAGGCAAAGCCAGATTACCCTTCCTAGGGGTTGGACAGCAGCTCACGATCTGAACGATGAAGCCGAGTTACAAGCAGCTGATAAATTCAATCAGTTGTTTATCGTCGTTCTCACTGATAGCAAGAAGGATGTGCCAGGTATGGCTTTAGAGAAACACAGCGATATCACACGCAACCATCTTCTAAAGCAATTGACCGATGCTCAAGTTACAGGCCCTACCAGCGTAATTGTGAATGGCAAATCGGCGGTGCAGTACGAAATCCGTGGCTGGCGGCGGAACATCGACGGAACTGATGTTGCTATAACCTGCCTGCACACGACCGTGGAGACTGCTAATAATTACTATCAGATAATAGCGTGGTCGTCGCAATCTCACTTCGAGCAGCAGCGGAGTACGCTTGTGGCAGTCATCAATAGCTTCCGGGCAATTGAGGCCGCAACTACTGGAGGTGAACTATGAAAAACCTTGGAATCTCACTGCTGATTATTGGTGTAGGATCGTTCATCTTACCGATGCTCGGCTATCAGTTCAGAATGATTCAAGGACTGAGCCATCTATTGGGCGAGCATACGCAATCCCTCCTGGGAATCTGCGCCGCCGTCTTGGGTTTGATCCTTACAGTATTTGGATGGAAACGCGAACAGGAAAGGAGGTGAGAGCAATGGTCAATCAACCAACGAAGCTGTCTAAGAAGTCTCTGGGTATCGTCGTCGCCATGTTGATCGGCGTTGCGCTAGCAGCTAGCTTGGCTCCGCAGCAGCCAATGAATCAGAACACCTTAGAGCAGCCAGGGTACACCGGCTATGCGTTGCCTAGTAATGGCTATGATGTCCTACAACAGCAACAGCTGCAGCAAAACCAGCTCCGTCTCTGGCAGCAATACTTTAACAACAGCTTCCAGAACATGCAGAACCAGACGGCAAACTGGATGAACACTAACCAGCAGGTCACGGAGATGTGGGGAAAAGTGCTCGGCGGGAATTGCGATCATCCTTCGTATTATACCCGTTGCCCGTAGAATCCTCGGACACGCGGGAAAGGGGGTAATCTTCTAAGCTGGCTAAGAGGCCATCAGTCGTAATGCTGGTGGCCTCTTAGCGACCATAGTGGGTAGCGGGTCATATTGGGGGCTGCAAACCTCGGGTACTAGCCCATCCGTGAGAAGATATATCACAAAGCCAGGAAGGGGCAACCAATCCATCCGCGTCGATGAGCCACCCAAGCGCAGGTCTAGCCAGCTGCAGCTTTGGAATAGACTCCGACTGATGCGAGATCATGGTTACAGCGGAGGAGTTAGCACCGATCCATCGGGCAGTGCACGCCGAGTAGGAGTACAGGCCGTAAGGTGAGTTGACAAAGGAGGTATATATGCCTTATGCTTTTTATAGCTACGCTAGGACATATATGAAAAATCATGATGAAAAGGCATTCCTTTCTCACCAGTATAAGCTTGCTCGCGCTAGTCATTTCCCTTGCAGGTTTTTCGGGCTGCGGCAGTAGTTCTCAAAAAAACACGACTGAAAAAAAGCCAGCAGAGCAGATCACTCAACAAACCGCACGGCCAAGCACTGAGCCATCTACTAAGCTCAAGCTACCGGCGTTCAAAGCGCAGCTCGACGAGAGAGCCCGTGCGATTATGACAGCAGCGGCTGAGACCTATGGCGGGCTCACTCATCCTCTCGAAATCCACGACCTCACTATGAAGATAGTGGCTTTTTACGGGGAGCCGTTGGATCTGGTGGATATGACGTTTCAGTTCAAAAAACCCGATAAGTTCAAAATCGTCATGAGTTACACCAAGGCGGGGCAGCAGGTCGTCATAGGGTCTGACGCCAAGATGGGTTGGGTGCAAATCTTTAAGGGAACGCAACTCGTTGAAACCAGAGATCTGCTACCTTCGAGTGATCAGCTTGAACAGTTTCGCTCGCAGTTCGACGATGCAAAAAGTGGTGCATTCGACTCTTATTTGGAGGCACTGCTTCAAGCATACCGCACCTTTAAGTATGTCGAGACCATTCCCTTGGAGACAGGGCCTGCCGATGTGATTGAAGTGAGCTCACCCGATGGGAAGATTGGGTTGTGTCAAGTAGTTTTCTGTAAATTGGATTCCAAGATCGGCAGCGGTTTAGGCCGCAATCAACTCCTTCGACTTCAACTGCGTCCACTCTGCTAACGCGGTCATGTCCAAGTACTTTGGTCCGGTCAGCCAGGTCT
>JACOSB010000052.1 GCA_016179105.1 Candidatus Acetothermia bacterium
ACCGACGCCATGATCCAAGACTACATCAGCGAGCAAGAGGGCGAACCGGTTCATGATGATAGTCAATTTCGAATTGACGATACTCCGAACCCCTCGCCTTCAAGGCGAGGGTAGTTCAGTTTAACCTGAACTAGGATGAATTGACCATTCAGGCTGCTGCTTGAGCCGAGATCGATGCAATTTTGAACCGGGGTGCGTATGGGAAAGTTTGACTTATCGTTGCTGCTGGCAGCCGATATAACGACACTCGTCCCAGACGGTTCAACGCTTGTCCAGCAAACCTTTCTCCATGCTGTATTGGGAGCTAGACTATCGAAGGTAACTGTCCAAGTTCCCGATCGGGCAACAGTTCTCAGACCAGTACCCGTCATGTCACTGTAGTTGTAGGGTCTAGCTCCAGGGCCAAAATCTACAGTGAAGTCAACTTTGTTAGTAGCTGGATCAATGCGCATGGCGTTATCTGAGCCCAAGTTAGTGACCCAGACCTTGCCTGCTGGATCTACTGCAACTCCAGTTGCGAAGTTGCCTACTGGAATAACCTTAAGCAAATTCCCGTTATTGTCCAGTCGAGACACAATGCCACCGCTGTTTGCAACCCAAACATTGTTATCTTGAGGGGTTACCGCCACGCCTCGATCACAGATGGTGGTACCACCTGTGGAGAATGTCCCTAAAATCTTGCCATCTGGGTTAATCTTCATGACTGTGAACGATTGACAATTGGAGTGCCAAATGTTCCCATTCGTGTCAATCCCCAATCCATAAGAAGTGCGCCCTAGAGGAATGCAAGTGAAGGAAGGTGGGTCAACGCTAGGATCAGCCGCAAAAGTTCGCCAGGGTCCAAGGATGCAGACCACAACACTCCGTTTCCATCTATTAGTCCTCCATAACCGCCGCATGGTGGACTGGCTGATCGTTTGATTGCACCTGTCTTGCCATCAATCAAGTCGTGTTTTCGATTCCCTAAGCCTCCCACCCATACATCGTTATTGACATCTACAGCGACAGTGCGAGTTTTTGTCCCGTTCACTCTTGCATACACGAGTATGCATTCGTCTTGGGCACTGGATACTCCACCGTTGTCGTCAACTCCTCCTGGGTTTAGCCATGGTTTTACATCACCTAGTCCGGTGGAGGTGTCGATCACGCCGTTGCCATTTCGATCTACGCATTGGTTGGCTTCTTTGAGACCAATCTTGACTACAGATCCTTTCCCTTCCGAGTCTTCGGCGCGGTTGGCTACCCATACGTTTCCATTCAAATCCACAGTTGTGCGCGAAGGATCCATACCTCGTCTGTCGGGAGCTGAATGATATTCACCTAGAATTTTCCCAGTTTCTGTATTCACCTTGACGATCGTGCCACGAGCTGAAAGCGCGATCCAAATGAAAGGAAATACGGGCGGTGGAGGTGGCAATTGGAGTTGAGCATCGGTGCTTCCAGCGAGATCTTTGCAGTCTTTGCTGCTTGCATCCACGAGTTTGACGCCTTGTGGGGTACCAATCTTGAAATCTGCACAAGTCGTGAAAGTAGCGCGAGTGATTCGGGTAGACGAAGTAACTTCACTTGCACCCAGCAGAGCTACAACTGCCAGTATAAAAAGCACAGAAATAGTTAAACGAAAATAACTTTGGAAACGATCCATCTCTGCCAACCTCCCCTGATCGCTGTTGTTGCCTGCCTTTTGAGGAGATACTCCCACTTTCTTTCGGGGGCGTGCGAAACGCATCGTAGCCTCCGTTACACCCAGTACGTAGTGTAGACTACGCAGAGAGAGGATGTCTGTAATGGGAATTACGTTGGGAAGATGATTTAGGATATGCCAGCTCAGGGAAGCACTCAGTCCTCCCCAAGCCATTCTTCGCGTGAAATTCCTGAATCTCGTAGGATGTGACTTAGTAAATCGACGCTGATCTCGTCATGGTGTGGGTTTGGTACGCGAATCGTCTGATTTCCACGGCGCATGACCTGATGCTTGCGTCCGAAGAATGGACCTTCAAAACCAAGTTCCCGGAGTCGTTGAATCAATTGCTCGCGCTTGACGGGGGTAAGGCGTCGGCTCATGCCGCAATTTGGTTCAAATCCAAGTCGGCCACCACAGGTAAAGGCAAATCGTGTTTGAGACGAAAGAGCATCCAGTCCTCTAAAACCTCTTGGAGCTCTCGTCGGCAAGCCGCCTGGGTCTTGGCTTGTGCCCAGACACCTTCAAAATCGGGAATATGGCCATAGATAGAGTTATCCCTTAGACGCTCAAACTGAGCTTGCTTCATGGCTGCCTTAATGTAACTCGTTAGGGTCATGGTCATTTAGTGTCCCCTTCGGGGATGGTTGAATCCCCTCGCCTTCTAGGCGAAGGAAAGTTTGGCGAAATGTGAGCAAAGCGAACATGAGCCGCCGTTGTCGTTTCTGTACTCGTTCTTTGACTTTGCATTTGGACTCAATTCCCTTAAACGGCCCCTTTTGTCCCCACGACGTTTTCATCTCAGAACATAACGGCTAAATCGTTGGAGAGCTTTCCGGTGTACTCGATGGCGAAATTCTTGCCCTTAAACTTGGGCAAGAGTGCATAGAGATCCTCTTTGCGGGGGGAGTGAGCCAAGACCCGCCCCTCGATCACATTTAGCGCCTCATCTAACTTCGTGTACTCGATGAGCACCCATTCATCTCTGTACTGCTTCAGAATCTCTGCCAGCTTCATAAGCTTCACCTGCGTCGGGATTATATCGAAACCAGGGTACTCGCGGTAGGAGCAACGGTGCAGTGTCTGTAATGGGAATTACGTTGGGGGAGATGATTCAGATCAGGGCGAATGGTAAGACAAGAGATGCCTTCGGACCGCAAGATTGACCTTGATTCTTCGGGTCAAGCGACTTATAGTGAGACACTATGGCTAAACGCAAACTTCGCCTCAAGCGCAACGGGCTGAAGACCTATAGCTTTCGCGTGGTGCTGGAAGCGGATCGCTGGCCCGATGAGCCCAAAAGCGAGGCCGTCTGGAGAGCTTATGTTCCGATTCTGGAGAGCCGCGGCGTCGCTACCTTCGGCGAGACTCGCGAAGAAGCCATGAAAAATCTCCAAGAAGTGCTGGAGATGGTCATCGACAGCATGCTCGAACACGGAGAACCGATTCCTGAAGGACCGCCGACCGAGGTCGAAGTGCTCCGTTAGCCACGCATCAGCGTGACGGTATGACCTCGACGGACTATAGCCGGTTACGCTCATTCACCGCTCGGCAAATCATTCATGCGCTAGAACGAGATGACTTCTGGTTCGATCGAGCACGAGGTTCCCACCATCACTACATGCACGCGGATGGACGCCGGGTAACCGTGATCTATAAGCATCCCAGCCAAACTTTCAAAATGGGCACGCTCCACAGCATGATCGAATATCAAGCGCGTTGGACAGAATCAGATTTGAGACGTCTCAAATTGCTAAAGTGAAACTCGGAGGCAGTCTGTAATGGGAATTACGTTGGGAAGATGATTTAGGTCAGGGGAGAAGTTTGAATCACGGAGAACACGGAAACTCCACGGAAGACGCGGAAGAAAGCGAGCTGTTTTCCGTGCTTTCCGTGGAACTTCCGTGCCTTCCGTGATTCTAGGCTCTTCCTCGAAATGCCCATCTTTAATAGTGGGAGGGTAATCAGATGAAAACGATAGGAAATGGATTCAGCCTTGCGAAGGCATCTAGCGTGCGTTACTATGCGCTATGGAGCGGGTTCGCTCAGTCAATGGGGTTCCGATTCGTTTGCCCAGTGAGCGATGGCAGCATATTGTAGGGAGCCATGACTATCTAGCCGGATACTATGAACGGCTAAGCGCCGATGACGGTTTTATCATCTCAGCTTACTTCACAGATCGACTAGACAGGAAGAAGCGCGTATGGCCCACGTAGTCTCAACCAAATGGGTGGATCAACTGGTCGCCCGCGCGAGCACTTTGGTGGACTGGCCCAAGTACCCAGTCTGGATCGACTATGATGAAGGGCAGATGTGCTTTATCTGAGCTTTGAACGTCCTCAAGACGCTACCCAACAGCCGGATGCGTGATGACGGAGTCTTGTTGAATTATCGCGGCAGGAAATTAGTCGGAGTGACGATCTTTGAAGCGTCGAAGCGGCGGTAGCCAAAATGCAAGGCTCACCATGAATCCTCTACGCTCTCATCTTGTTTAGTGTAGAATCTACCCAGGAAGTGATCCAGCTATGAAAGCTTTAGAATTCCAGACGCGCCTCAACCCCGATCGCACGTTAACTGTTCCCTCCGAGGTGGCGCAAGAAGTTCCAGCGGGGCAATCCGTGCGGGTGATCTTGCTCATCTCAGAGTCCAGGGAAGATCAGGATTGGGCACGTCTCACAGCAGAGCAGTTTGTGCAAGGCTACAGCGAAGACGACGCTATCTATGACAAACTACCAACCGGGTGACTTGGTGCTTGTTGCGTTTCCATACGCGAGAGGTGCACAGACCAAAAATCGTCCCGCCTTAGTCCTCCTCGACACCGGTAATTCAGACATCGTCGTTGCCAGAGTAACAACTCAGATGCATCAAACTCCCTACGATGTGCTGATCACGAATTGGCAAGGAACGGGATTGCTCGCACCGTCGGTCGTGCGTCTGCACAAACTGGCCACGCTGGAGAAAGTTCTAGTTCGCAACCGTCTCGGCAACTTGCAACCAGCCGATCGTCAACAGGTCTCTGCGGTGATGCAGCAGATTTACAGGCAGTGGTGAATTCAGAGGTGACATCCTTGACGGGTCCGAACAAGCCAGAGTAGCATAAACACTGAGGTGACAGCCGTGGCTAAGCGCCAGACAATTCCTACTCAACTTTCTCAAGCCATCGAGTTGTTGGAACCTGAGGGAGATATGAGTGAGAAGTTGCGTCAATTGCTCCTTGCTGAGGCACAGCGTAGGCTCTTGCGCTATCGCCGTCTGGGTCAGAAATTTTCTCGCAAATATGGCATGAGCTTCGCAGAATTCGTCGCCCGCCGCACTGTCGCCCGAAAGAAATATTCGTTCGAGGTTGAGTCAGATTTTTGGGATTGGGAGCTGGCCCAAGACGGCTTAGCCACGATGGAAAAACTGCTGGAGCAACTCCAACGCCCGCATGAAGACGGCCATTGATGTCGCTCGCGAGATCGAGCAAGCGGCCCGTCATTTCCCCTGGATTGTCAGAATACACTTGATCGATCTAACTCAGTACGCTGTCAAGTATCGTTTGGAATTGGCTAGACGTGAAACATACATTCAGATCTACGTGAATGTGCGTAATCAGACTCACGGTTATGCTCTCGTGAGACGCGGAAAGCGTATTTATGGGCGCGACTGTGAAGAGGGTGAGTGGCACCGGCATCCGTGGGATGCGCCCGATCAACACGAAGGCTCTCTCGAAGGGAGACGAGCCGTGAGCATCGCCAGATTTTTGCAAGAAGTTGAGGACTATCTTGATTTGTGACCTAAAAGGAAAATGGCCAGGAACCTGAAAAAAGCAGTGCTTTCCCAACTCAGAACTGGGGCTTCTTAGATCGTTGCCTGCGCGATTCCAAGATTGCGCTCTTGCTCCCTGGAGTTTAATTTTCCCTCGTAAGAGAAACCATAGATTTTCTTGGCGGTCTTGGCGACTTGGCGGTTTTTTAGACACTCTAAGCCGTTACTTCTGACCCCGTGAGCGCTTTCATCTTGAACTGGCTGCCCTCGGCGTCAATCAGCACTTTGGCGCCCTCTTTGAGCTTGCCATCCACAATCTGGAGCGCCAGCTCGTTCTCGATCTCGTCTTGAATGACCCGCTGCAAGGGCCGTGCTCCATATAACGGATCATAGCCCTTCTCCGCTAGGAGCGCTCTAGCCGCGGGCGTCACTTCGATCGTGATCTCCTGCTCAGTGAGTTGTTTTTGTAGAACTTCGAGCTTGAGGTCGACGATCTTCATCAAGTGTTCTTTGGTCAAGGGCTTGAAGACAATCAAGCCATCCAAGCGATTGATGAACTCTGGGCGGAAAAACTTTTTGACTTCGCCTAAGACCTTATCACGAATTTCTTGATAGGTGCTCTCATGAGCTTCGTCGCTCGTCACGTCAAAGCCCAGTTGAGGCACACGTTGATTAATGAGCTCGCTGCCCAAATTGCTCGTCATGATGATCAGAGTATTCTTGAAGTCGACCGTTCGCCCATGCCCGTCGGTCAAGCGCCCATCGTCGAGCACTTGGAGCAAGACGTTGAACACGTCGCGATGCGCTTTTTCAATCTCATCGAAGAGAATGACTTGATAGGGGCGGCGACGTACGGCTTCGGTTAATTGCCCGCCCTCTTCGTAACCAACGTAGCCCGGCGGCGCACCGATGAGTCGTGCGACCGTGTGCTTCTCCATGTACTCGGACATGTCGATGCGCAGGAGCGCGTTCTCATCACCGAAGAGAAATTCAGCGAGTGCTCTGCTGAGTTCGGTCTTGCCCACGCCGGTCGGGCCTAAGAACAAGAAACTTCCAGTCGGGCGCTTTACGTCTTTGAGCCCCGTGCGCGAGCGGCGCACCGCGTTCGCTACGGCGTTGATTGCAGTCTCTTGGTCAATCACGCGCTTGTGCAAGTGATCTTCCATATGCGCCAAGCGCTCTCTTTCTTCGGCGAACATCTGCTCGACTGGTACGCCCGTCCACTGCGAGATGACTTCGGCAATATCGTCAACGTCGACGATATTCTCATCTGTGCGGCGCTTCTCGCGCTCAACTTCTTTTTTCGTTTTCTCTTGTTGGAGCGAAGCAAGCCGGCGCTTCAGTTCTTTCGCCGTCTTCGCGTCAGCAGTGGGAATCTGTTTCTCGATGCGCGCGATCTTCTCTGTGAGATCTTTAATCTCGGGAGCGAACGAGCGGTCGACGCGAAGTTTTGACGCCGCTTCATCGACCAAATCAATGGCTTTGTCGGGCAGGAAGCGATCGCCGATGTAGCGAGACGAAAGTCTTGCAGCAGCACTCAGAGCAGCATCAGTAATTTTGGTTTTATGATGTTCTTCGAGCTTGAGCCGCAAGCCCTCTAAGATCGCGATCGTCTCCTCTATCTCCGGTTCTTCGACGAAGACTTTTTGGAAACGTCTTTCCAATGCGGCGTCTTCTTCAATATTTTCTCTGTACTCATCGAGCGTCGTCGCGCCGATCACTTGGAACGTCCCGCGCGCGAGCACGGGTTTTAAGATGTTCGCGGCGTCGAGCGAGCCGCCCTCTACAGCACCCGCTCTCACAATCGTATGAAGCTCGTCGATGAAGACAATCACACGGCCCTTGGTTTGCTCGATCTCACGAATGACGGTTTTCAAGCGCTCTTCGAATTCGCCCCTGAATTTGCTGCCCGCAATCATGGATGCCAAATCTAACTGAATGAGTTCTTTGTCTTTCAGAGTATCGGGCACATCGCCGGAGACCATGCGCTGAGCCAAGCCCTCAACGATGGCTGTCTTCCCGACGCCGGGTTCGCCAATCAGAACGGGATTGTTCTTCTTGCGGCGCGAGAGGATTTGAGCGACTCTTCGGATCGCTTGCGCGCGCCCGATGACGGGATCGAGCTCGCCTTGGCGGGCCATCTGGGTTAAATTGAGCGAATATTTTTCTAAGACTTGGTACTTGCCCTCGGCCTCTCGGTCGGAGACACGCTGCGTGCCGCGAACTTTCGAGAGTGCCCAGTAGATTGCCTCAGGTGTGATGTTGTGCTTGGCCAAAATTTTTCGCAGCGCGCTGTTCTGATCTTGACTGATCGCAATCAAAACATGCTCGATGCTGATGAACTCATCTTTTAACCGTTCAGCCTCCATCTCGGCGGCTTTGTGCATCAACTCTAATCTGGGAGTAAGAAAAATCTGCTGGCCCAGTGTGTTCGAGACAGAGGGTTTCCCTTGCAATAAGAGTTCGATATCTTTCAGGAGACCGGGGACCTGGACGCCCATTGCTTCTAAGATTTCGCGGCCGACGCCTTCTTTACTGGCTAGAACATAAAAGATATGCTCGACGTCCATCTGGTTCTGTTTGTATTTTTCCATCAGACCCTGCGCATCGCGGAAGAGTTCTTGCGCGCGCTCGGTATAACGATCGAATCGGATCATTTGGCTCACTTCTTTCTGAAATTAGCAATCTATATAGTAGTCTGCTAAATCAATGAAATTGTAGCACAGGAGCGAGGGATTGTCAAGGGGTATCTCAAAAAGTGCTGTTTTGGGAAGGACCTCTAGAAAATCTCGCTCAATGGAATTTCCATTCCCGCGAGTAAGGGTGAGCTCAGCATCTGGCTGACTTCAAAGCGCTTGAAGAGTTGATAGCCTTGCGGGGTAAGAGTGAAAACTTCGATCGCCTTTGTCACTGGATCGACGATCCAAAATTCTTTTACGCCGGAGCGGGCATAGAGCGTCTTTTTCAACGTGCGATCACGCTCGGCCGTAGAAGGAGACAGAATTTCTATAAGGAGATCGGGAGCGCCGTGGATTGCTTCTTCTCGAATTATGCTCAACCGGTCTTTGCTGATAAATACAATGTCGGGCTGGACGACGTCTTCGTTCGAGAGCACAACGTCGATCGGCGAATAATAGACTTCTCCCAAATCGTTTTCTCTTGCATGCTCGTAGAGGGAATAAAAAAGCCTTCTGGAAATATTCTGATGGTAAGGAATCGGTGCCGGTGCCATAAGTAACTCGCCCCCCAACAGTTCATAGCGTTTTGTCTCAGACTCAGGAACGTTCTTGTAGTCCTCGTACGTGAACTTAATGTGCGGGTTTACGACCATAATTTCTCACCGGACTCAAGTTTATCACTTTAGATAGGCAAAAGACAGCCCAAAAGCTTACGCGCTCTCGGGTTACAGTTTTCCCGAGGAGGTAGTGAGGACAACAAATATGTTTCCCAATTCCAGAGAGAATTTTCAATTTTCCAAACTCTCTTTTGAACCTTTCCCAAAGTTCGGGCATCTACTGGGTCGAGAACTTAGGGAAAGCTAAAGGAGGCTCGAACTAAGATGATATACCAAACCACTGTAAGCGAAAGATTAGCACTGAGACGTGATCAGGCCTGGGCTCGCTCGATGATGAGCCGCACGAGTACGCTGGCTGGACGTGCACCGGCCGGCGTACCGAGCGAGCCGCCTGTCACGGTAAAGCCGGTCGCTCTCGTCCTTCTGGCCATCGCTTTGGTCTTTATTTGGATCACAGGCGCGGGATTTTAGTTCGAAACGCTGTCTACTGTCCTCTTGAGCGCAGCGAGGGACTTCGTCCAATAAACTCTCGCTGCGCTCAGGGTGATGGGCAGAGAAAAGTGAACGTTCCATTTCTTCAAGAGGGGTCACTCGCAAACCAGACCTCAACACTAAAAACTTACAGGAGGCAGCGATGCGGACAAAAATTGTAGCGATACTGCTGGCGTTTGTTGTGGTAATGGGCGGGTTATCTACGGGTCAGAACTCCGTGCCACCCAACCCCAAAATCGTCGGGGAACCGCTGATCGTCGAGCCGGGCAAACAGGGCGGCTCGCTCAGATTGGTTGTAGATGCCCCGCCCTCTTACAACCCATATGTGATCGATGGCGATTTCAGCTTGCTCTATGCCAGCCTCTTGGAGCGTAACCCCATCACGTACGAGGTCGAAGGAGCGGTCGCCGAATCGTTCGAGTGGGCCCCCGACGGAAAAGCGATCACCTTCACGCTGCGGAATATCAAATTTTCGGACGGAACCCCCTTCACGGTCGACGACGTCCTTTTTACGATCAATGATGTTGTCTTGAACAGCGAGATCACCAGCGATTTTCTCAACGACTTACGGAATGACCTCATGGTGCTGGGGCAGCCCGCTTTCAAGAATGCAGAAAAACTCGATGCTCGACGCGTGCGCCTCAATTTAAATACTCCCTTCAGCGGCGCTACTTTTTTCTTGCAAAGAATGCGCATATTGCCGCGACATAAATTAGCCGACAAAGTGAAAAAGCTCAATCCCAGTACGGCTCCTGATGCTTTCGTGAAAGCGTGGGGACCTGACGCCAAGCCCGACGATTTCGCGATCTTGGGGCCTTTCAAAATCAAGACTCTCGATAGCAAACAGATTCTTCTAGAGCGAAACCCCTACTACTGGAAAGTCGACAAGAACAAAGTTCAGCTACCCTATTTGAATTCACTTGAATTGACGATCGCGCACGATGTGCGCCAAGAAGAACTGAACAGACTCAAAGCCGGACAGCTCGATTACGTCACGCGCCACGTCGACTTCGTGACTTTCAAGAGTAAGGATGCTCAAGAATTTTTGAGCTTAGTCGAGAAGTCTGGGATGAAGCTCGCTTATCAAGGGATTGGGCCTCAGAGCACGCTGCTCTCGCTCAACCAAGATGTCGCTGATGACGCACTGAGAGCCATTTTCCGAGATTTGCGTTTTCGAAAAGCGATCGCGCATTTGATTGATAGAGATCGTTTAGTAAAAGAAGGACTTCTCGGTTACGGTGTCGCACGAGACACGTTCATCACTCCTCTCTCGGCTCTCTATGATAAGCAAGCGACTGCGCGCTTTGAGTTCAATCTAGAAAAAGCGAAAAACTTGCTGGACGATCTGGGTCTCAAAGACGTGAACAAAGACGGCGTCCGGGAACTATCCAACGGAAAGCCCCTGCAGATTGAGCTTTTGATTAACCAAGCGAACGAAGCGAGAGTCAATTCGGCCAAGGTGCTCACGGTGCTCTTTGCGTCGGCGGGCATCAAGCTCGTGACGCTGGCTTTGCCGGGCACAGAAGTGAGCAAGCGCATTGCTCCCGGGTCGACGAATTACCAAGCGCTCTTAATCAGTTTGATTGGGACCGCAGCTTCGCCCGTGGATTATTTCACGCTCTTTCACTCGACCGGGCCGAATCACTTCTTCAAATTCTCTGACGTGCAGGGCAAAGACGTGCCCGATTTCCAGAAGCGCGTGGATGAGCTGCTCATTCAGATCAGTCGCGAGACAGACGACGCCAAGCAAAAAGCATTGGCGAGCGAGTTTCAGAAACTCGTCTCCGAAAATTTACCCGTGATCTGGCTCTTCAGTCCGGGGTTTTACGCAGCGACGCGCGCGGGGCTCGGCAATACCGGAGCGCTCACGACGCACGATGCCGCTTCGCAGACGCTCATCCTGGAGACGTTCTGGCGCAAGGAATAGTGAGACTGAGACGTTACGGAAAACCTAACCTCCTGGCCCCCTTCTTTTGCGAAAGAAGGGGGCCTTCTCCCTTTTGAGGGAGATGGGTTATAGAATCACGGAAAGCACTGAAGAAAGGCAAGCTGTTTTCCGCGTCTTCCGTGAAACTTCCGTGATCTCCGCGATTCACATCAATGAACAATTGACTTTCCCTCTGTCATTCAGTGTAAAATCCCTATAAGTATCATGTCACAGGATGAGCTTGCGGAATTGAACCGTCGGAGCCTTTTGGTCATCTACTAGGGCGAGGAGGCACGGAGTCGGCATGGATCGAGAAGCCCAGCTTCTCAAGGAGGTCGCAGATGGGAACGAAGCCGCTTTTGAAGAGCTTTTCCGGCTCTATCAACCGCGCTTGGGGGCATTTTTCTGGCAACGCACCCGCGACCGCCACGCCTCCGAAGAATTGTCGCAAGAGACGATGGTCATCGTCTGGGAAAAGGCCCAAAACTTTGACGAGAACGCGCGCGCGTCGAGCTGGATCTTTGGCATCGGCTATCGTAAATATTTGGAGTGGCAGCGCAAGCATACAAGATCACAAAGACTTTTTCAGACCGAAGCCGAGCGCGACGTCGAAGTCTTGCCGCAACGACCGGGTGCCGGCGTCAGCAGCCAGCTCGGACAGGAGGCGCTGATGGAGCATATCCGACAAGCGCTGCAAGAGCTTTCTGACGAGCATCGCCTCGTGATGGAGATGACCTTTCAGCAGGGGCTCTCGTACGAAGAGATTTCGCAAATTCTGGGCATCAAGCCGGGCACGGTGAAGAGCCGAATGTTTTACGCAAAACAACAACTGAAAGAAGTCTTGACGAGTCGCGGGATGAAAGGAGACGAACTATGGAAGATCTCGCAGGGCGCATGAAAAAAGAAGAGTCACATCTGGAGATCGTCGAGCTGTTGCCGTGGTATCTGAACGAGACGCTCGATGCTAAAGAGCGTACGAAAGTCACAGAACACTTGAAGAGTTGTGCGTCGTGCAGTCAGGAGCTCGACGAGCTGAAAGGACTTCAGAAGGTCATCACGGCTCCGGTGCAAGAGCTTTCGAGTGAGACCGCGCTCGAGCACACGATGCAGCAGATTCGCTCACGCCGTAAGCCAGCGTCAGCCCAAGCCCAGCAACGTCCCTCGTGGTGGAAGCTGGATTGGGGCACGATGCTTAGACCACGGATGGCGCTTGCTGTCGGGATTCTGGCGGCGGTCTTCGTGAGCGTTGGTGTCTTCGTTGGCTTGCAGCTACAAGCAGAAAAGCGCGTGAAACTGGAAGAAGTGGGCTCACAGTTAACCGATGAATACGCTCCGCCCAGTCTGATCTTGCAGCAGGGAATTTTCAAAATGACCATGTCGGGAAGCCCTTTGTCCGAAGAATCTTTTACGTTGACCATGAACAGAAAATTCAAAGAGTTGCAGCTCAACTCGAAGATCGAAGCGAGCGAACTTTCGCGCGCAGGGCAAGCGATTCAGGAGTTCCACCTGACCAATGATTATCAACCCGTGGATTATTCGCTCGAAGGGCCGATGGTCTACCAAGGAGACCGTGTCCATGCGACGTTCAAGAACGGACAAGTAGTCATGTCTCTCTTTGAGAACGAAAAAGTATCCAACCGAGTGGTCGATTTGAAGGGAATTCCGATCATCCTTGATTTCAGCGTGATGAGCCACTTTGCTGTCTTTCATCGCATCTTGCGATACCGGCTCGACAACGGAGAAAGCTGGGAGAAACTGCAGTTCACCGCGCTTGCGCCCCAAGCGCTCCGCGATGAGCCCTTGTTCGTCACGAAAAAAGAAGAGGCATTGCTCAAGAATCAAGGCCAGATGCTCAAAGTGACGCGCTATCGGTTGGAGATGGGACCTAAGGACAACGTGCTCGCCGTGGAACTTTATGAAGCGGACACGGGCAAAGAGAAAGTGCTCGTGGCGATCCGTATCCCGGTGCAGAAGCGTGTGTCCTCGCTCTCGGATATTTTTGCTTATCGCAGCGATCTTTATCCGCAAGGGCTAGCATTAACCGGAGGAGAGAAGTAAGTCATTATGGCGTGGAAGCAGCTTCTAGGACGGGCGCACGTCGTTCGTCGGCTCAGCGTGCTGAGCGGCGTACTGCTCATCTTTCTGGTCTCAGCCGGGTGCGATCTCAAGCAAGCGATCGTCACGTCGATCGATCTCAAAAAATTCGACGCGAGCCAGACGATCACTAAAGAGATTCCTTATTCGGGCCAGCGGATCGTGGTCGACAACTCCATCGGAGTCGTCTCCATCGCGGGGTTGGAGTCGGATTTCGTGGCCGTGCGGCCCTTCGTCAGCATTGAGGCCGTCAAGAAAGTGCGCGGGGTAGACTTAAGCAAATTGAATGTGATCATCGAGCAGACAGCGAAAGAGATCCGTATTCGCACAGAAGCGTCTGACGCTGTGCACCAGCAAATCAAGGGATTCCCGCCAAGGATAGAAGGTCAGGTCGGCTGGGTGGAGTATACACTGAGAATTCCCCCAAACGCGACACTCATGATTCAGCAAGACGCCGGCGTGGTGCAGGTGACGCGCTTGCGAGGAAGCTTAACGGTTTCCAACAAAGCCGGGGAAATTTTGGTGAGCGACTCGACTTTTGTCACGCTGGCTCTTGAGGTCATCGCCGGAGATATGAAAGTCACACGCACAGTAGCGAAAGATCTCTCAATGAGTACTCAGTTAGGAGACCTTCATCTGGAAGATGCAGCCTTTGCGTCGGCGGTTCTCTCTTCACAAGCAGGAGATGTCAGTGTCTCGCGGGTGGGAACTCAAGCGGAGGCCGACAATGGGAAAGTGGAGTTGGCCATCTCCACCCGCACGGGAGGCATCTCAATCTCCAAGGTACGCTTGAAGAGCATGCACGTGGAGACGCAGGCCGGCAGCATCAAGCTCGCGGATGTGAGAGCTCAAGAAGGGCAAATCAGTACGCTCTTTGGCAGTATCTCGCTCGAGCTGGGGTTGGCAGAATCGGCGCAGATCGTCGCTCAGACACAGTTTGGCGGGATTAAGTTGCGCGGCTCGGACCGGCGGGTGAAGACACAGTGGAGTGGCTTTTGGCCGGGCAAGAAGCTCACGATGACGCTCTCCGGTGGCCAGAATCAGTTAGTGCTGAATACACAGATTGGCAGTATTCGCATCTCGTTCAGTAAATAGACAGGAGCAAAGCAAGGATTGCTCCTAAAAGTGGAGGAATCATTCTATGAGTGTTTGTCTGAAAGGGCAGAGAGTAGCCTGTGTGGTGTTAGTTTTAATGCTGAGTTGGGTGATAGCCCCGCCAGTGTGGGCAGGGGGCGGAGCTTTTGAAGGCGCGGGCGGGCCGGTCTTCATCAGCGCTCTTTTGGACCTGAGTGAGTTCGAGCGAAGCTTTCACAATCTCATCGAAGTGAAAGGGGATCTGGAATTTGACGGTAAACCCATTTTTTTGATGGGCGGCGGCGCTGGCTTCGGGGGCAATGAGACGCGCTTCGGCGGCATGGGCGGTGGGGGCCATTGGAGTTTTATTCCCAAGGGCACAGCCGAGTTCAACCGAGCCACGCTCGAGCTGGGCTGGGGCGGCTTCCTCATGGACCAGTTACTCATCGAGGGGAATATAGGGGCGCTCTCCGTAGGGGCGGTGATCGGAGGCGGTTCGTGGACACTCCACGTGAGCAAGGACGCTCAGGGTGAGTTTGGCGATTTGGTCATAAAACCCCCGTTGTATCTGGAATTGCATCGCTCGTTCTGGCTGGCGATGCCCTATGTCAGCGCGGAGTTCAGAATTTTCGATTTTGTGGGGCTGAGGATCGGAGCCGGGTTCTGGCTCTCGATCAGCCTAGAAGAATGGAAACTGCCGGATGACCGCGTCGTTCCCGGGGGACCGTTAAAAGCCATGGTCTTTCCCGTTTTTCAGGTGATGCTTGCGTTCGGAGGGTAAAAAGAATGGAGCTCCCAGAATTACCAACAAACAGTACACTCGCTCATTTAAGATGGGTCAGCGAGAATGAGCTCAGCATCGACTGGCGCGATGGACACGCAAGCGTTTTCTTGCTCGCGTATCTCAGAAAATCTTGCCCGTGCGCGCTGTGCAAAGAAGATGCCCACGGGCTGGGTCTCAAACGGGGAATACGCCTGCAGCCCCGACCGCCTCTGGTTAACGAAGTAAAAGCCGTTGCTATCGAGCCCGTCGGACGGTACGCGATTCAAATTGTTTGGAACGACGGGCATCGTACGGGAATCTATAGTTATGACTATCTGAGAAAACTCTGCCCTTGTAAGGACTGTAAGCCAACGGCAGACAAAGCTAAAAGCTAATGCTTAGTTTTTGGGTGTTCTTGGCGCCTTGGCGGTTAAAAAGATTTGTCTTAAAAATCGTAACGCAGCCCGATGTTATAGACCAAGCTCAGGCCCTCGCCAGCCATCACCCAGACTTCGCCCAAAATCGTGAAAGACGTGTTGGGAATGGGAAAATCTACGCCAGCCAGGGCGTGGAACAAGAGTTTTATGATCGTCAACCCGCCCTGGGTCTCGACGCCGACGTGACCGCCGACGCCGATGTAAGGAACCGTCTCGAAGCCGGCGACATCGAACGTCCAGACCATGAGCTTGAGTTGACCCACCGCCGCCAGGCTCGAATTGGTGCCGAGCGCCAACGGGACGCCCATCTCAAAGGAAAGTCTGTCGGTGATGCCCAACGAGGCATAAAGCTGCAACGGAATTTTAAGACCGACTCCGAGCGATGGTTGCCCCCACGCAAGGGCTTTTATGCCGAGCAAACTACTCAACACGAGCGCGATGACGAGCATAGAGCGCAGCATGTCTCTCCCCTTTTTGCCCACTAGAAATTCACGCGCACACCCAGATTAATAAACGGTCCGCTGAACGTGTTCAGAAAAATAGAAAAAAACTTCACGCCGATGTCTAACAGAAAACTGATCGGCAGCTCCGAGAGAGGCCATTCGAGCCCTAGCAGACCTTGGCCTCCCCAAAGAGACTCCGAAGCCACGGAGATATAGATGAGCCCCACACCGAGATAAAACCCGAGCCATTTGTGTCTCTCCGGTTTCTCCGACCAAAGCGTTAAGAATGTGAATTTTCCGCTCAGTGAGGCAAAAATTGGAGCAGCCGGGACTAAGAGACTGGCTTCGATCTCAAATTTTTCAAAAATTTGGTAGCTCCCGGTGACTTCGATATTATCGTAAAAATTGTTCACTGAGAGCCTCTGCAGTTCGACAGGGATCTGCAGGCCGAAACTCAAGTTTTCCGCATTTGTTCTGAAAGCAAGCCCGAACAAAACAATGGCTCCCAGTAAAACAGCCCAACGTGTCTTCAATGACCGCTCCTTCACCGCAACGATTTCAAAAACTATCCGACCTGCTGGAGGACTTCTTCGGGGATGTCGAAGTTGGCATACACTTCTTGGACATCTTCTTGGTCGTCGAGTTTTTCGATGAATCTTAAGACTTTTTGAGCGTCGGCGCCCTCGACGTGTACAGTATTCTTGGGCACGAGCGTGGCTTCGGCCCGCTCGATCGAAATCCCCTGTTTTTCGAGAGCCTCGCGCACGGCGCGCAGCGCGTGCGGGTCGCAGTAGATCTCGATCTCGCCCTCTTTTTCTTGAATGTCTTCGGCACCCAGGTCGATCACACTCATCAAGAGTAAGTCTTTATCGATCGAGAGTTTGGCTGTCAAGAGCGTGATCACGCCGCGGCGCTCGAACATCCAGGCGACGGAGCCTTCGAGCGAGCAACCATAGGCAGCAAAAATGTGGCGAATCTCAGACGCAGCGCGGTTTTTGTTGTCTGTGATGATACGAAGCAAGATGGCGACACCCGCTGGGCCGTAGCCCTCGTACTGGAGTTCTTCATACATCACTCCGCCGAGTTCACCGGTCGCTTTTTTGATGGCGCGTTCGATGTTGTCTCTCGGCATGTTGGCCGCGCGGGCGCGCTCGATCGCGTTGGCGAGCGTGATATTCTTCTCCGGGTTCGGGTCACCGGCTTTGGCGGCGAGAAAGATCTCTTTGGCGATCTTCGTGAAAACCTTGCCGCGCACAGCATCTTGGCGCCCTTTGCGATGCTTAATGTTCGCCCATTTGGAATGACCCGCCATGGATTGCTCCTCTTTTGTCATTTAATTTAGCGAATCATACGCAATTTTTCAAGATGGAGTGAGGCTCTTTCACACGCTTGCTATAATGTGGCCCAACAGAGTCAAGAGGGGTGTAACTGCGATGCTCAAGAACGACCGTTGGATTCGCGAGATGGCCCTCAAACACAAGATGATCGATCCTTTTGTCGATAAGCATATGGAAAAGGGGGTTATCTCGTACGGGCTTTCCAGCTACGGCTATGATATTCGCGTGGCCGACGAGTACAAAATTTTTACGAACGTCAATAACTCGATCGTGGACCCCAAGCATTTTGATCCTCGTTCGTTCGTCGATTTTCGCGGGGATGTCTGCGTGATTCCGCCCAACTCGTTCGCGCTCGCGCGCTCGGTCGAATACTTTCGCATCCCCCGAGAAGTGCTCGTGATCACGCTGGGGAAAAGTTCGTACGCACGTTGCGGCATAATATTAAACGTAACTCCCGCCGAGCCTGAATGGGAAGGGCATCTGGTGATCGAGATTTCTAATTCATCGCCATTACCGGCCAAGATTTATTCTAACGAGGGCATTGCCCAGATGATCTTTCTCGAATCTCCCGAGGGTTGCGAAGTCTCTTACGCCGACCGCAAGGGCAAGTACCAAAAACAGATGGGCATTGTCACCTCTAAAGTGAAGACGTGAGGTGTAGGCACAACTATGCAAACTATAGAATCACGGAAAGCGCTGAGGAGCGCGGAAGACGCGGAAGAAAAGACAAGTCGTTTTCAGTGGTTTCCGTGAAATTTCTGTGTCCTCCGTGATTCAAATTCGGATGAAGTTGGAGACTTTTTCGGAGGTCTGTTATAATGAGCGGTAAATCGGCGAGTTGCGGGCGGTAGAACACATCTACAATTATCGGGAAAGGATCCATTTGGATATTCTAGGCCGAGTGCTGACGATTTCTTTGGGTGCACTGGTCTTGGCGTTGGGGTCTTTCTCGCTCGCTGAACGGGTGATCTTAGGGGCAACGATCCTGATTTTTCTCAGCTATAGAATCTTCCGCGAACAGCGGGGTTTTCGCTTTGAATTGGTCAAGGGGAATATGCTCCCGCTCTTTCCGGGACATCTCTTGCTCTTGCTGGGGCTCGCCACGATGAAATCATATACTACGGAATTGCTGGGGATTTGGATCGTGATCGTCGTACTGACGATCGGGCTCGATCTTTTGGCGAATTTGATGGGTGCCGAACGCTGGGCCTTGCTCGCGGGAACCTACTGTCTTATCTTCGGGGGAGTCTTTTATCTGATCAGAGAACTCTTCGTGCGCAGTGAGAAATTTTCTGAGCAAAGCGCAGCAATTTCTCTGGGGATTGGAATTGGCGGAGGGCTTTATTTAGCGCTGGCCGTCTATCGGTTCTATAGGTTGCGGCCGGCGACTTCTTAGGGGGCAGAATGGGAATGTTGGCCAGTGTCGCGGGATTGACTTTGTTTTTGCAGCAGCCTTCAACGGACAGTGGGGGCGGCATGGGGTTTATGTTGCAGATTGTTTTGATGTTCGTCGTCTTCGGAGCAGTGACGTATTTTATGGTCATCCGGCCGCAGCGCAGGCGTCAGCAAGAACATCAGGCGCTCATGGAGAGCCTCAAGCGTGGGGATGAAGTCATCACCACTGGAGGCATCTATGGGAAGATCAAGAAAGTAGAAAAAGATCACATCGTGCTCGAGGTCGACGAAGAGGGACGGACGCTCAAGATTATGAGAGATAGCGTGATCGAGAAGGAGAAAGCCGCTTGAGCAAACGGACCTTTTTCAGATTTCGTCGCCGCAAGCTTTGGAGCCGAGAGCGATCTCTGTGTATCGCGATCGTGGCGATCTTCGCGCTCATCGCCAGCTGGCAAGCGAATGAGGCTCGCACTCTAGGGTCCGTTGCGGATAGACACGCTAAGAGTGTTTCAGGGCTCCGTCAGATAGTCTATGCAGAGGCCGAGGGTAAAGGCATCGCTGTGCCGTCCGATGCAGACCCGGCCAAGTTTTACATCTTCGTGCCGAGTGCGGGCCCGTTGCCGACCACGCTTAAGTTCAGCGAGCAGGGTTTTGCGGGCCGCTCGGTGGACATAAAGTCAGAGGCGAGCGCCGTCAACACAAAGCCCATTGTCTTGAGCGTGACTCTTCTCTTATTTGCGGTAACTTATTATAACGTCTTCTTGCGTCCAGTCTAGTAGCTCTCTCCCACTCAAGCCAATTCTTGACCGAAAGCCATTGCGTCGTCTTTTTCATAAAAGCTAAAAGCAATGTTGTGGGAAAGGAGAAAGCAGTATGAACCAACAAGTAGTTTACAACTGGTTGCGATTAGGTGCATTGGCGCTCGTCTCGATCATCTCGATTTTCTTTTTCTGGCCGCGTGAGGGAGGTCAGCTGGCTTGGCCCTTCACCGATGATGGCGGGCTCCGGCAGCCGAACGTGAACTTGGGATTGGACCTGCGCGGCGGGTGTATGCTGACTGTCCAGCTCGATATTCCTCCCGATGCGCCACAAGATAAAAAGGATCAACTGCTCAGTCAGACGTTGGTTGTCGTCGAGAACCGCATCAACGGGCTTGGGCTCACCGAGCCGATCATCTCGGCGGTGGGCAGCGACCGCGTCTTGATTCAGTTGCCGGGTGCTAAAGACACTGAGCTGTGCCAGCAGATCGTCAACATTCAGGGGCAGTTGGAGTTTAAGATAGTCATAAAATCCTCTTCGGTTGAGGGCGAACTCAAGACCGCAGATCTGCGCCAAGAGATTCTCAAGAGTCGCGAGTGCTATATCCCAAAGCTCAAGGACAACTGTCAAGAATATTTGGTAGACACCGAACCGCTTCTCACGGGATCAGCGCTCGAGCCGGGCAAGCAGCAAATGGTCGTGACCACGCCATCACCCAGCAACCCCAGCCCGATCGTCGTCTCATTGACGTTCAATCAAGAGGGTGCCCAAAAATTTAGGGATGCGGTCGTCAAGGTGGGGCCAGACACGGCTCAAGATGCTAAGCGCCTCGCGATCGTCCTGGATAAACAAGTTTACAGTGCCCCGGTCATTCGAGCGGATCTGTACAACGAGGCCAAGAACGGTAAGCTCATCCGACAGGCGCAGATCACCGGTAAGTTCACGGTCGATGAGGGCAAATTGCTCGCTTCGGTCTTGAACGCGGGCGCGCTGCCGACCAAGCTCACGACAATTCAGAACGCGACCGTGGGTCCCTCGCTCGGGCAAGACTCGATCGAGAAGGGACTCAGCTCGACGCTCATCGCCGGCGCGCTCATCTTGCTCTTCATGGTGATCTACTACCGGCTCTCGGGGATTATCGCGGACTTCACGATGGTTCTCAATATCGTAGTTCTGCTCGGTGCGCTCTCACTTTTGGGCGCGACGTTGACGCTGCCGGGCATCGCCGGAATTATTCTCACCATCGGTATGGGTGTGGATTCGAACGTGCTGATCTTTGAGCGTATGCGCGAAGAGTTAAAAACGGGAAAACCGGCGCGCGCCGCCATAGACGCGGGATACGATCGAGCCCTCACAACCATCATCGACTCGCACGTCACGACGCTCTTGACAGGCTTGATTCTCTTCATGTTCGGCACCGGGCCGATCCGTGGGTTTGCGATCACCCTGTGTATGGGTATCACGATCAACTTGTTCACGGCTTTGGTGGGGACGCGCATGTGCTTCGAGTTCTTGAAGATCCGGCGCATCCAAAAGCTGAGCATCTAAGGAGCAAAGAACAATGTTTCAAATCATTTGGAAAGAGACTCATATCGACTTCATGGGAAAACGCTTCATCGCGTTCACCCTCTCGGGCTTGCTCGTGCTCGCGGGCATCTTCGCTTTCATACAGATCTCGCTGGGCAATGCGAACCTGGGGATAGAGTTTGTCGGCGGAACGGCCATGCAAATCTCCTTCAGCAAGCCTGTACCGCTCGATCAGGCGCGTGGGGCAATCAGAGGCACGGGCATTACGGGAGAAGAGCTGCAAAACATCGAGGGCAAGAACGCGATCTTCGTGCGCGTCAAGCGGGTCGACATCGGCACCAACCCGGAAGAGACGGCCGAGAAGCGCATCACGGACGCGCTCAGGAAATTGGACGATAAACTCACGATCGACAGCAGCGAGTCGATCGGGCCCACCATCGGTAAAGAGCTGCGCGATAAAGCGATCTTGGCGATCATCTTCGCGACGCTGGGCTTGCTGATCTACATCGCGATCCGATTCGATTATAAATTCGGGATCGCGGCGGCGATCGCGACTTTTCATGACGTACTGGCTGTACTGGGCGTTGTCTATATACTGAACATCGAGATCACGCTGTTCATTATCACGGCGCTCTTGACGCTGGCGGGTTACTCGCTCACAGATACAGTCGTCGTCTTCGATCGTATTCGCGAAAACTTAAGAAAAAACCCGCGTATGCCTTTTATGGACCTGCTCAATGCTTCGATCAACCAAGTGCTTAGCCGAACGATCATCACCTCGTTGACGGTACTCTTGGTCTTGGTCGCGCTCTTCTTCTTCGGGGGAACCGTGCTGCACGACTTCTCCTTCGCGCTGGGCTTCGGCGTCATTGTGGGAACGTACTCGTCCATCTTCGTGGCGAGCCCGCTCTTGCTCATCTGGCGCGGCGGTGGCAGTGGAAAGCTGATAGGCCAAGTGAAGAGGGAACAGCCGACAGCGGCAGCGACCAGCAAGCCATAATCAAACAGAACCGCCAAGGCGCGGAGGACGCCAAGAAATAAAAGAACTTGGCGACCTTGGCGTCTTGGCGGTTAATCTTCTTTTACGCCTGCAGCACGTGCTTAGGCACCGTAATTCTTAGCAAAATCTCGAAGAGCGCCTCGTGCGGCTCGCGCTCGCCCTGCTTGATTGCAATATCTTCCCGCTGGAGTCGATGGATCAATTCAATCAACTCGGCTTCGGTGAACTGAGAAACCATCCGGCGCTGTTTGTTGATCATCCAGGCATAGCGACCAAGCTCTTGGGCGATCTCATCATCGGACTGCCCCGTTGCAATCAATGATTTCACGGAAAGCAAGCTGCGAATCTGCGAGGCGATCATGAAGAAGAGCTTCATCGGGTCCTCGCCGCTCTCCAGCAATCTTCGCAGATATTTAAGAACTGCCAGCTTGCGTTCACCGACGAGATCCAAAAACTCAAAGATATTTCCGCTCTGGTCGCTGAAGACGAGTCCTTTGAGTTCTTCGACGTCGAGCTCGCCCTTGTGAGGATAGCAGGCAAGTTTTTCGATCTCGCGTTCGAGTCGACCTACATCGGGTTCGACAGCACTCACTAAATAGCGAAAGCCTTCAGCCGTCACGCGCACATTTTTCTCTTTGAGTAATTCTCGAACAATTCCGGGAAGCGTGCGGCGATCGGGTTTGCTCAGCTCTTGGGCTAGCCCTTTCTTTTCGATGGTTTTATAAAGCTTACTGCGCTTGTCGAGTTTTTCGCATTCGAGAATGAGATAGACGTGCGGAGGCAGACTCTTGTTCAGAATCTCGACGAGTGGCTCTTGATCTTTGAATTCATCAGCGTTATGAATGAGAATAATTTTGCCATCTTCAAACAGCGGAGAAATTTTTAAGTGCGAGAGCAGTTCGCGCAATTCTAATTCTTCTCCGTCGAGGCGAATATCGCCCAAGCGTGCTTTCGATTGGGCGCGAATCTCTTTCATTTGGTTCTCAGCGGAGCGGCGTCGGAGCGTGCTCTCGCCGGTGAAGAGATAAACAAAGTGCATAGGTTAATTGACGCCAAGAGCGCAAAGAAAAAGAATTTGTAGAAGCGCACGGCCGTGTGCCCCTACGCCAGCTTGCATTATCATCCCAGAGCTTGATCCAAATCCGCAATAATATCTTGCGGGTCTTCTAGGCCCACGGAGAGTCTTATCAAGCCGTCGGTGATTCCGCCCGCGCGACGCGCCTCTGGCGTCACGGTCGAGTGCGTCGTTGAAGCCGAGTGACAGACGAGCGTTCGCGTGTCGCCCAGACTCACGGCCTGCGTGCAGAGTTTTAGCGCATTGACTGTCCGCTTCCCGGACTCATAGCCACCCTTCACTTCAAAGCTCATCACGCCGCTGAAGCCGACCATTTGTTTCTTCGCGATCTCATGCCCCGGATGCTCAGGCAAGCCTGGATAATACACTCGCTCAACTTTGGGATGTCTTTGCAAGAAGCGTGCGACTTCGAGGGCATTGCGATTGTGGCGCTCCATGCGGACTGAAAGGGTCTTGATGCCGCGCGCGATGAGCCAGGCGTTGAACGGGCTGATCACGCCACCGAGATCGCGATGCATCCCTTTGGTGATCTGCTCGATCAAGTCTTTTTTGCCGATAACAGCGCCACCCATCGCGTCACCATGCCCGCACAAAAATTTTGTCGCCGAGTGAATGACTAAATCCAAACCGAGCGCGATCGGCTTTTGGTTAAATGGCGTAGCAAAGGTATTATCGATCAATGACAGTAAACCAGCTTGCTTGCTTAATGTTGTGATGGCCTTGATGTCAGTGATCTGCAGGGCCGGGTTGCTCGGCGTCTCGATGTAGACGAGTTTTGTATTTTTCTGGATCGTGCGCTCGACGTTTTTGGGATTGCTCGTATCGACGAAGCTTGTTTGCACTCCGAATTTGGGCAGGTATTTGGCGCAGAGCGTGTTCGTGGCTGAGTAAAGATAATTCGATGCGACGATGTGGTCGCCCGACTGCACTAGTTGCAAAATCGTCGTGGCGACGGCGGCCATGCCGGTCGCTGTGGCGAGGCACGCTTCGCCGCCTTCGAGCGCGGCGATCTTTTCTTGGAGCGCCGAGATGTTTGGATTGCCCCAGCGCGTGTAGACGAAGCCAGTGCCATGAGCAAATCGCTCTGCTCCTTCATCGGCGCTCTCGTAGGCAAACGTAGTGGCTTGGTAGATGGGAGTGTCAACAGCGCCAGTATGTGGGTCAGTAGACTCACCGGCATGGATCGCGAGCGTATCGAATTTTTTGTATTTCACAAAAGATCACCGTTGGTCATCATAGCGCTTTTCTCACTTTCTCAGAATTGCGAGGCCGCGAGGGCGACATCGGCATGAGCCCATGCCTTCTCGAACTGAGCTTTCACTTCGGCGACTTCAGAGTTCTTCCCTTGGGCTTCCAAGCTCTTCATCAATCCGAAGAGCGACCAGCCGTTCTGGAGATATTGCTTCAGATCTTCGCGATAGACGGCCTCGGCTTCAGCCGCTTTGCCCAACTTCAAGAGCGCTGCGCCGAGCGTTTGGCGCACGGGAAAATACCAGGCGGGCGGCTCCGTGTAAGCCAACGCGTCTTGCAACTTGACAGCTTCTTGAAGTTTTGAAATCATCTCGTCATTCTGCCCACGAGCACCAGCTAGCTCTCCTCCGAGAGTGAGAGACGCGATGCGCAGATTGGTCGCTGCGGTGGAGAATGAAGCCAGGGCGAATGACTCCATCTCGGGCTTCTTTCCGATCTCTTCGAGCGTGGATAATTCATTAGTTGTTTCATCAAGCTTGCCGAGGCGCAAGAAAGCCATACCGCGCGCATAATGCCAAATTCCTGTGGTGTACTGAAGTTCAGCCGAAGGCTGCGGCTCTTTCAAGATCTCTTCCCATTTCCCAAACCGTACCAGAGCGAAGATCGGCATAGGGCGGAAATCTTCGAGTGGGGGCAAATTTTTATAGTTGGCTTCGGGAATCTCTGCGACGAGTTTGCGTGCAGCCTTGATGGCGACTGCGCTTTGCCCTTCCATCGCGGCAGCCGCAAACAGGAAGTGAATATTGTGCGGATAGTAGGCCATGAGATACCAGCCGGGGTTGCGCCGATCGGGGGCATAGTTCTCGTCGACGTGGATCGCGTGTTCGTTGGCTACAGCAGCGTCGTGATAGCGCCCGACACGCCAGTACGTGTGCGCGGGCATGTGCACCAGATGCCCCGCGCCGGGCACTAGACTGGCGAGTCTCTCAGCACTAGGCACAGCTCGTTCAGGAGTTTGAGACGCTTCGACAGCGTGAATGTAATAGTGATTCGCTCCGGGGTGATTCGGGTTGCGGGCGAGAACCGATTCGAGCGTCGAGACAATCTCGTTGGTATAAGTGGTGGGTTGACTGTCTTTGGTCCAATAGTTCCAAGGCATTAAATCCATCAAGGCTTCAGCGAAGAGCGTGGCGGCGTCGAGATCGTTTGGATACTGTTTGACAACCTCGCGCATTGCGTCAGCGTAAGCCTTATCTAGAGAAGATCGATCGTCGGGCGGGTTGGCCGCGTAGCGTTTTGACAGCGCTTCGATATACGCTCTTTCTTTTTCGCTGGCTTTCGGTGCGAGCGCGAGTGCTTTCTGCGAGAGTTCATACGCTTCGGCGACGACGCTCTTGTCCATCGGCGCGTTGATGTTGGGGCCGAGCACATACGCAGCGCCCCAGTAACACATGGCGCAGTCGGGGTCGAGTCTGACGGCTTCTTTGAAAGCGCGACCGGCTTCCTCGTGGTTGAAGCCAAAGGTCAAGTTGAGTCCTTGGTTGAAGTAACGTTGAGTGAGATTATTCTTGGTCGTGATGGTGAAGTGATAACTGCCGAGGTTGTTGTAGAAAGGCACTTTGTGATCGGTGGATAAGTTATGCGGTTTCCCGATGAGAAGTCCCAAAACCACGACTACTATGATTGCTAAGAGAGCCTTGAGTTGATCCATCGCTGATCGCCTCCGTGCACTATGTAGTTATAGTGCTGCTGCGCTAGATGCTATTGTATGGTGAAGAGAGCTGAGGGGCAATAGCATAGATCGTCTCTTCATATGGCAGTTGCACTCCTATGCGATTGAGTTTACGATGAATCATCTTGAGGGAAAAGCCAGATCTAGAAGGCTAGGGAGTTGACTGAGATTGCCGGTGAAGCCGATGAACGACACGAAGCTACAAGAGGTTCGTGACAAAATCCTATCGGTCCTGTTGCCCGTTGGGATAAAGCGGGCTGCTCTCTTTGGTTCTATCGTCCGTGGAGAGGAAAAGCCGGAAAGTGATGTTGACATTCTGGTAGAGTTCCGTGAACCGATAGGGCTTTTCGCGCTGGCAGGGTTGCGGCAGGAATTGAGCGAGAAGCTAGGCCGCTCTGTCGATCTTGTGACCGAGGGTTTCTTGAGCCGATACATTCGTCCTTATGTTGAACAAGAGAAGGTGATTCTCTACGAAGAGTGAACTTGTTTATTTGCATCACATGTTGGATGCAATCAATCAGATCGAGGAGTATATGAAGAGCCTATCTCTTGAGGAATTCCAAAACAGCCGTCTAGTACAAGATGCGGTCATACGGGAGATCGGGATCATCGGAGAAGCAGCTCGAAAGATTTCACTCCCTTTTCAGCAAGCTCATCCTGAAATCACTTGGTCGGAGATCATCGGTATGCGCAACATTCTGATTCACGAATATTTTGAAGTGGATGTGCAAGAAGTTTGGAAGACGGTTCAGAGCGATTTGCCTCTGCTTAAAGAACAAATCAAACATGTCATTCAGACAATCGAACATCCGTAATCGGCAACTTGTTAACATCTGGACAATATTGCTGCGCTGAATACTATTCTATGATGAGGCGAGCTTTAGAAACAACATCTAAAGGCTGCGTATAGAAGGAGCGAATTCTAGATGCTACCTGCCTTAGGAGCTGACGAAGGTTTCTTGGTGTGAGTTTTGGCACCCGTTTTTTGAGCACCGATTTCCCTTAAACAATTGCCTTCGTCTCGTTCCAGAAAATCAGATAAGGTATAATTTAGCGACTCACGGGAAAGGGAGAAAATATGAAACGTATAAATTTTCTTATCGGCGTTGTAATGTTTGTACTGGGTTTTAGCTTATCGACAATCAGTCAAACGTCGGTAGATTTCAAATCCGATGAGGGCAAAGTGATAGGAACCTTGAACTCGAACGCATAGGTAATGACCCTACAATCGACAGACTCCGTCACAAAAATCGCGGTGATCGGCTGGGTACCCAATTCCTTCGTTAAGACTTCGAGTAATTTGTTCCCCGTCGAAAACGTTCAAGGGGTTTTCTTCGGCAGCCTGTTCTATAAAGAGTTTATCACTACTCGTACTTCTATATCAGGAGCCATCGTGAATAAGAGTAAAACTTGTTACAAATTCCTGGGGCTTGAAGGTACCCTATGGAATGACAAAAACCAGCCCATTGCAAATCACTACTTACCTATACAGAATGTGGATGCGGGGCAAACGGTATCATTTTCGATGATTCCAGAAGTACCAATAACGGAAGCCTTAAAGCTCATTTTAAGAATAAGATTTCTTAGCGGCGACAAATGTTAGCAACATAATTTCAGCAGGTAGACCTAGCCTACTAAAAAATATTTTCATTCGATAAGTGTAATGAAAATTTTTCGCAAGAATTTTTTATTAAGCCATAACAATAAAACTCGAGTTACATAAGCAAGTTGAACTGTCGACCTCAGACATTATTTGCACTTGCTCTATCCTATCCTTACGATAAACCATCTTCACACTTAAAGAAGGATATAAATCTGTATGAACCCCGATCGCTTGCGCAATAGCTCAGCCGGATGTCTCATCAAAGTAGGCCGTGGTGAAACAGCCTATCATGCCTTCGTGCCCAATCCTCTTCCACTCACGCTGTCATGGGATGCCGAATTGGTCAATGCACTTTCTGAAGCCGATCGCGCGTTAGGAGAGCTGGCAGGGCTCGGTCGCCATCTGGAAAATCCTAACCTACTCATAAGACCGTTTGTCCGGCGCGAAGCCGTATTGTCTTCTCGCATCGAGGGTACTCAGGCGGACTTAACCGACCTCTACGCTTATGAGGCTGGTCAGTCGCCTCCGCCGGAATCTGATGTGCGAGAAGTGTTGAACTACGTGCACGCTCTCGAATATGGCCTAGAACGGCTGAAGACGTTGCCCGTCAGCTTGCGTCTCATCCGCGAATTGCACGAACGTTTGATGGAAGGAGTGCATGGCGAGCAGACCAAGCCTGGAGAATTCCGCGATCGTCAGAATTGGCTAGGACGCCCAGACTGTAAATTAAATGAAGCAATCTTTGTGCCTCCTCCAGTGGCGGTCATGCATGAAGCTCTTCGTGAGTTTGAGCAGTATCTTCACAGAAAGTGCACTTATCCGCCGCTCGTTCGCATCGGTTTGATTCACTATCAGTTCGAGGCCATTCATCCTTTCATTGATGGTAATGGACGGATCGGACGATTGCTGATATCGCTCTTACTGGTGCATTGGAATTTATTGCCGCTGCCTTTACTGTATCTGAGCGCCTACTTCGAGCGCCATCGTCAAAATTATTATGACCTTCTTCTCGCAGTAAGTGAACGCGGAACTTGGAAAGAGTGGCTCTTGTTCTTCTTAAAGGGAGTGGTTGAACAGTCGCGTGATGCTATCAGTAAAGCGAAGCAACTACAGGATTTGCAGATCAAATGGCGAAAACGTTTGACAGAAACTCGTGCTTCGGTTCTGCTGATTCGTCTGCTGGATTATCTGTTTACGACACCGTTAATTACTATTCCTCAAGCTCAAGCTCATTTAGAGGTGACTTACCCTAGCGCACGGGTCAACATCGAAAAACTAGTTAAAGCAGGTATTCTGAGACAGGTAGGAGAAATTTCTTACGGGAAAACCTATATTGCTAAAGAGATCATGGAAATCATCTCATTAGATGAATAGAAAATAAGAATTATACTTCTTAGCCTAAAAGTATAATTTGCGAAGATAGAATTGTACTGAACGACCCTCGGCTTAAAGCCGAAGGGTTCGGACTGGTCGACTGGAAGTCGACTTGGGAATTGAGTCCAAATGCAAAGTCAAAGAACGAGTACAGAAACGACAACGGCGGCTCATGTTCGCTTTGCTCACATTTCGCCAAACTTTCCTTCGCCTAGAGTTGAACTTACTTTTCGCAGCCCTTACGATAGACTCCTCAGATTGAGATCAGAACACTGAAGCGAGGAATCATTTTATGAGCAATGAGAAGATCACTCCAAGAAGTCAAGATTTTTCAGCTTGGTACAACGAAGTCGTGCAACGCGCCGAACTCGCCGATTACGCTCCCGTGCGCGGCTGCATGGTCATCCGACCCTATGGCTACGCGCTCTGGGAAAATGTCCAGAAAGCGCTAGACACTCGATTCAAGGCCACTGGCCACAAGAACGCTTACTTCCCGCTCTTCATCCCGATGAGCTTTTTACAGAAAGAAGCTCAGCACGTTGAAGGCTTTTCACCCGAACTTGCGGTTGTCACCCACGGCGGCGGTGAAGAGCTGGCCGAGCCCCTAGTCGTGCGACCTACCTCAGAGACCGTGATCGGGTATTTTTTCAAACAGTGGATTCACTCGTATCGTGATCTCCCGCTTTTGATTAACCAATGGGCGAACGTCGTGCGCTGGGAATTACGAACCCGGCTCTTCTTGCGCACGATGGAGTTCTTGTGGCAAGAAGGACACACAGCGCACGCGACCGAGCAAGAAGCCGAAGAAGAAACGCTGCGAATGCTGGGAGTTTACACGGACTTTGCCGAGAACGAAGCCGCCATGCCCGTCATTCCAGGGCGCAAGAGCGAGAGCGAAAAGTTTGCGGGCGCTCTTAGAAGCTACACGATCGAAGCGATGATGGGCGATAAGCGCGCGCTACAATCCGGCACATCGCACAATCTAGGCCAGAACTTCGCGAAAGCCTTCGAGATTCAGTATTTGGACAAGAGAAATAAGCTCCAGCATTGCTGGACGACGAGCTGGGGCATGAGCACGCGCATCATCGGCGGCATCATTATGACTCATGGCGATGATCACGGATTGATTCTGCCTCCCAGACTCGCGCCGGTGCAGCTCGTGATCGTCCCGATCTATAAGAGCGATAACGTGGATGACAAGACGAAAGTGATGGAAACGGTCGAGCGTATCAAGCGAGGGCTTCCGAACGTTCGGATCGAAGTCGATGCGCGCGAAGAACTGTCCCCCGGCTGGCGCTTTAACGAGTGGGAGCTGCGCGGCGTGCCTCTGAGAATGGAGATCGGTCCCAAAGATTTACAGAAGAACCAAGTCGTGCTCGCGCGCCGGGACACGAAAGAGAAAGCGTTTGTGCCTCAAGAGCAATTAGCACAAAAAGTTCCGGTATTGCTTGATGAAATTCAGAAGAATCTGTTCGAGCGTGCGAAGAAGTTTAGAGATGAGAACACGTTTGAATTGGGTAGCTATGACGAGTTCAAAAAATTCATGGAAGGCGAGGGCAGCAAGGGCTTCGTGCGTGCTTACTGGTGCGGCTCGCGCGAGTGCGAGGCGAAGATCAAAGAAGAAACGAAAGCAACCGCGCGATGCATCCCTTTCGATCGGGACAACAAACCGGGCAAGTGTATTCATTGCGGCAAAGATTCGAAGGAGAAAGTGATCTTTGCGAAGGCGTATTAGACGTGTTGGTGAAGAGGTGGGCCAAGTTTGTCTGAAATTTTTTATCTCATCGATTTAAGTGATGACATGCGTAAACGGCATTACCATAAGGTACAGCGAGGCAAGGTCGTTGACTTTGTGATTCAATTGGAAGTTAAAGTGGAGCGCGAATGGAAAGAAGTGCTCCGCTATGACTGCTCGCATGGATACGCCCATCGCGATCGGTATAATTTGAAGGGCAAGAAGAAGACAGACGATTTGTCCCTTATGGATTACAAAGAAGCACTCAGTCTGGCGGATCGAGATATCAACCGAAATTGGCAGACTTATAAAGAGAGGTTCTTGAAAGGAGGTTATCCATGAATGCCTTCGAGCTAAAATATAGCGAACTGATCTCAGAATTTGACAAGTATATTCTCGAACATCCAGAGTTTGCTAAAAAGCTTCCTTATGGGGCTCATGTTGTTTTGCAAATTGAAGAAGACGAAGCGTTGAACGAATGGGCGCGTGAGGTTGCAGAGAAAAATGCAGAAGCGGATCACCCTCTTGTTTACATTAAGATTAAGAAGCTCAAGCCTGCACGTTCCAGAATAGCTAAGCTGGAGCTGGCAAAGGTAGCATAGAATTCCAAGGAGAAAAGGAGAAAGTGATCTTCGCGAAGGCGTATTAAGTGCTATAAGGAGTAAGCATGGCTAAGGCTGTCAAATCTGCAACAAAACTACAAGAGTTTTATGTGGTCATCGAGAAGGACGAAGATGGCTACTATGTGGCTGATGTCCCGGAGTTACCCGGATGCCATACGCAGGCCAAGTCGCTCGATGAATTGCTGCCACGTATCAAGGAAGCAATTGAACTCTACTTAGAAGTTCGTCCGTTAACCAAACAATCCACAGAATTTATCGGTATTCAACGAGTCACTATCAAAGCATCTAAGCCCGTTCGATGAGTGATAAGTTACCAACTCTCAAGGCTCGTGAAGTTGTAGCAGTGTTGCAGAGAGTGGGATTTCGATTCATTCGGCAAAGAGGCAGTCATGCTATCTATGTGCATCCCGATGGGCGAATGACCGAAATTCCTATTCATTCAGGAGAGGATATTGGCCGGGGATTATTGCGAAAGATTATTCGAGATATGAAAATTTCGCGAGAAGAATTTTTGAAACTTTGGCGTAGTTGAGTCTCATCGTGTAAAATAGGCAAACCGCTCGAGGAGAGCGAGTGGTCAAGCCTGCCTATTTGTAGAGTCTACATGAGGGGAATCGAGAGGCCCATCCTAAAGGAGGGACCTATTTTGCATACCGAGAAACTCATCATCAAGGGCGCGCGTGAGCATAATCTCAAAAATATTGACTTAGAGATTCCACGGAATAAGTTAGTTGTGTTTACGGGCATCTCGGGCTCCGGAAAATCTTCATTAGCGTTCGACACGATCTACGCCGAAGGTCAGCGTCGGTATGTCGAATCGCTCTCAGCCTACGCGCGCCAGTTCTTGGGCCAGATGGAAAAGCCAGATGTGGATTTCATCGAAGGTCTCTCGCCGGCCATCTCGATTGACCAGAAGACTGTGCATAGAAACCCGCGCTCGACGGTGGGCACGGTCACGGAAATCTATGACTACTTAAGATTACTCTTCGCGCGCATCGGCAAGCCTCATTGTTACAAGTGTGGAAGAGCAATCTCGCAGCAGAGCGCGCAACAGATTGTCGATCAAATTTTGGCGCTCGGCGATGGAACAAGAATCCAGATTCTCTCGCCGATCGCGCGTGGTCGTAAGGGCGAGTACAGGAAAGTCTTTGAAGAGCTACGCAAAGAGGGGTTCGCCCGCGTGCGCGTCAATGGCAAGGTCTATGACTTAAGCACGGGCGACGAAATTAAACTGGACAAACAGAAAAAGCATACTATTGAAATTATCGTCGATCGCATCGCGGTCAAATCTGAAATAAAAACTCGTATCACAGATGCAGTCGAGACGGCGCTCAAGCGCGCAGGCGGTCTCGTTCTGATTGACTTGGTTGACCAGAAGCAAGAGCTGCTCTTCAGCGAGCACTTCGCTTGCCCAGATTGCGGGATCAGCTACGCGAAAATTGAGCCGAGAATGTTCTCGTTCAACAGCCCGTTCGGCTCATGTCAGACCTGCACCGGCCTTGGCTTTAAGATGGAGATCGACCCCGATATGGTCATCGATCGCTATAAGTCTCTTAGTCAGGGCGGACTCATCCCGTGGGCGAATTCGCATAGTAAATGGCTCAAGGGCGTTGTGTCGGGAGTTTGCCAGGAGTACAAGATCGATCCCAATAAGCCCTTGGGCCAGCTGCCTCAAGACAAATTGAAAATCTTGCTCTATGGGATCAACGGAGCCAAAGTGAGTTTTCTCTACACGAACAACTATGGTCGCACTCGTACTTTTCAAAGTACCTACAGTGGGTTGATTGGAAATCTAGAACGCAATTACCGAGAGTCTACCTCGGAAATCGTACGCGAAGAGATCGGACAGTACATGAGCTCACGGGCATGTGTCGACTGCAAGGGAAAGCGTTTGCGCCCGGAAAGTCTTTCCGTGAAGATCGCAGACAAAAATATCATGGAAACGAGTGCTCTGTCTGTCAAAGACGCGTATCGCTTCTTTGAAGAACTGAAGCTGACCGAGCGCGAAAAGTTGATCGCGCATCAAGTGCTCAAAGAGATTCGCGTACGCCTCAAATTCCTGCTCGATGTAGGCTTAGAATATCTGACGCTCGATCGCTCAGCGGGTACGCTCGCTGGAGGAGAGGCTCAGCGTATTCGCCTTGCGACGCAGATCGGCTCTGGGCTGGTCGGCGTGCTCTATATTCTGGATGAGCCGAGCATTGGTCTGCATCAACGCGACAATCGAAGACTGCTCAACACGCTCAAGGGACTTCGAGATTTGGGCAACACTGTCATTGTTGTGGAGCACGACGAAGAAACGATTCGCGAGTCGGACTTTGTGGTTGACATCGGCCCCGGTGCGGGTGCACACGGCGGGCATGTTATCGTCGCTGGCTCCGTCGAAGAAGTTATGAGTTTTGAAAAATCGATCACGGGCGCGTATCTCAGTGGGAAACGCCAGATTCAGGTTCCGAAGGAACGTCGCAAGTCGAATGGCTTTATCACTATCAAGGGCGCGCGCCAACACAATCTCCAGAATCTCAACATAGAAATTCCGCTCGGAATTTTCTGCTGTATCACCGGCGTCTCCGGCTCGGGCAAGAGCACGCTGATTGATGAAATTTTGTATCGTGGCGTCGCGCAGCGCTTGGGGCTCAAAGTTGAGAGGCCGGGTGCTCACGATGAGATTCTCGGCCTAGACAATATCAATAAGATCATCGAGATAGATCAGTCTCCGATCGGGCGCACGCCGCGCTCGAACCCCGCCACGTACACGGGGCTTTTCGACGACATCCGAAAAGTTTTTTCAAAAGTCCCCGAATCTCGTGCCCGCGGATACATGCCCGGACGCTTTAGCTTTAACGTCAAGGGCGGGCGCTGCGAGTCCTGCAAGGGCGATGGTCTCATCAAAATAGAGATGCACTTCCTGCCCGATGTTTACATCCCCTGCGAAGTCTGCAAGGGCCAGCGCTACAATCGAGAGACTTTAGAGATCAAGTACAAAGAGAAGAACATCGCCGACGTGCTCGCGATGACGGTCGAAGAAGCTCTCCATTTCTTTGAAGTGATCCCATCCATCCATCGCAAGTTAGAAACTCTGCACGCCGTTGGGCTCAGTTATATTCACTTAGGTCAACCCGCGACACAGCTCTCCGGTGGTGAGGCCCAGCGCGTGAAATTAGCGACAGAGCTCAGTAAGCGTGATACAGGAAGAACGCTCTATATTCTGGACGAGCCGACGACGGGCCTGCACATGGCCGATGTCGAGAAACTCTTGGGCGTCTTGCATAGATTAGTCGACGTCGGCAACACGATTGTTGTGATCGAGCACAACTTGGATGTCATCAAGACAGCCGACTGGATTATTGATTTGGGACCCGAGGGCGGCGACGGCGGCGGTCGACTTGTTGCTGAGGGCACACCCGAAGAAGTAGCTTCTGTACAGGGGTCGCATACAGGACGGTATTTGAAAGAGATGCTGAAAGTGTCAGAACCCATGCGGGTGAATGGCAAAAAGAAACTGAAAGCTCTCGTGGGAGCAGGTACAGATCGATAAAGTTATATTCAGAGGCATATGAGAGTCTTCAAGACCGCGTATACTATACCTTTCCCGCCAGATGTAATTATTCGGATTGCACACGTCATTGAAAGAGGGCAAGTCGTTGAATTCGCAGTTCAGCTCGACGTAAAAAACAAGCCTGTGAAGCGCTACGATACAGCTCATGGGTTTGCCCACATTGATCGGTATAATCTGAAAGGCAAGCAGAAGAAGGAGCGCCTTCACTTGGATTATAATACAGCGTTAACGCTAGCGGAGCGTGACATTAAGCAAAATTGGCCAGTCTATCGTGAGCGCTTTCTGAGAGGAGAGTGGCCATGAAAAAGAATGATAAAAAGATAAGTAAGAAGGATCAAGAGTTTGCACAACGTGTAGTTGAGCTGGCCTTTGAGTTCAACCGTTATGTTATAGAGCATCCAGAGATTACTGAAAAAATCGGCTCCAGGGCATGTATCTTCTTCCAAGTGGAAGGTGATGAAGAATTTAATACCTGGAACCGTGAGTATGCTGCGAAGCAACATACTTCAGAAGATCAGCCTCTGGTATGGATAAATATCAAAAAGCTCAGCCCCATTCGGTCGCGGATTGAGAAGCTGGAGCTGGTGACAGTTTGATTTAAATTTCGAACTTACGGAGAAGTACTGCCGTCGAATTCAGAAATCCATGAAGGCATCGTGATGGAGCCGAGCTTCTCCGGAACACTTCTTGTCTATAGCGATGTAATGATGTAATATCTCAGCAAGGTGATCCCAAATGCCAACCTTACACCGAACGCAAGTTCTGCTCGAGCGCCGACATTATGAGATGTTAAAGCGGCTGGCCCACGAGGAAGGGCTTAGCCTGTCTGCTTTGCTGCGACAAATTTTAGATCAATCTCTTTTCCAACCAGAGAAGCCAAGCAAGCGCCCAAATCTGGAGGCGCTCGCCGGCCTGGGCCGCGATCCGCACCTCACCGGCCGGGATCACGACCAGGCTCTCTATGGCCGCTCCACGTAGACGTCAGAGTCTACGAACCATCTTTGTAGACACGAGCGCTTGGTACGCTTACGTAAACCGCGCCGATCCCGATCACACTGCCGTCGCTCGCTTTTTAAAAGATTTCTCCGGTAGCTTAGTGACTTCCAACTACATCTTCGATGAGCTGATTACTTTGGTCCGAAGGCGAATGGGCCATGCAGAAGCGTTTGCGGTTGGAGCCACGTTGCGCAATGCGCAAGTCGTGCATATGGAGCGCGTTACCCATTCGGACGAGGAAGCCGCGTGGCAACTCCTCCAAGACCGTTCGGACAAAGAATACAGCTTTACGGATTGCACGAGCTTCGTGCTCATGCGTCGCTTGGGACTTGCTGCTGCTTTGGCCACAGATGAGCACTTCCATCAGGAGGGCTTTTCTGTCTACCCCTGAGTCTTCGTAAGCCAGTCATATATTGCCATGAAAGCGTATGGCTTTGCGCATATTGATCGGTATAATCTTGAAGGTCGCTAGAAGAAGGAGAAACTTGATGTGGACTTCAATACTGCTCTTACGATGGGAGAGATGGACATCTGGATCAATATAAAGAAACATAGAGTTGCTTTACTGGTTAATCCAAGCGCGAGATATGGCAAGAAAGAGCAACTCTGACAATGAAGAAGATATCTCATAGAATTCATATTAGTTGAGAGAGAGATCATATGTCGAAAGTTAAAGACCTAACAGTAGATGAACTCAGATTGCTCATCGAGCAGATGGTTGAGCATAAGCTCGTCGAACTATTCGGAGATCCCGATGAAGGGCTGGAATTGCGCGAAGAGGTCAAAGCCCGTCTGAGACGAAGCACTAGCCGTGAGTGCAAGGGCGTGCAGGGAATCCCGGCAAAAGAAGTAGCGAAGAATCTAGGGCTAGAATGGTAATCGTGTGTAACAAGCCGAACTTGTCGGCTCTGGTTAAGTAAATATTTGCAATCAGTAGCTGCGTAATATAGAATTTTGCCAATTATGGAAGGTATAATTCTAGCGATCGTTTTGGTTCTTATCGTCGTCGGCACGACCATTATCACCTTCGTCGGCCCGTGGGGATTGCCCGAACTGGCCTCAAACTGGGGCAGCATAGACAGCATGATCATCGTCACGACCATCGTGACGATGATTGCGTTCATCGCAGTCAATGCGGTCATGGCCTACTTTATCTACCGTTACCGTCACCGCGACGGGCGTCGGGCCGTTTACCTGGTGAATGACCATCGGCTAGAGAAGATACTCATCATCGTCACGAGCATAGGGATCGTGTTTCTGCTGGCACCGGGACTCTTTGTCTACTCGAGCTTCATACAGCCCCCCGCCGATGCGCTCAAGCTTGAAGTGGTCAGCCAACAATGGGCCTGGGCTTACCGATATCCCGGAGCAGACGGCAAGCTGGGCCGATCGAATATTCGATTCATCGATGCCAAAAATTCCTTGGGCGTCGATCTCAAAGACCCAGCCGGCCAGGATGATGTGGCTATTTCAGCGGGAGGAACGCTGCACCTCCCGGTCAATAAGCCTGTGGAGCTGGAGCTGCGCGCAAAGGACGTGCTCCATAGCTTTTATGTGCCTCAATTTCGGGTCAAGATGGATACCGTGCCCGGGGGGATCACCCGGCTCTGGTTCACGCCCAACAAGGCGGGGACTTTCGAGGTCTTGTGCGCGGAGCTGTGCGGAATCGGCCACT
The DNA here is from genome assembly GCA_016179105.1 of Candidatus Acetothermia bacterium. GTDB lineage: Bacteria > Bipolaricaulota > Bipolaricaulia > RBG-16-55-9 > DRXL01 > JACOSB01. The sequence continues at coordinate 37,535 of JACOSB010000052.1, forward strand.
ACAAGATGAAAAGCTCCGTGATCGTGGAGAGTGAGGAAGAATTCCAAAAATGGTTGAAGCAACAGCCCACCGTCTCCCAGACGCTGGGAACTAAGTGAGGGAGGAGCTAACGAATGCAAGAGCACGCCGCGGGTCTCCCCGAAACCCATGGACATGAGGAGACCCACCAACACGAACCGACAGGTTTTTGGACAAAATATATCTTCAGTCAAGACCATAAAGTGATCGCGATGCAGTATACGATCACAGCGTTACTCGTCGGCGTCGTCGGCATGGTCTTTTCTTGGTTGATGCGGTTGCAGTTGGCTTTTCCGGGGCAACTCTCGCTCATCCAGCCGGATAACTATCTTCAATTCATGACCCAGCACGGCATGATCATGGTCATCTATCTCTTGACAGCCTTTCTCTTGGGCGGGTTCGGGAATTATCTTATCCCCCTCATGATCGGGGCGCGGGATATGGCTTTCCCGTTCTTGAATATGATGAGCTACTGGACTTATTTTGTCTCGGTGATCTTGCTCTTTGCGGCGTTTATAGTCCCCGGGGGACCGTCCGGGGGAGGCTGGACGATCTATCCGCCTCAGTCTATTCTGCCCGGAGCCTCACCAGGATCGGAGTGGGGAATAAGACTATTGCTTATGTCGCTCGCCGTCTTCGTTGCGTCCGGAACGATGGGCGGACTCAATTACGTGACGACCGTCCTGCAATTGAGAGCTAAAGGGATGACGCTGATGTACTTGCCCCTCTCCGTCTGGGGAATCTTCGTCGCGTCGGTACTGGCGCTCTTGGCTTTTCCGGCGCTCTTCGTCGGAGGGGTCATGTTGCTCTTGGACAGCCTCGCGGGCACGAGCTTTTTCATCCCCTTGGTGAATCAGTTTGGGCGCCAGCTCGGTCACGAGGGCGGTAACCCGATTCTCTTCCAGCACTTGTTCTGGTACTTTGGGCATCCCGAAGTCTATATCGTCATCCTTCCGGCGATGGGCGTTGTTTCTGACATCATTGCCAACTTTTCCCGAAAGCCCATCTTCGGTTACAAGGCCATGGTCATCTCGATTCTCGCGATCGGCGGCCTCAGCTTTCTCGTCTGGGCGCATCACATGTTCGTAAGCGGCATGAATCCCTACTTTGCCTTCTGGTTCGCCATCGCGACGTTGGCGGTCGCCATCCCTTCGGCCGTCAAGACGTATAACTGGATGCTGACGCTCTGGGGCGGAAATCTCTGGTTTACGACTCCGATGCTGTATGCCATCGGGTTTGTCAGCACCTTCGTCGCGGGCGGCTTGACGGGGCTGTACTTGGGCAATACGGCAGTAGATGTGCCGTTGACGGATACGTATTTCGTCGTAGCGCACTTTCACCTGGTGATGGGCGTCTCAGCGATCTTGGGCATCTTTGCCGGCATTTATTATTGGTTCCCCAAGGCGATCGGGCGTATGTACAACGAGACGCTGGGCAAGCTTCATTTCTGGGTGACCTTCGTGGGGACGTACGCGATCTTCTTCCCCATGTACTGGCTGGGTGCTGCCGGCATGCCGCGTCGCTACTACACCAACGAGGCGGTTACTCAGCTGCCCCCTTCCAGCCATGAGTTGAATATCTTCATCACCATTGCGGCGCTCACCGTCGGCGCGGCTCAGCTCGTCTTTGCGTTCAATCTGGTCTGGAGCATATTCAAAGGCAAGAAAGCCGAGGGCAACCCGTGGAAGGCGACCTCGCTCGAGTGGCAGACACCCCAGACGCCGCCCGTGCATGGCAACTGGGGACCCACAGAACCCGTGGTCTATCGCTGGGCGTATGATTACAGCGTCCCCGGAGCTTCACAAGACTTTACTCCCCAGAATGTGGCCGGCGGGCCCGCCCAAAAAGCAAAAGCCTCCGGGAAGACCAAACACTAATGAACCTTCCAGCACACACTCCTACTCACCCGAGGATGGAAGAAGCTTCCCATGGCAACAGTAGAGGTCCCGGAGGACCCGACGGATGGAACTCTAACAGTGACCACGGTGGAGACCATGATCAACCAAGATTAGCAACCGCAAAGGCCGGTCTCTGGCTCTTCTTGGTGACGGCGACCGTCGTCTTTTCGATGCTCCTCAGTGCGTACGTAGAGCGCAAAACCGGGACCGACTGGAGCATCTTGCCCCGATTGGGAATTCTCTGGCTGAACACAGGATTCTTGGTGCTCAGCAGTGCCGCGATGGAGTGGGCCAGAAGACTCGCGCGACGCGGCGATCTTCAGGGAACCCGCTTCTGGTGGCTCTTGGGAGGAGCTTTCGCGGTGCTCTTCTTGCTCGGCCAGCTGCTCGCGTGGCAAGCGCTATACATCGCGGGGTACGGGCTCTCCTCCAACCCGTCGAGCAGCTTTTTCTATTTGCTCACGACGCTGCACGGCCTGCATCTGCTGGCCGGCTTGATCGCTTGGGGTTGGGCTACTGTCTCTATCGTACGGCTCCCGGAGACGGCTCTCGCGAAGAGCGGGATCAAGATAGAACTGTGCGCCCTCTTCTGGCACTTTTTGTTGCTCGTCTGGCTGGCGATCTTTGGCTTCATCTGGTTTGTCTCATAAAAATAATAAAAAGCAAAAAATAAGTACTGAGAAAGAAGCGATGAGTTAAAGGAGGAAGTGAACGATGGAACAGCCACAACAAGAGCGCTCCGGTTCGCTGCGTCGATTGGTGGCGGACTGGGCCTCTGACCGCGAGACTTTCCGAGTGCGCTGGAGCAAGGCCATGATGTGGATCTTCCTGCTGGGGGATTCGTTCGTCTTCGGTAGTTTCTTATCGGCGTACGCGGCCACCCGCATTGCGGCCACGGCTCCTTGGCCCAATACCGGAGAAGTCTTCGCCCTGCATGTCGGCGGAGCGGAGATCCCGCTCTTGTTGGTCGCTATTATGACGCTCATTCTGCTCAGCAGCGGCGCGACCATGACGCTCGCCGTGATCTATGGGCTGCGCCATGATCAAAAGAGAGCCGCGATGTGGACGGGGCTGACGGCCCTGCTCGGCGCGATCTTCGTGAGCCTTCAGGCAGTGGAATGGACGAACCTGATCCGGGAGGGAGCGCGGCCCTGGACCAACCCCTGGGGCGCTCCGCAGTTCGGGGCCAATTTTTTCATGCTGACGGGCTTCCATGGAATGCACGTGACGATCGGGGTTTTATTGCTCTCGATTATCGCTCTGCGCACCTCTCGTGGCGTGTATGAGCAGAAACGTGACTATCTGTCTGTAGAACTCGTCGGGCTCTACTGGGGCTTCGTGGACCTCGTTTGGGTTTTTCTCTTCCCTTTTTTCTATCTGTTCTAGGTTCTCGAGGAGATTCACACCATGAATAAGCAAGAACATAAACATATATCGATCGGTACGTGTCTTAAAGTTTGGGGATTTATCGTCGCGCTCGTGGCGCTCTCGTACGTTGTCTTCCTCCTGCAAATTGAGCCCTTATGGCTGCGGCGCGTGATTTTCATCGCCATCGCGCTCCTGCAAGCGGTCTTAAGCGTGACGTATTTTATGCAGCTGCGCGCGGAGCGACCCGGCCTTGTCTATGCCATTGTGCCGCCCGTCTCTCTGCTCTTGGCTTTAGTGATCTTTGGCTTGAGCGAGGGAGATTATGTGTGGGGTGTCCGGCAAACGCATCAATGGTTAACGACCGGAAAGCCTGTCATAGAAGAACCGGACAAAAACGGGGGGACGACAAATCCCATCGAAAAAGGGATGCAATTGGCTCAGTCCAACGGCTGTCTTAGCTGTCATAGCGTGACGGGAGAAAAGATCGTCGGCCCCAGTTGGAAAGGACTCTATGGCAGTCCACAAGAGCTGGAAGGGGGCACTACAGTCACAGCCGATGAAGCCTATTTGAAAGAATCTATCGTTAACCCTGGTGCCAAGATCGTGAAAAGTTTCCCAAACGTCATGCCGCCGTATAAAACTCTCAACGAGGAGCAGCTCGACGCGATCATCGCGTACATCAAGAGCCTCTCTTCGGGAGGAAGTAAGTAGAGAAGATGTTAAAATTTCTGGCACTGTTGACGACGATCGCTGTCTTTCTTTTGCTTTTAGTAGGCGGAGTCGTGAGCGGCACCGGCTCCGGGCTCGGTTGTCCTGACTGGCCCTTGTGCCACGGGAAGCTCATCCCCGACTTTACGAACCCAGAGGTCGCGATCGAGTGGAGCCATCGCTTGGTGGCGGCGCTGGCTGGCTTTCTAGTTTTAGTGAGCGCGATCGTCGCTTGGCGTCAGGGGATGAAAATGCTCTCGGCGCTCTCCTTGGTATTAGTTATCATACAAGCGGGTTTAGGAGGGCTGACCGTGAAGCTAGAGCTGACATCACCCGAAGTGACGACGGCGCACTTGGCTGTAGGGCTCGGGCTCTTCGCGACGATGGTCATCATCACCGCATTGGCCTTTCGCGCCTCGCGCACATCGCAGTATTCAGTCATCGCGAACGCTGGGTTTTCACAACTGTTGCTGGTTTCGACATTCATTGTTTACATTCAGATGCTGATCGGCGGCTACGTGCGGCACACCGGCGCGGGCTTGGCCTGTCTCGATTTTCCGTTGTGTAATGATCAAGGCAATCCGGCCGGCGTGGGGCTGCAGCTTCTGCACCGTATGATGGGAGTCGTGGCAGCTTTGCTCATTGGCTGGCTCGCGATGAAAGCCTCAAAGATGAAGCAGCCTCGGTCTGTGATTATGCTCGCGCACGGAGCTTTTGGGCTGGTCTTGGTGCAGATTTTGCTCGGAGCGATGAGCGTCTGGACCCAATTGCAAGTGCACGTCACGACGACGCACTTGGCCGTCGCGGCGGCGATCCTCGCTCTCTTAGTGACGCTCTGCGTGAAAACTTTCGGCACCCGGGTAGTAGCGGCTACGGGGGAGTCAGTCTCGCCTAAATCTGAAAAGGCGGTCGCCTAAGATGGAAGCCGTTAATACGTTCAATCGCCAAACATTCTCGGACTATCTTTCATTGACTAAGCCGCGCATCACGCTATTAGTTTTATTGACAACGCTCGCAGCCATGTATTTAGCTGCTCATGGGTTACCCGATCTCTGGCTCGTCTTTTTCACTCTCTTAGGAACAGGGTTGGCCTCGGCCTCGGCGGCGGTGCTCAATTGTTATATCGACCGGGACATTGACACGCGGATGACGCGCACGCGTAATCGTCCGCTGCCCGCAGGGCGGCTCAAGCCAGAGTCGGCGCTGATCTTTGGCATTTTGCTCCAAGTGCTCTCGTTCATTGTTTTGGTACTCTCTGTAAACTGGCTGGCGGCGCTCTTGGCGCTGGCGGCCAATGTTTCGTATGTGGGGGTCTATACGCTCTGGCTCAAGCGCACGACGCCGCGCTGCACTGAAATTGGCGGAATCGCGGGAGCGTTACCCCCGGTCATCGGCTGGGCCGCGGTGACCAACCACATCGGCGTCGAGGCTTTGATTCTGTTTGCGCTGATGTTTCTCTGGCAGCCTCCTCATTTCTGGGCGCTTGCACTGTTTCGGACAGAAGAGTTTCGACAGGCGAATTTGCCCATGCTGCCGGTCGTACGCGGGCCTGCAGTGACGAAGAACTATATCTTACTGTATGCAGCAGCGATGCTGCTCATTTCACTCCTGCTCTACCCCTTAAAAATCGTCGGCTTTGGGTATTTGATAGGAGCAACCGTACTCGGTCTAGGCTTTGTCGCTTTAGCCATGCTCAATATGAAGGCATCATCGGGCGACCGCCAAGCGAAGCAACTCTTCTTTTACTCGATGGCTTATCTCAGCTTGCTCTTCATCGCGATGGTACTGGACTGTCAATGCAAGTGAGCGACCCTTCTTGGCTCTACGATAGTCTTATCTTGCATGCCGAGCGAGCCCTACGCGATGCAATAGTACTCTTACGGGTATCATGAACTTCTGGGTGATCGGGACCATTTTGGGCATCATTGTGATGGTAGTCGCTGGTATTATAGTGATGATGGTCTATCGCAGTGACGATCCTTCACGGCGACCGTAAATTGCGCTCAACGCAGATAGTGCAACATCCCATAGACAATCAAGCCGGTGATCGAGACGTACATCCAGATCGGGAATGTGATACGTGCGATCTTTTTATGCCGGATGAAATCGCCTCGCAGGGCGCGGGAGATCGTGATGAGCGCCAAGACGGGCGTGACGGCTGCTAACGGGGTGTGCGTCCCCAAAATCAACAAATAGATCGGGCGGAAGGGTCCCGTGTAAGGCGTGGGGCCGGTCATAGCATAGCGAATGACATAGAGAACGAGAAAGAGCACCGAAAGCCCGAACGCCGTCACCATACAACGTTGGTGATCTTTTTTGCGTCCCTGTTTGATAAAGAAAAGCCCTGCCGAGAGAAAAATAGCACTCAACAAATTGAGAAGGGCATTTGCTGTCGGGATCCACTCGATCCAGTTCATCGTGCGAACTCAACTTTCAGCCTACTCTTCATCGCGATGGTTCTCGATTGTCAGTTCAAATAGCCAAAAAAGTTGGGAACGATCGCAAGCGCTTTAATGGACGTGATGCTGAGCGATGAGGCGTCGTATCTTTGGCACTAGCTCACGAGGGACTTCGATGGTTGCCTTAGTCGGGTCTTCAAAAGGTGCTTCATCTTCTGCCAAAGCCTCGGCCTCTGTTTGTGTCTCATAATGGGCGAGAACGCGTTTCACACGCTCCTCATCCCATCCCTGCGGAAGCTGCTGATTAATTTTCTTTTTTGGTTTTTTGTTCATCGTTTTCTTTTCCTTTGTCTACGGCGTTTGTATGCAGCGAGTGGTTTACCACGAAGTTCGTAAGCAGTAATTACAAACGTCCTCCCTGATCTCGCCTCAGGTACGTAGATGATCTTCAAATATCGTCCTGCTTGAGTTCGCCCGATGGCAACGCGTGCTCCTTCGTAACCAAGCCGATCCTCACCCGACTTCGCCAAGACTTCAGAAACTTCATCTTCAGTGACTCCATGCTTATAGATATGCGGCATTCCGGTTGTCGGATCGAGATAGAATCGAACACCTGGCTTCACAAGGACATTTTAGTGAGCTCCCTAGGAAGACGCAACTCTACTTCTCTCGATGGCTTATCTCAGTTTTCTCTTCATCGCGATGGTCTTGGACTGTCAGTGTGAGTGAACTATTTCACCTGAAATCCCTTGGGGAAGAGATCGCCCCGATAGACAAACGGAGTTCTCTGCCCCGAACGCACCGCTCCGATCAGTTCACTTTGCTGAGTTAGTAATTCCGTCGGTTGGCTGCCTCCGGTAAGCAGCAAACGCTCCGCTGTTGACTCTTTCCCGTCAGCGACAAGCTGCACCGGAGCGAGCCGACTGAGTTTTCCCTCAACGACGACTCCAGCCAGAGGGATGAGACCGGCGATCTCTAACTCGGCCTTCCCAGCGAGTTGATAGAGACGAGGAAGAAGTAGGATATGGCTAAGGACCTCATCTTCCAACACCGCCCACGTCTTCGTCGTCTGCAGAGTCTTTTCTTCAGGAGTACCACTGGGAACTTTCTCACGTCGCACTCTCGCCTGCCCTCCTGAAATGCTCGCTTGCCCATGAATAAAAGTGATCGAATTGCTGCCCGGCGGCTCCTCGACCATCTGGAGGACGGTGTAGCTCATGGGTTTGTAGTCCAAAGACAAGCGCAGGACAGCGCTCACGCGTTCTTCCAATTTTTGGGGGACACGCACATATCCCTCGCTGGTCAATTGAAGGGCGTCGCCGGATTGGGTCAGTGTAAACACTTCACGCCCCGAGATTTGTCCCATTTCAGCCACCCAAATTCCTCGGCTGAGCACGGAGATTTGTGGTTGGGTTTGGGCATACCCTAGGCTGCCAATCGACAGACTTACGATTCCCAAAAGCAGCCATCGCTTGACGCTGCGTTTTCTCATAAAAACCCTCCTCGAATCTGTGATTCGTCAACAGGATAAACCGCTCAGTGCAACAAAAGAAGAGTTTTGGGATAAATGGGATTACGCCGAGATAAGCGGCAAGCTGATGGAAATCAACGGTTAACGGTTAAAGCCGACTACCAAGCTGGGCTTCTACTTTGGCTTTGTAGCGTCGGCTCAGCGTGAGTTTCGTTCCGTCGTTCAAATGAACGTGGTACTCCCCATGGAACCAGGGCTGCAGCTCTTTCACTCGATTGAGATTCACGATCATACTGCGATGAATGCGCGCAAAGTTTCTTTGATCTAAGCGCTGCTCCAGCATGCTCAGTTTCTCGCGCAGACGATAAACTTCAGGACCTGCGTGGATTTGCACATAGTTGCCCTTCGCCTCAATCCAGTCGACCTCGGTATGGAGTAAAATAAAACCCAGGCTCATTGTGCCGTGCATGATCAGCCAACGTTTCCAACCCAGATTCCGGAGATGAAGGCGTTTCTCTAAAGTCCAAACCAAAGGCACGAGCAGCATCATGGCATAGACGGTTAACAACACATACCCAGCGCTTAGCCAAACGGACCACTCTTTGGGAATGTGAGACTCACAATTTGTGGCGATACACCAAAAGTGAGGGATGATCTCTTGTAGGGCGAATGTCAACCCTATCAGCGTGAAAATGCCTACGAGCCAGAGCCATCTGCGCCAATCACTCCAATCTTGTCGAAGCGTTTCCATGATTTTTGTTTCTATCTCAGCTCTCAACTTGGCCTGATCCAGCATAGCACTTCTAGCTACGACAAGAAAAGCGCGAGGGATAAACGGGCTTATGGAGAGATGAACGGCGAGATCACGGAGTGAGCTGGCTGAAGCTAGTCTTTAGGGTTTTGTCTCTTCCTCAAGACAGTCATTTTTTTATCTCTAAATGAGCGTTTTTGCCAAGGGGCTTGACATTTGTCCAGGCTTCGCGCACAATCGTGGCGATACCGAGGTGAATTTTAAGGCCCATGAAGGGGATGCCGATCTTAGCCGAAAAGCTCGATCAAGTCGTCGATATTCTCAAAGAAGCTCAAATTGATTGCTGGTTGACCTTCGTCCGTGAGACCGCCGAGCTGGCCGACCCGTGCTTGAAATTGATCTCGCCGTCGGGCGTCGTCTGGTCGTCGGCGTTTATCTTCACGGCCAAGGGCGACCGCATCGTCATCGCGGGCAAATTCGACGCCGACGCGTTCCAGAAGAGCGGGCTCTATACGGAGATCATCGAGTATATTGCCACTCCACGCGATGTCTTGCGTAAAGTGCTGTCCCGCCTCAATCCCAAGAAGATTGCCCTAAATTATTCAAAGAGCAACACGGCGACCGACGGGCTGACCTACGGAATGTACTTGCTCTTGAGAGACTTGCTGAGCGATACCCCTTATGTCGAGCGCTTCGTCTCGTCAGACCCGATCGTCCGAAGCCTGCGCGGGCGGAAATCTAAGTCCGAGCTAGAGCTGATTAAAGCCGCGATCGGCACCACCGAAAAGATGTTCGGCAAGGTCGAGGAGAAGCTCAAGATGGGACGCACTGAGAAAGAGATCGCTGACTTCTTGCATAGCGAACTCAAAGACAAGGGCTTAGAGAGTGCCTGGGATTGGGACCACTGTCCCATTGTGAATTTTGGCCCCGATTCTCCCGTAGGACACGCGCAGCCGACGCTGATCGAACTCAAGCCGGGACATCTCGTGCATATCGACTTTGGTGTCAAGCAAGACGGCTATTGTTCAGACCTGCAGCGCGTCTGGTATGCCAAGGGCAAGAAAGAGAAATCTGCTCTGGGCCCCATCAAGAAGGCGTTTGATACAGTCGTCGCCGCGATCCAAACAGCGGCCGACAACCTGAAGCCGGGCGTGCTCGGTTATCAGATCGACTCGATCGCTCGCAAAGTTTTAACAAAAGCACACTATCCGGAGTATCAGCACGCGCTCGGGCATCAATTAGGGCGTAGCGCGCACGACGGAGGAGCCTTGCTTGGCCCGCGCTGGGAGCGCTATGGCGAAAGTCCGACGATACCGATCGAAGCGCATCAAGTCTTCACGCTCGAACTGGGCATTCAGACCGAGGCGGGCTACGTTGGGCTCGAAGAAGACGTGGTCGTGACTCGCAACGGGTGTGAATTTTTGTCAAAGCCACAGACAAAGCTGACATATATTTGATCTAAAAACGCTGCTCGCAGCATTACAGGATGTTTGAACCAACCAGTGCGCCTCCGTAGAATGATCGAGCTATTGGTCTTTGGCTTTTGCTAACAGCCAATGGCCAAACAGGAGGAATTTATGGAGTTTGCGCTGAGCCCCGAACAAGAGATGTTTCGAAAATCCGCCCGCGCGTTTGCGCTCGAGGAGCTGGAGCCGATCGCCGAAAGACTCGACAAGAACCATGAGTTCCCGATTGGAGCCCTGAAAAAACTGGGCAAACTCGGGTATTTGGGGATGACTGTTCCCGAAGATTATGGCGGCAGTGGCGCGGATGCCGTCAGCTACGCAATCGTGATGGAAGAGCTTTCGCGCTCGTGTGCGTCTACTTCTACAGCCGTCAGCGTCCAGAATTCACTGTGCAATAATTTGATCGTCACCTTTGCGAACGAAGCGCAGAAGAAAAAATATCTTCCGGCGCTCGCGTCGGGAGAAAAAATTGGCGCATTTGCGCTGACCGAGCCGGAGTCCGGTTCGGATGCGGGAAGTCTTAAAACGGGCGCCGTCCCTAAGGGTGATTCTTTCATACTGAATGGGGCCAAGCGCTTCATCACCAACGCGGCCTTCGCGGATATTTTTCTCGTCTTCACCTCGACGGACCCAAAATCGGGCAACAAGGGAGTCACTTGTTTCTTGGTGGAGAAGGGCACAAAAGGCTTTACGGTCGGCAAAGAAGAGGACAAAATGGGCATCCACGGGACGAGCACCTGTGAACTCTTCTTCGAGAACTGCGTCCTGCCCAAAGAGAATATCATCGGCGAACTGAACCGTGGCTTCAGGGTCGCGATGGTCACTTTGGATGCCGGGCGCATCGGGATCGCGGCGCAAGCACTGGGCATCGCGCAAGCCGCGCTCGATGAAGCGTTAAAATACTCGCGCGAGCGTAAGACGTTCGGCAAGCTGATCTCTGAGCATCAGGCGATTCAGTTTATGCTGGCCGATATGCGCGTGAAGGTCGAGGCGGCGCGCTTGCTGGTCTATCGCTCGGCTTGGGAAAAAGATGCGGGCTTGGACTATGTGGCTGACTCTTCGATCGCCAAACTCTACGCGTCCGAGATCGCGAGCGAGGTGGCCGATACGGCTGTCCAGATTCATGGCGGTTACGGGTTCATTCGCGATTACAAAGTCGAGCGTCTGTACCGAGATGCGCGCATCACGCGCCTCTACGAAGGCACCTCAGAAATTCAGAAGCTAATTATTTCACGGGACATGCTGAAAGCGTGACCGAGAAGCTCATTCATCAAAACATCGCGGAGATTCGAGAGAGAATCGCTCGCGCCTGCGAGCGCAGCGGACGTTCTCCCTCAGAAATCCAGATACTCGCAGCGACAAAAACTCGTTCCGTTGAGGAGATCCTCATCGCTGCCGAGGCTGGGATCGCTTTCGTTGGCGAGAACACAGTGCAAGAAGCGAAGACAAAATTTTCTCAATTATCAGCATCGCTCGAAAAGCATCTGATTGGGCATTTGCAGACGAACAAAGTGAAGCCGGCGCTAGAACTATTTGATCTCATTCAATCTGTCGACAGCTTGAAGCTGGCACAGGAGATCGAGAAGCGAGCTGCCCAAGCGAACAAGATGGTGCCCGTGCTGATCGAAGTGAATGTCGGTGGCGAAGCGAGCAAGTTCGGCATTGTTCCTCAAGAAACGCGAGCTTTGGTCGAGCAGATCACTCCGCTCTCTCACGTCCATATCCAAGGTCTGATGGCCGTCGCACCGTACGCCAGCTTAGAAGAAGTGCGCTCGCACTTTCGCCGGATGCGAGAATTGTTTGAGTTACTGAGGGAGCTCGCGAATGTAGAGATGAAGTGGCTCTCGATGGGCATGTCGCATGACTACGAAGTCGCGATTAAAGAAGGAGCAAACTTGGTTCGGCTGGGAACGGCGATCTTTGGCCTGCGGGGGTGAAAAAATTTTCATTGTAGAATCACAGTATGCTGTGCCTCTACTGATCATTCGCTCTTTGTATCTTTCGTATTGCCTGCCATGTGGCGCTTGAGTTCTTTCCACCCTTCGAGTCGCTTGCTAATCTCAACTTCAAGACCAGTGCCCTTAGGTTCATAATACACGCGATCTTTTAGAGACTCTGGCAAACAACTCATCTCCGTGACGCCCTCGTCGTAGTCGTGCGCGTATTGGTAACCCTTGCCGTAGTCAAAGTCTTTCATCAGTTGCGTCACGGCATTGCGTATGTGCAAGGGAACGGGTTCATTGCGCGTTTGTTCTACGTCTTGCTGGGCGCGCTTGAAGGCCGTGTAGATCGAGTTGCTCTTGGGAGCCGTCGAGAGATAAACGATCACTTCGGCGAGCGCGAGTTCGCCCTCCGGCGAGCCTTGAAAATCATACGCTTCTTTCCCCGCCATGGCGACAACCAGAGCCATCGGGTCAGCCACGCCGATGTCTTCGGTCGCCATGCGGATGATTCTTCGCGCGAGGTAGAGCGGGTCTTCCCCGCCTGCCAGCATACGGGCAAGCCAGTAAAGCGCTGCGTCGGGATCGCTGTTGCGCACGCTCTTGTGCAGCGCGCTGATTAAATTATAGTGTTCTTCGCCGGACTTGTCGTACTGAGGGAGTTTACGCTGGGCCGCTTGTTGAACGATTTCGAGAGAAATCTCTTTTTTGTCAGAAATGTCGGCCGCGAGCTCTAAGAGGTTCAAAGCCCGGCGCGCGTCGCCGTCGGAGTATTGAGCAATGAACGCCTCGGCTTCGGGAGAGAGCTTGAGCCCGCGAACGCCGAGTCCCTGTTCTTTGTCGATGAGCGCTCGCTGCAAGAGCGATTTAATGTCAGCTTCGCTCAGTGCTTTTAAGACGAAGACTTGAGAGCGCGAGAGCAAGGGACTAATGATCTCGAACGATGGATTTTCTGTCGTCGCGCTGATTAAGATCACAGAGCCTTCTTCGACGTAGGGAAGAAAAGCTGCTTGCTGCGCTTTGTTGAACCTGTGAATTTCGTCGACGAAGATCAGATCGCGTGTGTGATAGCTTTTGAATTTTTGTTTGGAGCGCTCCATCGCTTGCTGAAGCTCTTTAATCGAGGAGCGTGTGGCGCTGAAATTGAGAAAATCGGCGCCGAAGGATTTGGCGATGATCATTCCCAGAGTCGTCTTGCCAACCCCCGGTGGCCCCCACAGAACTAAAGAGCGAATCTCGCCTTGCTCGATCATCTTGCGCAACGGTTTCCCCGTCCCGACCAGATGCTCTTGCCCCGCGAACTGGTCCAACGTACGCGGGCGCATCCGTTCAGCCAGAGGAGCGCGTTGCTTGGTTTTTTTGGCGAAAAGCTCGCTCATAGCTCCATTCTATGTATGCGTCTGGAGCGAAGCAAGCATCACATTTTTAGTGTGCCGTGACTAGCGCCAGAATAAACCCTTCTTTCTGGTGCTCGTTCAACGCGCCTAACGCTTTCCCGATGATCGCTCCCTCGCAGAGGCGAAGATCGCTGCAGCGCATCGCGTAGCCGGGACGAGAGCTGCTCACGAGCAGGTCTCCCGGATGGATCGGGCCATTTTCTGAAGAGGCTTTCACCATTGCACGCCCCATCAGTACCAGGAGCGCTTGCGTTTTGCTCTTGTTTTTGACCCAGGTTCCGGGAGGGTTGGCGAGCGTCATGCCCGGCTGGCTGGAGACGACGCCCGAGACCATCTTGCTGTAGGACGAGCTGGCTTTGTGATATTTCCCCGGATGTTTTATATCTAGCTCGACGACATCGCCGGGTCCAAGAGATTCGCTCACCTGCACCCATTCGGCCACATCCGCGCCGAAGCCCGCGTTGAACGCACCTCCTGCGCTCCGACCGCTGTTGAACGAGCCGTCGCTGTAAAAATTGCCCGTATCGCGTGCGAGGTGCACCAACGCCGGGGTGCCCGGCGGAGGCACGGATTGGCTCTGCACTCTGAAGACACCCCGCCCGTGAGTGAAAGCCATCAAGGTGCCCGTGGCGTTGTTGACCTCGAGGTCAAAGACGGCCACGTTGGGGAGGCCGCTGTTGGTGGCGAGCACAGACCAAGTATTTCCTCCATCGTTTGTTTTGAGGATGCCCACGTCCGTGCCTATGTGGATTAGGCTCGGGTTGACGGCGTCGATGACGAGCGTGTTGAAGGGTATGTTCACGTTGGGGCTGATATTGGTCCAATTCGGAGAGACAGCCAGAGCATTGACTGTCTTAAAGAGATGCCCCGGTGTCCCTGGCGTGCCCTCGTCGAAGCCCGAGAGTGTCGCGTAGAGAATGTTCGCGTTGGTCGGGGCAAAAGCTAAATCCGTCACGTAGCGATCGGGGACGCCGGCACTGATGTCGCCGCTCCAGCTCGTGCCTCCGTTTGTGGTCAAAAAAATCTTGCCCGCTGCGCTCGCGGCCACATAGGTACTGCACGTTGGGTCAGAGGGTGCAAAAGCCAACGCCGTGATGAACTGCCTCGTCGGAGAGGCCGTGGAATCCAGAGGATTGGGGCTGTCGGAAAACCACACAGGGCTAAGGGCGCTGAAAAAACTATTGATGCGCCAGACACTCTTGTTGCCGGCGATGAAGACATTATCATCGGTAGGACACTTTTGGACGGGGCTGATGATCCGCGCGCCCGTCCGGTCGATTCCGTCGTCGGCCTCAGAGAAACCGCCTCCTCCGTTCTTGGTGCGAAAGACGCGCAGGTACTGAATCACGACCGCCCAATCGGTGTTGGGCTTGGTCGATGAGATGGCCACGTCGGCACCGTCAGCCTCGAAAACGAGGGGCCAGGTAGAGGTCCCGGTGAATTTTTCGGTGCCGTTGTCCACACCTCCGGCCAGTGCGAAGTTGGGATCCGTCGGATGCAAAGCCCCTGCGAAGAGCTGAGTGATCGAGAGATTCGTGTTATGATTTATCCAAGTCACTCCTGCGTCAGTCGTGCTCCAGACGCCACCGTCGTTGCCCACAATGAGCCGGTTGCCACGCCAGGTCGCGGTCTGCTGGTCAGCATGAATTCCGTTGCTGCTGCGTATCCGGCTGACTTCGCTCCAGGCAGGAAATTTAGCATTGCAGGCGCTGCATTGCCACAAGGATATGCCGCCCGCGTACAGCGTGTTGGGGTCCGTGGGGTCGACAATGACATAGTGATCATAGGCACAATTGGGCTGGGCGGTGTTGAAGCCAAAATTCCAACCGCAGTATCCGTATACTCCCGTGTTGTTATCGGTAGACCCCGTCGGGACTTGAGTCCAGAGGGGGATAGGATCAAACGCATTGGACGTGCGCCATAAACCCAAGAGCCCGCTGTCGGTGCCGACGCCGTTATTCGCGTCTTGGATGCTGACGTAGATGACATTGGGGTTCGAGGGTGCTAGAGCTAGTTTGACAACCCCGACGCCCCCGAAAGCCGTAGTCCACGGACCGATGATGGGAACCCACGTCTCGCCCGCGTCGGTGGAGCGATAGACTCCGTTGAGGGAGCTGCCAGTAGGATCTCCGATGCCAGCGTATTGGCGGTTAAAATTCGTTGGATCGATTTCCAAATCGGTTGCTTCGCCGGGTAATTTTAGCGTCCAATTGTTTCCGCCATCGGTAGACTTAAAAAGACCGCTCGGCGGGACGGAGGGAGCCGAGTCGCAGCCGCGCCCAGCGTAGCTAAAGTTGATTGTCGTAGCGAGGAGTGTGTTCGCATCGCTCGGATGTACTTTGATTTTATTGAAGCTGGTGTTCGCAAACGTAGATGTCGCCAAGAGCGTCCAACTATTGCTGCCGTCCGTTGATTTGAGCAAACCCGCCCCAAAATAACTGCAGGCGAAGACCGCGTCGCCGGTGCCCGCATAGACGATGTTGGGATTGCTCGGGGCAAATGCGATCGCACCCATGGCCAGTGATTTTTGCGCATCGGTCTTGGGAACCCAGGTGCTGCCGTTGTCGAACGTTTCCCAGATGCCGCCGGACGCAGCGCCGATCAGCCAATGATTGGCATTGCCGGGGTCGGCGGCGATCGTATCGACGCGCCCGCTCCAGGGCTGATTGATCCCGACGGGCGCCGGGCCAAGGCCCGTCCAGAGATTGCCCTGGACGGGGGCCAAGGCCAACGATTGATTTTGGGTGAGCGCGTCGAGTTGATTCAACGCGTTCAAGCGTGCGTTCATGGGAATATATCCCAAAGGATAGGCGCGTTGATCGAAGAGCCAGTCGGCCCGGTCGGGAATCTCGCTGCTGCTCTCGGGGCTTTCTCCGTCAAATTGAGCCAACGGAACCAGACTCGAACCAAGCCAAAGAGTCAGGTAAAACGTGAGTGCGAAGAGACGGCTGACAGACCTCCAAGAAGTTCCCACTACTTTCTTTTTCATGGGCTGCCCTTTCTAAATTTTTTGTTTTTTTAATAGGACTAAATTCCGAGCTCTTCGGCTCAAGGGGGAGAGCGGCTGGCGGCTCTCTTCAGAGGGGTTAGAAAGAAAAGGAATGCGGGGATGGCTGTCCACTGCAAGAGACTATGGACAACACTCTCATACCAACAAGATGAGCTACACCCGGAGCAGGCCCCTGCCCGGCGCATACGACCTCCGCGATGGAGGCTAAAGTTATTTTATGAGGATCTGGCAGCCTGGCGGCCTTTTTTTGTTTTTTTCTTAGCCACTAGTTAGGCTAAGGCCCATGGCTTTGCGCCCCGCTCTCACGAGCGGTTTACTTTTTTCAGGATCCATCACTCCAATCCTAGATTCTATACTACCACAGGCCTCTGGCGTTTGGCAAACCTGGCGAAAGAGAGCTAGTTTAGCATATAAAAAGAGAGGAAGGGCAAGCAGTCGATAGAATAACTAAAAGGCCTTCTTGAAGGCGCGGCGCATCTCGCGGTCGGTCTCTTTCTTCTTGATTTTTTCGCGCTTGTCGTATTTTACTAGGCCGCGCGCGAGCGCCAATTGTACTTTGGCATAGCTGTCTTTGAAATATATTTTTAAGGGAATGAGCGTGTAGTTTTTTGATCTCACTTTCCCGTGCAGTCTCATAATCTCGGATTTTTTGAGTAAGAGCTTGCGTTTGCGCAACGGATCGGGGTTGTAACGATTGCCTTCTTGGTACGGCGCGATGTAAACGTTGATGAGAAAGGCTTCGCCGTCGCGTACGATCGCGAAGCCGTCCTTGATGGTTACACTACCCCGGCGCACGCTTTTTACTTCAGTGCCCTTCAGGACAATGCCGGCTTCTAAAGTTTCTTCGATCTCGTAATCGCGCCTGGCCGTTCGGTTGGTCGAGACTACTTGGCTCATAGTTTCTTAACCGCCAAGGACACAAAGATTTTAATTTTGATTTCCTTGGTGCTCTTGGCGCCTTGGCGGTTCTCACTTAAATTAACAATTTCCCCTTCTCGAAGATCTTCTCCCCGTCTCCGTAGATCGCACCTTCTTTTCTCAGGTCCAAGACCATATCCCAGTGCAGGCCAGATTTGTTCTTTCCGTTGCACTCCGGGAAAGCAGCCCCCAGCGCGAAGTGCACCGTGCCCCCGATTTTCTCGTCAAACAGAGTATTCTTCGAGTAATTTTGAATATTGTAGTTGAGCCCGATCGCGAACTCACCCAACACACTCGCTCCCTCGTCGAGCGCGAGCATCGACTTCAAAAAATCTTCGCCTTGATCGGCACTCGATCGGATTACTTTGCCGTTCTTAAAAACAATCTTCACCCCGTCGATATCGCGCGCACCGTAATTGGTCGGGAAGTTGAACGAGACCTGCCCTTCGACCGAGCCATCCACAGGGCTGGTGAAGACTTCGCCGTCGGGCATATTCTCATGCCCGCAGGCGTTGACCCACTTGCGCCCCGTGAGCTTTAGTTTTACATCCGTGCCGTCGCCGACGACGTGCAATTCAGAAAATTTGCTGAGCTCTTTGATGACGCGATCTTGCTCTTTCTCGACTTTTTGCCACTCCGCAACCGGGTTTTTGGAGTTCAGTTTGCAGGCGTTATAGACAAAATCTTCATACTCGTAGAGAGACATCTCGAAATCTTGAGCATGGGCTTCGGTCGGGTACTGCACGCCACACCAGCGCATCTTGCCCTTGGCCATGCGCTCCATGAATTTCGCAAAGAGTGGCTGTCGGGCGGCGCTTTGCGTCGCCATCTTCTTCGGGTTAGTTTTAGAGAGAGCACGGGTATTATTGGAGCCCCAAATGGTCAAAACAGCGTCGACTGTATCAGTCACGACGCGCTCAATTTCTGAGATGTATTTGAGCTGATGCTCCTGGGCTTCCCGCAAGAAATGCTCTCCCCAGTGCGGGGGAGTCAACCGCAAAACAGGGTGTGCCCCAACTCTCAGAGCTTCGACACCGATGGCTTCTGCGAGCGGGGTTGCTAACGTATTTCCGTTAATGATGAAAAGTTGATCCTTCTTCAGCCTCAAAGAATAGTTGGCTAGCAGATTGGCCAGTTTCTGGACGCGGAGATCGTACATATTTACTTTTTCCTCCTCGGGGAATTCGTACTATTCTAGAGGGTCATCGACCGCGCAGCAAGCAAAATCATGAACTCTAGTTGGGTTCTCTAGGCCAGTTATTGACCAACGCTGATTTGACACATCGAGTGGCTCTATGCTAATTTCAGTCCATTGAACCAGCACAATTCGCTGAACACAGGAGGTTCGTATGCTCAAAGAGTTCGCGATGCGTGGGAACGTGCTCGACATGGCCATCGGTATTATTATTGGTGCAGCCTTTGGCCGGATCGTCACGTCCTTCGTCAATGATATTCTGATGCCCCCGATCGGCTTACTGATGGGCAAAGTGGATTTCGCGAATATGTACATGACGCTGACTGAAGGGAAGACTCCAGGACCCTATCCCTCGTTGGCTGATGCCAAAGCGGCAGGGGCCGTAACGATCAGCTATGGCCTCTTCATCAACGTCATCTTGGATTTTATCATCGTCGCGTTCGTGATCTTTTTGTTGATCCGGCAAGTTAATCGCATGACGGCCAAGCCTGCGCCGGCTCCCGCCGCACCGACGGCCAAAGATTGCCCGTATTGCGTCTCTGCTATCCCGATCAAAGCAACGCGTTGCCCCCATTGCACGTCAGAGTTGAAAGCATAAACAGACCTGTAGGGGTGAGGTCACCTCGCCCCTACACGCAAACAAAAAGGAAGATCTCCCTCGAGCCGGGGGGCGCGAGGGAGATCGGTGGCCGATGCGGGATGCCTTGGGTTCTTCATCAATTCTCAAGCAGGAGATGCCCGTTTGACCAGGGCTAGTAGAGTAAGATGTAGCTGTTTCCAGACCTCCTGGTTGAGCTTTGTTTTCTGCTCCTAACTGTAATCCGATTCAGGTCAAAATGCAGTGGAGAGTTAGTGCAAATTGCGTGAAATGTTCGTGGAAAATACGTGCTAATACTAATTTGTCATAGGAATGTCTGGATAGAGTTAAGCCCTTTGAGCCACCAGGGATAAGCGGTCAAGCGTCGCAAGTGCGCCGGTTCTTCCCAATAGGGGCGCAGCGCTTCCCCCAAAGCGTGCTCCAGCGCCTC
>JACOSB010000053.1 GCA_016179105.1 Candidatus Acetothermia bacterium
AACAATTGCGTCATGAGGGTATCTTGGGTTTGTTTCACAGCTTTTCCCTCCTCCATTCGGGTTCGATTCATCCCCGATCTTGGAGGGAACAGCTTTCTTACGCCCCTCCCAATTTACAGAACTTAGTGTACACAGCCACCGCCAAACATTAACAATGCAATCAGGATTTATGATCCTGCAACTAATAGCTGGTCGTTTGGTGCCGCTATTCCTACACCGGTGTCAGATGCATCTGTTGCCGCAGTGAATAACAAGCTCTACGTCATAGGCGGGTTCATTAACAATGGCCAGCTGGTGTCAGTAGACACGGTTCAAGAGTATGATCCCGCAACTGATTCATGGCAGATTAGGGCACATATGCCGAGTGCCCGAGGACTAGCAGCTGTAGTAGTGTTTAATAACAACATATATGTGATGGGTGGAACCACAACTGATGACCATGGAAATGGAACAGGCATTTACGCAGGCGTTGTGGAAGTATATGATCCGTTGACCGATTCGTGGACAGCAGAGGGTTTCATTCCTCATCATATTGTTATTACCGGACGATTAGAGGCTGCGGCTGGTGTTTTGAATGGAAGAATTTATGTTGTTGGATTTGTCGAAGTTGTCGACGAGTTTGATCCTATATCTGGCCCAACTTCATTATGGGGCTGGCACCACATGGATGCAGAAAGCAATTTACCTGTCCCAACAGGTTATAGTTTCGTCGGTTCTCGAGGTGCAGTAGTGAATGATAGGTTTTATGTGTTCAATGGAGCCGAGGTAGATGAAGGTACCGTGCTTCCTAGCACAGCCTCATCCACAATCTCTCAAATCCGCATAACAGGCTTACAAGAGTATTTAAAAGAGATCAATGCTGGCAGTGATCTACAATTAACTATCTTCGATCTCTCTGGTAAAGAACTCTCGAACAGGTGGCTGAGCATCGAGCAATTGTTGCAAGAAGGAACGCAAACGGAAAAAACTTCGCTTTCTAACGGAGTTTACCTATATGTGCTCACAGTGCACAGACCGAATGGCAATACCGAACGCAAGGTGTTTAAGAAACTGATCTTAAGATGATAGTAAGTGTGTATGAGCTTTGTTGTACTGTGAAATTCTCTGTAACAGGCCCAAAAGAGAACAAATATTAAGATTGTTCAACTGGCTTTGAATTGCCGCGGCGATCGAGCTGCCCAAACTGTTTGTTTTCGAATATAGCAAGTCGTTCCTGCAATTGTGCTTGGATTCCTATTGCACTCTGTGCCTCACCTCGGTATCGGCAAAGAGCAGAAATTCCGCTATCACTATGCAAGCGCAATGTACTGCTTGAATTCCCAGTATTACCCCTCTAGAATAGCCGGTAACCACTTTGCAAGGGGGACCTACCTGTTATGATTTTTCGTTCCAAATCGATCGTTCTGATGATCTTGCTTCTGATGGGCACTGGCTGGATCGGCTCCTTGAGAGGTTCTTCAGCGACCGAGATAGCCTATACTCAGCCGGAAAACCCGCTCGTGCTCATTGCCAAAGTAGATTTGCCCGCGACCTCGATTGGTCGAGGCTTCGGGGGCGCTCGGTATATCGTGCACGCCTGCGGCATCTGGGGCGATGGCCAGACTGAACGACCCTCGGCTTGAAGCCGAAGGGTTCGGACTGGTCGACTGGAAGTCGACTTGGGAATTGAGTCCAAATGCAAAGTCAAAGAACGAGTACAGAAACGACAACGGCGGCTCATGTTCGCTTTGCTCACATTTCGTTAACCGACCCGAAAAAGCCCTTAGTAAAAACACTCCAAGTTAATGGCGAGTCCTGGGATGTCAAAATCGAAGGCAATTTCTTGTACGTCGCGATGAACTACTCAACCGATGGAACATCACTACTTATCTATGACATTTCGGATGCAAAAAATCCCCAGTTGAAGAGCGCTCTCAAAGTGAGCACCTTCGCCGGAGTACACAATGTCTTCGCGCGCGGGAAAGTTGTCTTCATGGCGACCTATGGGGCTGCCGGGAGCCCAACATTGGGGCTCAATCCTGGGCGCTCGCAGCTGCACATCGCGGATGTGTCAGACCCGGCTAACCCGATCTATCTCGGCGTCGTCGATGACCCCGCCGCGCCGGGGACGATCTACCATATACACGACATGACGGTGATCGGCAATCGGGCTTATTTGGCCGGCTGGAACACCGGCTTTTGGATTTTAGACTTCGAGAACTTGGATAACCCTAAGCAAGGCGTACACTGGAAAGTCGTCGGACACAACACCTATCGCTCGGCGGATGATAGCGAAGAGCCATTCAGCTCGCACACGCACAACGTCTGGCCTTCGCCCGATGGGAAAATTCTTTTCACGACCGATGAGACGGGCGGAGATTATCTGCGCGCGTGGGATATTTCGAATCTCTCCAACATTCATCTCTTAGGAGAATTCCGGCTCAACAGCACAGAGATCGCTCACAATGTCGTGGTCGACGGAGCCTACGCGTACATCGCCTATTACACAGCGGGGCTGCACGTTCTGGATTACTCAAATCCCTCGCAGCTCAAAGACGTCGCGTTCTTCGATACAGACCCGCGCCCGGTTGAGCAAATTGTCGACCTATTCTCTGGTGCGTGGAGCGTCTTCCCATTCGGGAAATACATCTTGGTCGGCGACATGGAGATGGGCCTATTCGTCTTCGAGAAGAAGGGGATTTTGGCAGGGAAATCCTAATTTGTAGAGGCGGGGTTACCCCGCCCCTACAGGAGGATATGTTCCGTTTCTGTCGTTATTCCACGGTCACATCGATCTTCTGGACCGCGTTAAAATTATAACCCGATGGATTCCAGGGAATGAAGCGCTGATCGGTCGGCTGGCCGCGTCCGAGTGCATCGAGCGCACGTACCATCAATGATTGCTTCCCACCTGTTGCGTTCCAATTGAATTCCCACTGCGCCCACAGATACGCTGCTTGGCCAGCTCCGGGTTGCACAGCCGCAGGCAAAATGGTCGCGACGGCCCAGGTCTTGCCGCCGTCCGTAGAAACTTCGATGCGCTCGATGGCTGTCTCACCCGAGTAAGCAACTCCCGTGAGTTTCACAGCCCCAGCTTTGATCGTCTCTCCGCCGCTGTGGCTGGTGAAGAATGAGTTTACAGGCTCGCGCGTGCCCGTGATCATATCCTTCGGGTCCACTTTGGTGCCGGGCTGTACGGGGGTGGCGGGCATGCGATACGCAGTTTGCATAAAATTGCCCGAAAATTCTTCCTTGAGCAACGTGAGCTTTCTCAGCCACTTGCAACTTGCCGAGCCACCCCAGCCGGGTGCGAGCACGCGCACCGGGAATCCGTTCAGGATGGGAAGCGACTCATTGTTCATCTCATAAGCGAGCAAGGTGTTCGGGTCGAGCGCCTTCTCTAGAGGGATACTGCGGATGAACGGCGGGGCACCCTCTGCGGGTTGGTCGTAGCCTTGTGCAGATACGTGCTTGGCACCCACCTTGAGCCCAGCTTTGAGCAACACATCGCCCATACGAACGCCCCTCCAGACGGCTTGGCCGACAGCGCCGTACTTCCATTGCGTGCCGCTCGCACTGGGAATAAAAAAGGAGCGCCCGTTGCCGAAGCACTGGAGCCAGGTCGTGAGCTTGACTTCTTCAAATTTTTTGAGGTCGTCAAAATTGAGAGTGAGTGTATTATCGACTTCGCCATCGATGGTGAGCGTCCATGTCTTGATGTCCACGGTCGGGGCGCTGTAGTGGTGGCGCACGAAGAAATTTTTGTTGGGTGTATTGAATGAGCGTAAATACTGGAGTTTAGTCTCCAGC
This sequence comes from Candidatus Acetothermia bacterium, assembly GCA_016179105.1. Taxonomy (GTDB): domain Bacteria; phylum Bipolaricaulota; class Bipolaricaulia; order RBG-16-55-9; family DRXL01; genus JACOSB01. Next base: position 3,790 of record JACOSB010000053.1, read on the forward strand.
AGAGGCACGGTTGCACTCTGCACGATCATGTCATCTTTGCCGGGAAATGTCGGCTGTTGGGCCAGCGCGATGCCTGAACCGTGGTCATTAAATCTCTGAGTGAATGCGTAGCTGCCGAGTGCGAGAGTGACTCCGGCCTGTCCAGTGTGGGCGAGAAATTCTCGACGATTGAGACTCATGGTTTCCTCCTTTTGACTTCTTAATGAACCGCCAAGACGCCAAACACGCCAAGAAATTCTGTGCTGATTTTTCTTGGTGCTCTTTGTGTTTTTGCGAATTTCATAAGATTTTATGGCTTGATAACGACGATCTGGCCGCCGAGATGGATGTCGCCGTGAATGTGGCAGAAGTAGCGGTAGATGCCCGGTTTATCCGCCGTGAACTCAATTTCCTGGTCGGCTCCCGGTGCGAGGAAAATCGGGCGTAGGAGCAGCCCCGGAGCTGCAAACCCGTGCCCCTCGGGTGTCAATTTATCTGGATTGAAGATATGCAATTTGACCTTCTCACCGGCAGTGAACGTCAGAGAGCTGGGTAGCCACATGAACTGCCCATCGACGGTGAGTGTGTAGGCTCTCAGCTCAGGAAGTTGTAAGGGTGGCTGCTGGGCGATCGTCGGCTGTTGTGGTCTGATCGCAAGGCCGAACAAGAATGCGAGCGCGATCGAAGCGAGAATCAAAACTTTCTGGATGCGGGGCACGAGGCTCTCCTCCTCTTCAGGTGCGAGCTGATCTTCTGCGTGAGCGCAAGCGTTGGATGGCGCTGCGGGTTGATCTCACTCCTCTCGCGTCGAGCAACTGTTAGATTATAGCGCGTTGGCCTATCGGCGCAAAGTGGGAAGAAGTTATAGGAGAAAGAACTGTTCGCCTCTCCTGAGTGCGGTTAATTGGGAGGCTGATCCAGATCCTATCGCGTACAGGGTTGGCTAGGGTATATTCTTTGCAACGGAGAGTGCTGAAGATGCTTTTGGATGATTTCTTGCCCATTTATCACTTTCATGAAGTGCATGAGAGACGAATGCGAACCTCGCCCGATCGCATCTTTAGAGCGATCAAAGAACTCACGCCCGCAGAAATCTCGCTGTTTCGTCTACTGATGGGGATTCGCTCCTTACCGGCGCGTCTCACCGGCAAAGGACGATTGGGTCTTATTGAGGCGCGTCCCCTTTTGGATCAAGTGCTGAATCGTGGTTTTGTATTGCTTGCCGAAGAGACTGATCGCGAACTGGTCGTTGGCACGGTGGGCCAATTCTGGAAACTCAGGGGCAGTTCATCTCCTAAATTAGCGGATGCTCAAGAATTTGTTGCGTTTGACCAGCCAGACTATGCCAAGGTTGCGATGAATTTTTATTTGGAAGAGTGGATGAACACTGGAGCCGTTCACGTGAGAACAGAGACGCGCATTTTCGCTCTAGACCCTGAAGCAAGACAAAAATTTACTCGCTATTGGTGCGTGATCTATCCCGGCAGCGCGCTCATTCGTAGAGAATGGCTCAGAGCCATTCAACAACGAGCAGAGAGAGGTTGACTGTTCACAATTCGGCGTCCAACTGTCTTAAGAGCTCTTCTTGCTTTCGAGTGAGACGCGTCGGCGTCTGGATTCTTATGATGACGTACTGATCGCCGCGGCCAAAGCCTTGTAAGTGTGCAATTCCCTTTCCCGCGAGACGAAATTGTTGGCCGCTTTGCGTGCCCACTGGAATGTTGAGAGATTCTTCGCCAGAGAGCGTGGGCACTTTTAACTTCGCTCCCAGCGCGGCCTGCGTGAACTTGATCGGTAACTCTAAATAGATGTCATCGCCCTGACGCTTGAAAAGATCGTGCGGCTTGATCTCGGTGATAATATAGAGATCGCCTTGTGGGCCACCCGCGAGACCGGCGTTGCCCTCGCTCTTGATGCGCAGGCGCGAGCCCGTATCGACCCCGGCGGGCACGTTGATCGTGATCGTGCTCTCGTCTTTCATGCGCCCGCTGCCTCGGCATTTGCGACAGGGATTTTCCAAAGTTTCGCCGGAGCCGTTGCAGCGCTCGCAGGTGCGAATGTTCACAAAATTACCGAGCATCGTCTGACGGCTGTAGCGGACCTCGCCTGAACCGTGGCACTGCGGGCACGGAACGCTCTTGCTGCCCGGCTCGGCACCGTTGCCTTTGCACTGCGGGCACGAAACATAACGAGGAACTCGCATCGTCATGCGTGTGCCCATCGCAGCGTCTTCAAGTGAGATGCGCAACCGATACTCTAAATCTTCACCGGGCTGAGAACGGCTCCGGCGCTGGGCGCGTCGTTGCCCGGTGCGCACGCCCTCGCCGAAGAACATGTCCACAATATCTTCGAACGAGCCAAAGCCAAACTCTTCGAAATCACGCCGCGCGCGAGTAAAGTCTTTGAGATCAAAATCAAAATTCTGGTTGGGGCCGATGTGTCCGAAGTGATCGTACTGTGTTCGCTTGTCGGGATCGCTCAAGATTTCATAAGCTTCGGCGACTTCTTTGAATTTTTCAGCATTGCCGCCTTTATCGGGATGATGCTTCTTCGCGAGATCGCGATAGGCTTTCTTGATCTCGTCAGGCGTGGCTTGTTTTGCGACACCGAGCGTCTCGTAATAATCTCTCTTGGCCAATATTTATCGATCTTCTTTCATTGGTTTCTGCAGGGGCGAACGGCCGTTCGCCCCTACGGATACAACACAATTATTTCTCTTTCTTCTCGTACTCGGCGTCGATGTACTCGCTCTTGCCGTCGGTCTTCGATTCAGATTGGGGCGACGATGCGTCAGGACCGGCTCCCGTCGTGCTTTGCTCCGGCTGTTGATACATTTGCTGGCCAATTTCTAAGCTCGCTTGTTTTAAGTCTTCCATTGCCTGGCGAATCTCGGCGGCGCTTGCGTTGCTCTGCAATTTCTCTTTAAGTGCGGAAACCTTGCTCTGCACTTTGTCGCGCAGAGAAGCGTTCACTTTCTCACCGATCTCGCGCAGCGTCTTCTCCATCTGATAGACGAGCTGGTCAGCCTGATTGCGGGTTTCGATCTCTTCGACGCGCTTCTTGTCTTCATCGGCATAGCGCTCAGCGTCTTGTTGCATACGCTTGAGCTCTTCATCGCCCAAGCGAGACTGTTCTTTGATGACGATGCTCGCGGATTTTCCGGTCGCTTTGTCCTTGGCCGTCACGTGCAGGATGCCGTCGGCGTCGATGCTGAACGAGACGTCCACTTGCGGGATGCCGCGCGGAGCTGGAGCGATGCCCGTGAGCTGAAAGCGCCCCAAACTCTTGTTGTCACGAGTCAATTTGCGCTCACCTTGCGTGATATGAATGTCGACTTGAGTCTGGCCGTCCTCGGCCGTCGTGAACGTCTTGGTTTTTTCGCACGGGACCGTCGTGTTGCGGTCGATGATGGGTGTCGCGATGCCGCCTAACGTTTCGATCGAGAGCGTCAACGGAGTGACGTCCAACAACACAATCTGGTCGACTTCACCCGCGAGCACCGCGCCCTGTATGGCTGCGCCCAGCGAGACGACTTCGTCGGGGTTAATCTCTTTATTGATTTTCGCCGGGAAGATTTCTGTGACCAATTCTTGGATGCGCGGCATGCGCGTCGAGCCGCCGACCATCACGACTTGGTCGATATCTTTGGGCGTGAGCTTGGCATCGCGCAGCGCTTGCTCGACGATCTGCATCGTGCGCTTGCTGAAGTCATCCGTGAGCGCGATGAACTTCGTTTTGGAGAGCTTGCGCTCCAAATGTTTTGGGCCCTTCGCATCAGCTGCGATGTAGGGCAAGTTAATCACGGTTTCTTGCTTGTACGAGAGCTCTTTTTTCGCTGTTTCGGCGGCTTCTTTGAGGCGCTGCAACGCCGCCAAGTCTTTGGTCAGATCGATGCCTGACTCATCTTTGAATTCTTGAGCGAGCCAGTCGACGACTCTCTGATCATAGTCTTTGCCACCCAAGAACGTGTCGCCGGAGGTCGCGACCACTTCGAAGACGCCCTCACCGATGTCCAGGATCGAGACGTCAAAAGTGCCGCCGCCGAGGTCATACACCAGAATCGTCTGATCTTTCTGTTTGTCAAGACCGTACGCGAGCGACGCCGCTGTCGGTTCGTTAATAATACGCTCGACCTCAAGCCCGGCGATCTTGCCCGCGTCCTTGGTCGCTTGGCGTTGCTGTTGATTGAAATACGCCGGGACCGTGATGACCGCTTTCTTGATTTTGAAACCGAGTTTGTCCTCAGCATCTTTTTTCAGTTTGCTCAAAATCATCGACGAGATCTCTTCGGGCGAGTATTGTTTCAAACCCTGCTCGGTCTTGATTTGTACGCGATAGTCCGTGCCCATCTTGCGTTTAATTTCTGAGATGGTTTGTTCCGGGTGCGTCACGGCACGACGCTTTGCTAACGTGCCGACCAAGCGTTCACTCTGCTCCGTGAATGAGACAACGGATGGAGTCACGCGCTCGCCCTCGGCGTTGGTGATCACTTCGGGCTTGCTGCCTTCCATGATCGAAATAACAGATTTAGTTGTTCCTAAGTCAATGCCCACAATGCGTTCTTTTTCCATAAAATTATCCCTCCTTGGGGCTGCCCTCGGGCGTCCCCGTGGGCGATGCATCGGTTGCAGTAATCTTCTTCTCGATTTTCTTGCTTACTTTAACTTTGCTCGGACGGATCACGCGACCCTCGCGTGTGAAGCCGCGCTCAAATTCTTCCAAAACTTTTCCACCGCTTTCGGTTGTTTCTACGGTGATGAGCGCCTCGTGCTTGGCGGGGTCGAAGATTTCGCCCAACGCGTTAATGAGGTGCACGCCGCGCGTCTCCATAAAGCTATGGAATTGTGCGAATATGCGCTCGATACCCTCAATGAAAGATTCTTTGTCTTTGTTGTGGTTGTAGCTTCTGAACGCTCGTTCTAAATTATCATACAAGGGCAAAAATTCTGAGATTAAGCGATCTTCCATTATGAGCAAGAATTGCTCTTGTTCTTTTTGGATTCGTTTCTTGTAGTTCTCAAAATCGGCTTGCGAGCGGCGCAAGCGGTCGAGATATTCTTTCAGTTGCTTCTCTTTTGCGTCAAGCTGCGTTCGAAGCTCATCGAGCTCTGCGGAGCTTGGCGCAGTAGCAGAAGTCGGTGAGACAGTTTCTTGCGATTGCTTCTGTTCGTTGTTCTCGTTCTCTCCCATAGTTGCTCCTCCCTTCTTACTGTTCCCTTTTCTTTTATTGTTTGCGTTTTTTGAATACTTAATTTTGGGTCATTGCCGTCGCGCGTTGGCCGACGGTCAGGATCGTTTGCAAGCGATTCCCGATATAATTCGCCGTCGAGAAGACTTTGCTGTAATCCATGCGCACGGGCCCTAAAATGCCCAAAGCTCCCCCGAAGCCGTAGCCCATGCTCACCAAGCTGTAGGGATGCAAATCGTCCAAAAAATTTTCTTCACCGATCGCGACCGAGACGCCGCCGGGCTTCGTCGGGATCACTTCGATCGCTTGCGTGAAACGCTCTTCGTCCTCGAGCAAGGCCATCAGATGGCGTGCCTGAGACAAACCCTCATCCCACGTGAAGACAATTTTCAATAGATTCAGAATGCCCTCAACGTAGAGATGACGCTGCATTTGCTGGTCGATCAATTGATGCAACAAGGCGAACGCTTCTTGCGCGACGGGATAGCCCCAGGTCTCGCGCTCGATCTCATTCATTTGCTTGACCGCTTCGTCACGAATCTGGTCGAGCCGTCGGCCGCGCAACGATCGATTCAATAGCGCGCTGACTTCCTCGAGTTCTTCGGCGGAGTAGCTCGAACGGATGACCCGCGTGTCGATAATTCCTAAGTTAGAGACGATGACCATCAAGACGTTTTCTCCATCGAGCTTTAGCAATGTGATCGATTCCAGCTCGGTCGATTCAAGTTTTGGGGAGAGCACGAACGCCACATACCCTGTCAAGCTCGAGAGCAAGAAGGCGGTGCGTTTGAGCAAGTCTTCGAGGCGCTGGCGCTGGAATTCGTAGGATTCCATGATGGCATACTCATCCTTGCGGCCAAGTTCACTGAGTTCATTAATCCAGTCGACGAAGAAGCGATAGCCTTGCGTCGTGGGCGTGCGGCCCGATGAGCTCCACGATTTCGAGATGAAGCCGTATTTTTCCAAAAACTTCATATCGTTGCGGATGGTCGCCGAGCTGACTTGGGGACCGTAGGTCTCCAGAATCGTCTGGGAGCTGACGGCTTGGCCGGTCTTAATATAGTGGTCGACGATCGCGCTCAAGATCTGACGTTTGCGCACATCCATCGATTTTATGGTCTTATTTTTAGCGTTTTTCGTCATTTTAGCACTCTTATTCATAGACTGCTAATATCATACAAGGATCGGAAAACTTTGTCAAGCAGGGCTGGGCAGTCTTTGCTAGGCCATTCTTACTGTGAACGGCGCACTCTTGGAGCGAACGTTGGTCACTCTGAGTGCAGAACCTTTTGCTTTAGGTGGATCGGAGTGTTTTAGCTCACAGACGCCGCAAAAAATCTCGACTACGCTCAACTCCATCCGTGGGCTGCTCTTGCGGAAAGTCAGCCCATTCATCATCAGGAGGCCGCATCTATGCTCCACTCAGCGTTTCGTCATCGGCTCGCGTTGTTGGTTTTTTGGTTAGGAAGTTTGGCTCTTTTTTCAGTTTTTTGGGTCGTTCCCGTCTTGGCTGGCGACCATTCGGGAAGCGTCGTGAACTTGCGCATCTATCTGCAAGCGCGCTGCCACGAGAACGGGTTTCGACTGATCCCGGTGCAAGTAACTATCATCACCCCGACGCAGACAGACTCGGCGAAAGCGACGCCCTTTGTGAAGTCGTTGCCCAAAGGGACGACGGACATTCGTCTCGACGCAGAACCCTCGTTCACGTTTCCGGGCGGGCCGATTGGTGCTCGGCGCTGTGACTTCAATCACTGGAGGGTGCGCTCGGCGGGGATCACTCGGATTGTGAACGAAAATCCTCTGGTGATCGATGATCTGAAAAATTTTGTGTATGCGACAGCCGCCTATTATGACTGCACCAATCCTACGTCTTTCCCCGAATGCACGCGGCCAGGCTTAGCCGAGACGGCTCTAACGCCTAAGTTCTCGCCGGAGCTGAGAATTCAGTTAACTCCCGATGGGAGACTTTTGGAGCAGACACAATTAGCGAATGCTCAGAGAATGCGCATTCAGCTTTTTAATTTACAAGGGCGCTTGCTCTTGGACAGCACCAGTGATAGTCCACGCGTCGAAGAATCGGTCGGTAGGGCGGGGAACTCGTTGGCTGCTGGAGTTTATGTTTACGCAGTCACGGTTTGGGATGCTGATGGACGTATTTTGGCGCAACGCCTCGGAAAAGTCTTCGTGCAGCATTAGCTCCAATTGAGAAGAGAACGGGGTGTGGGAATCTTCTTCCACACCCCCAGTTTTAAGACTCAACTGAGCTTAAACCTTGTTCACATCTGCCGCGGCATTTTCTGTATTGGCAGTTGATTCGAGTGCATAAGCGATCGCTTGATCGAGCGTCATGGCGCGGCCTTCGGCCCAGGCTTTGGCGAAGGCTGATTCGCCGAGGGCGGTGCGCGCAGCGGCCACGATGCCGTCATATTCAGCGCGATTGGCAATCAACATCGGGCTGCCTATAGCCTGACGTAAAGCTTCCATTGCTCCGAACAGTTGTGCTGCCCGCTTTGTTTGCTTTTGCAAGAAAGCTAGTTTTGCTAACGATTCCAAGCTGTAAGCCATGTTGTACTTATCCCCGATCTCTCGCTGTATCACCAACCCCTGTTCAAGGAAGTTCTGCGCTTTTGCATAGTCATGTTGTTCCTTTAGCACTACTCCTAAACCACTTAGTGAAATCGCTATACCTCGCTTGTCCCCGAGCTCTTGCATAATAGCCAAGCTCTGCTCGTAGAAGCTCTGTGCCATTCCATAGTCCTTTTGATTGAACACTGTTACCCCTAAATTAAAAAGTGACACCGCAATGCCCGGTTTGTTCCTGAGTTCTCGCATGATGCCCAAGCTCTGCTCATGGAAGCTCTGCGCCTTTGCATAATCACCTTGCTCGTTTGCTACTACTCCTAAATTAATCAACGAGTTCGCGATGCCTCGCTTGTCTACGAGCTCTCGCATGATGGCTAGGCTCTGCTCAAAGAAATCCCTCGCTGCCGTATAATCGCCTTGCTTGCGCGCTATAGCGCCTAACTTATTGAGCGACTGCCTAATCTCTCGTTTATCTCCAAATTCTCGCAGGATGGCCAAGCTTTGCTCATGGAAGCTCCGTGCCTTTGCATAGTCACCTTGCTCGTTTTCTATAGTGCCCAAGTTGTTGAATAATTGTGCGACACTTCGCTTGTTTCCGAGTTCTTGCGCGATGGCTAAACTCTGCTTAAAGAAGCTCTGCGCTGTTGCATAGTTGCCTTGATCGCTCTCTACACTGCCTAAATTGTTGAGGGAATTAGCAATACCGTTTTGTTCCCCGATTTTTCGGCTCATATCCAGACTTTGGTTGAACAACCTTTTTGCTCGCTCATAGTCTCCCTGACAATGAACCAAGGTACCTGAACACCGCAATGCCCTTGCTTGCAATGTTATAGGTATTGCTGCTCTCCTCTCCAGTGGTTGCGACAATACTTCTTGTCCCTCTGCCCAGTAACCGCGCACTGCCCAAAAGTCTCCCAATGCTACTCCCAACCGTAATCCTTTTTCTTCTTCTCCAGCTTCTAGGGACCACGCCAGCGCAGCTCGCAGGTTATCATGCTCTTTCTCAAGCAGATCAAGCCATTGTGTTTGCTTCGGCCCGCTCAGTTCAGGCTCTGCCTGCTCCGCCAATTTCAAGAAGAAATCCAGATGCTGACTTCGCACACACTCTGTTTCTTTAGCCTCTTTCAGTTTCTCCGCTCCATACTGTCTCACTGTCTCCAGCAGTTTGTAGCGCGGCGTTTCTCCTTGCTTCTCCACCATCACCAGCGACTTGTTCACCAAATGCGTCAATAACTCCATCACTTCTTGAGACTGAATCAGTTCATCCGCACAAACAGATTCAGCAGCCTCCAGCGTCCATCCCCCCGCGAAGACCGAGAGCCTCCGTAACAACGCTCGCTCCTTCTCCGAGAGCAACTGATAGCTCCAGTCCATCGTCGCCTGCAGCGTCTGATGCCGCGGTAGCGCTGCCCGGTTTCCTCCTGTGAGCAGATGGAACCGATCATCCAGACGAGCCGCGATCTGCTTCACCGAGAGCGCCCTCACCCGCGCCGCTGCCAGCTCTATCGCTAAGGGAATTCCATCCAACTGATAGCACACCTGAGCGGTAGCTTGCGCATTCTCGTCAGCGAGCCGAAACTTGGATTCATTCGCCCGCGCTCGCTCCACAAAGAGATCTACGGACTCATACTCTTGAAGAGCAGACACAAGTTCTGCCCCTACCGATGACAGGCTTTGAGCATCTGGGACTGATAACGGCGGCACTTGCCAGACCGTCTCTCCCAGGATACCCAGCGGCTCTCGGCTCGTCACCAGCATCTGCAGCTTCGTACAAGCTTTCAACAATTCTTGCACAACTCTCGCACATGCCTCGATCAAGTGCTCGCAGTTGTCCAAGACCAAGAGCAGCTGTTTTGAGTGCAGATAATCTGTGACCGTCGCCAGCAACTGCCGTCCTGCCTGCTCTTTCACTCCTAGGGCTAAAGCTATCGCTTGCACCACTAAGTTCGGATCAGCTAAAGACGCCAGCTCCACCCACCAGACTCCGTCTGAGTATTCTTTCAATAACTGAGTTGCAATTTGCAACCCCAGCCGCGTCTTGCCACAGCCTCCCACCCCCGTGAGCGTGACCAGCCGTTGTAGGGGCGAACCTATGTGTTCGCCCTGTATATCAGGGCAGACACGTCGATCTGCCCCTACGCCAATGATGAGATGCTTGATCTCCTCGATCTCCCGCTCCCTCCCAATAAAGCTCGTCAACTGCTGCGGCAGATTGTTCGGGATCGCTCGCGGCAACGGAGGTACTTGATGCTTGAGTATCTGCTCATGCAGCTGACGTGTCTCTACCGTAGGCTCGACTCCCAGATGCTTCTTCAGTGCTTCGACGCACGTCTTGAACGTGTCAAGCGATTTGGGCTGGTTTCCCATATGATAGAGATAGAGCATCTTCTGGCGAATCACGTTCTCGTTCCACGCTTCTTTCTCCAAGATTTTTTCGCAGCACTCAATCGCGCTGGAGAGATGTCCCAGCCGGGCATGTGCTTCTGCCAGATGCATCAGAGCCGACAGATACTTTTCTTTCCAGCGTTCGCGCGGAGCGATCGTCCATTCTTCGTAGAGAGCATCAACGAGAAAATCTCCGCGATAGAGCTCAACCGCTCGTTGATAATGTTCTGTCACTTGAGTCCAGCGCTCGGCTTGCTCAGCAGCTTGAGCAGCTTCGATCTGTTTTTGGAACTCTTCGGTGTCGAGCTGGCATGGAGCTTCTTTATTGAAGTAGTAACCTTGTTCACGCGATCCAGCTTGGCGGATGAACTGAGAGTCCGTGCCCTTAGTAAGATTGGGTTCGAGGATGCGACGCAGCTCACTGACGCGTTTTTGCAAATTATTGACGGCTCTGGTGGGATTGAGGTCGGGGAAGAAGGCTTCGATGAGCTGGTCTTGAGAAAAGTTACGCCCGCGCTCGCTGACGAGGAGTTTGAGGAGTTCTTGGGTCTTCTGGCGAGGCCAATGCTCAATGAGTTCATCCTCGCGCCAGACTTCAAAGCGTCCGAGAAGTTTTATGACCAGCTGCATGAAGAACCTCGCCCAAAGTTCTTTTGAATCAATTGTATGAGACCTATCTGATGGGTGCAACAGCTTTCAAAAGACAAGGGTGCGGAATCACTTCCGCACCCTTTCTAGTATTACGTTCTTTTTTGAACGAGAACGTTATCCGCCGCGGCACTTGCCGTTGATACAGTAGACGACGTTCTGGTTGCCGTATGGAGCTTGGTTGTGGTTCTTGAGGGTGTCGATACGATACGCAAAGAGGCCGTTACCGATCACCAGTTGCATCATTGGCTGATCTGTACCGAACTGGATCTGAGCTTCATCGAAGAGTTTTTTCTGCTCTTCGACGTCCAGCGTCGCGAGGCCCTGGCGATACAACGCATCGATCTGCTTCTCAGAGTCTGTCGCGCTCTTCGGGCAGTCCACGTTCCAGAAGTGTAGGTTGCCGTCGCACAGATAGACGTTCGCGCCGCCGAAAATGCCGACACCGCCCGTCAAGCCGATCATGATCGCTTCATAATCACCGGCAACTAGCTGATCGACTAGCGCTTGAAAGTCCTTCGGCTCGGCTTTGATGTTCACGCCGATCGTGCGGGCGTCGCTCGCGATCTGCTTGATGATCTCCTCGCGAACCGTGTTACCCACGTTGGTGTTGAGGGTGAACTCAACTTTCCCCGCCGGGTTGCCGCGTCCCTGGAAGTTCGCCGGGACGATGCGAATTCCGTCCGGACCCTTCACGAGCCCGACTTTGTCCAAAAGGTCTGCGGCTTTCTTTGTGTCAAAGGGGAATTTGGCCGTCTGTTCCCATTTCTTGAGCACGTTCGCGTCTTGTCCCAGGCGCTCGATGAAACCGAGCGAGTTGGGGTTCACGTGGCTGAAGGTATCGACACCCAGGCCGAGCAGGATGTTCTTGCGTATGGTTGCTCGGTCGCTGATCATGCTCATTGCCTGGCGGAATTCTCTGGAGTTGAAAAGGGCGCGCAGCGTCGGGTTCTTCGTCGTCCAGCTGAGAACCCAGAATTGCGTGCCACCGGCGGGCTGGCCGGAGTCAATGTCGTCATTGACCGGGAAGTTCTTCGTCGCTTTGTCCGACTGTAAGACGGCGATGTCCTCCGCGCGCGGACCCAGCCAGTCGGTCTGGCCGTTGCGGAACTGCGCGAGCGCGATCTCCTGGCCTTGGGTTGGGGCGAACAAGATACGCATGCCGTCCAGATACGGCAATTGATTGCCTTTCTCGTCGGTCTCCCAGTAGAACGGGTTGCGCTTGTACTCCGCGACAGCGTTCGGATCAAGTTTCGTCAAGATGTAGTTGCCCGTGCCAACCCCCACCATTTTGTCCAAAGGTGTCGTCAAGCCAAAGGCGGTGTTAAAGTCCTTGGGGGATCTCTCGACGTTGGGCACGAGTTCTACAACTTTCTTCTTGTTCCAGATGCCGGTGCCGCCCATCGTGCTCACGAAGTTGGCGCGAGCCTTCGAACAAGTGAAGCTGATCTTGTTAGCGGCTTCGACCTTGATCGTCGGGAGCTTGCTGTCGCCGCAGGCGATGACGTCGCGCGTCGACGTCGCGACATCCTTGGGGTAAATCAAGTTCTCGTAGGTGAAGCGAACGTCTTCGGCCGTGACGGGGTCGCCGTTGGCGAATTTGACACCCTTGCGGATCGTGAATGTAACGGCCTGACCGCCGCTCGGGATGGGGTTGATCTGAGCACGCACTTCACCGCCGGGGTTCGTGTCCGTGTGGATGTTAATGTACAGCTCTCCGTTCAACAGGGCGTTGAAGAAATCGGTGGTCAAGGCTTCTTTGTCGCTGCCCTTCCAGACGCCTTCGACCGTGACGGCTGAGACGCTCACGTTGGGCTGCTGTGCGTTAAGAGCGCCACCCGCCGGGCAGTCACCGGCGCAGATCGTGCGGATGACGGGGCCGGCTTCGCTCGGCTTCGCGCGGTGGAAGTGGATGGCCTTGGCCGGTCCGGTCAGGTTAAAGAAGGTGACTCGATACGCGACCTCGAGCTTGGCTTGGTCGAGCTTTAACGAGATGGTGCCCGAGCCGCCGCGATAATTGGCTGGGAGCGGCTTGGGCGAAGGCACTTCCGCGCCGCGGCTAAACGTTCCGCTGGCCGAGGCGCACGGACAGGTATTCTTTAGTTCAAACGCTTCCGCCAGTTGCGGGTCCGTCCCGTTGGTCAACGAGTCGAACAGCGGACCCACGGTCTGGCTCGAGGTGTTATCAACACTCGTGATCAAATTGAGTGTTCGGACACGCGAGATGAAGGTAAACGTCATGATGCCGCCGCAGACCGCTGCTTTGGCTTCTTCTGGGTTTGGCATGTCCTCATTCTTAACGATGTTTGGGTTTAAACCAGCCTGAGCGCTGATCTTGAGACAATCTCCGGCGATCGCGTTCACTACGCCGAGCCCGCTGACGATCACCGCACCGATGAGCAACGAGAAAACGAACTTACTGAACGCTGTAAAACCCCGCATAACTTTACTAACCTCCTCTGATCGTTATGACACTTACTGGACTAACCTCTCCCTTGCTGCTTGACGCTGGCTGAATTAATGATTCATCTCTCACTCCTTTGAGCGAAGTTTTTTTCAGTAGAAGCCCATTGACGGCTCCGTGTTTTTTTGATTTCTTTTTTGGAAGATAGGAGGAGCAGGTGGCAAGCAAAACATATGCCCTACGGGAGTGCAGCGAGCGAGTTCCGAGCTTTCGCGAGAATGAGACGCAAACATAGTTCTCGAATAGCCTTCGAGACGATGCGTGCCTTTGGTCTGTTTACGTGTGTGCAGCCAGCGAGAACCGTGGGCACTGTCTCTCCGGCTTTATCTGTTTTTTAGCAACTAATCTATTATAGCATAGGACAGTGGCATCCTGACAAGTCAGGACTTTGCTCACCTCAGGGATGGCGGTTTATACTAGAGAAAAGGCCGCGCTCGACGCGCGAACAAAGAGAGGTCGCATGGAAAAGCCCTGGCTCCAGCAGTATCCCCCGGAAATCCCGGCCATCGTGGAAATTCCCGAGATGCCGCTCTTTCATCTGCTCGACGAGGGAGCGAAAAAACACGGTGCTCGGACGGCGCTCATCTTCTTTGGCAAAAAAATTTCTTACTCGGAATTGCATCAATTAGTAGAACATTTCGCGTCGGGGTTGACGCGGTTGGGTTTGCAGAAGGGTGATCGAATCTCGATCATGCTCCCGAACATGCCCCAGTTTGTGATTGCGTTCTATGCCGCGCTCAAGGTCGGGGCGACGGTCGTCCAAACCAACCCACTCTATACCGAACACGAGCTTGAAGAGATTCTGAAAGATTCCGGGGCGCAAACGCTCATCACCTTGGATAGATTTTATCCCAAAGTCCGGCACGTTCGAGAAAAACTCAAATTAAAGAACCTCATCTTGAGCCGCGTCGAAGATTTTTTGCCCTTGGCTAAAAAAATTTTGCTTAGATTGAAATGGAAGATAACGCGAGAGCCGATCCTCACAATGCCCTCCGAGCCCGAAGCCTATGACTTCATGAAACTCCTGAGCGAGCCTGCGTCTCCACGGCCAACGATTTCGATCAATCCGCGCGAAGACGTCGCTCTCTTGCAATATACCGGAGGGACGACGGGCACGCCCAAGGGCGCGATGCTCACGCACACCAATCTGATGGCGAACGCGATGCAAAATCGGGCTTGGTTTCCGCGAGCTCGAGAGGGCAAAGAGACTGTGCTCGCCGTAGCGCCCTTCTTTCACGTCTACGGAATGACGATCGCGATGAATCTACCGCTCTCCTACGGCTCGACGCTCGTGCTCATTCCTCGCTTTGATATTGACGAGCTTCTGAAAGCGATCGATCGCTATAAGCCGACCATTTTCCCGGGCGTGCCCACGCTCTACATCGCGATCAACCATCATCCAAAAGCTAGAGAGTACGATCTCTCGTCATTGCGTGAGTGCATTAGCGGTTCGGCGCCGCTCTTGGTTGACGTCCGCGAAAGATTTGAGCAACTGACCGGCGCGACGCTCGTCGAGGGCTACGGGCTTTCTGAAGCGTCCCCCGTCACGCACTCGAATCTCTTAGACGGAAAACAAGTCGAGGGCAGCATCGGGATTCCACTACCAAACACCGACGCGATGATCTTGAATTTGGAGACGGGGAAGCCAGCAACGATCGGAGAGTCGGGGGAATTGCTGGTACGCGGGCCTCAGATTATGAAAGGCTATTGGAATAAGCCTGAGGCAACCCAAGCCACGATCACGCCGGATGGTTGGCTGCG
>JACOSB010000054.1 GCA_016179105.1 Candidatus Acetothermia bacterium
AGGAGGTCGTCCACCAGCAGGTAGACCGTTATAATGAATTCATCCAGGTGCATGATTCTCCTCCTCGGTCGATGCGATGCTTGGACCAAGGTAGCGAGAATCATGCTTTCTGGGCAACTCCAAAACTCGCACATGGGGTTAGTTACTTACAAGGAGGAATTTTTCATTATGTTAAACGTGAGCAAAAGAGCATTAGCCACCCAGCCATCGCCCATTCGTAAGTTAAAGCCGCTCGCGGATGCCGCGAAGAAAGCGGGCAAAACCATCTATCACCTGAACATCGGACAGCCGGATATTCCTACGCCGAAAGAATTTTACGAGGGCGTCAAGCAAGCTCCGGCTGTTCTCGCCTACAGTCCTTCGCAGGGTATGGATGAGACGCTTGACGCCTGGATCGGCTATTATAAAACGCTCGGTGTCTCGCTCAAGCGCGAGGAAGTCATCACGAGCACGGGCGGCAGCGAAGGCCTCGTCATGACTCTGCTCGCCCTGACCGATCCAGGCGATGCAATTCTCGTGCCCGAGCCGTATTACACCAACTACAACATGTACGCCCGCATGGCCGGGATCGAGATTATTCCCATCGAGACCCGCGCCGAAGAAGGCTTTCGCCTCCCCAACAAGCGCGCGATCGAGTCGAAGATCACACCAAAGACTCGCGCGATCATGTACTGCAACCCCGGCAACCCGACCGGCGTCGTCTACAACGCGCAAGAAATCGAGATGTTAAAACAGATCGCGCTCGAGAAAAATCTTTATTTAATTGCTGACGAAGTGTATCGAGAATTCGCGTATGATGGCCTGAAACCCATCAGCGTCTTGCAGCTTTCGGGACTCGACCAGCACGCGATCTGCGTGGACAGCATCTCGAAGCGCTTTTCAGCTTGCGGTGCGCGCATCGGAGCCGTCATAAGCCACAATCCCGAAGTGATGCAGTCAGTCTTAAAATTTGCGCAGGCGCGGCTCTCACCGCCCACACTGGAGCAATATGGACTCATCAACATGCTGCGCTCGCCGAGTTATACGGCTTTTATCAAAGAGATGATCGCTGAGTTCGAGCGACGCCGCAACATTCTCCATGAAGAATTCTCCAAAACTCCGGGAGTCTTGTGTCACAAGCCGCAAGGGGCATTCTATGTGATCGCCAAGCTGCCGGTCGAGAACGCCGAAGAGTTTGTGAAATGGCTGCTCACTGAATTTGATGTGCACGGCGAGACGGTAATGCTCGCGCCCGCTGCTGAGTTCTACGGGACTCCGGGCAAGGGCCGAGACGAAGTGCGCATCGCGTATGTGCTCAACACGACCGCGCTCAAGAAAGCGATGACAATTTTGCGCGAGGGGCTGGCGGCGTATCAGAAGAGAACAGCGAAAGAGACGGTGCGAGCGCAGTGAACAACTCTTTATCCTTCATATGTGTCGATTTCGTTGATCAGCCAAGGAGTTAGATAGGATAGTTTGCATATGAAAATCGAGCATCAAGCACTCTCTCATCAATCTCAATACTCAGACGACCAGCGCAAATTATTAGGGGTACACTACACTCCCGATGCTATTGTTGAGTATATCATTCGTTTTACACTCCGACCTTATCTAGAGAAAAACAACCTCGAAGCCATTCGTAATATTACTATTGTAGATCCAGCCTGTGGATCTGGATTGTTTCTTCTAAAGGCGTTTGACACACTTTGTTCTTTTTGGAAACAGCATCTCGGTTGTCTTCATGCGAGAGATGCCCAATATATACTTGAAAACAATCTTTATGGTGTCGATATTGATGTATCAGCTGTGAATGCAGCAAAGACCCATTTAACTACTAGAGCCAAAGAGTTGGGGGTAAAGACAATCAATGTAGATCATAATATTTGTCAGGGAGAT
Source organism: Candidatus Acetothermia bacterium (assembly GCA_016179105.1). Lineage (GTDB taxonomy): Bacteria > Bipolaricaulota > Bipolaricaulia > RBG-16-55-9 > DRXL01 > JACOSB01. The sequence continues at coordinate 1,876 of JACOSB010000054.1, forward strand.
GCTCTGGTGAGACCATTTTCTCAGCCTAGACTAGCAATGATTTTTAATGCTGAGTCATCTTCAGATGAATTTGACTGGCATCAAAAATTTCCCCAGATATTTGCTCGAGGAGGATTCGATTGCGTCGTTGGCAATCCCCCCTATATTCGTATCCAGCATGTTCAGCCACCAGAACGACGCGCCAAATATGTTGAGATTTACCAAACAGCTCGTGGACGGTTCGATATCGCAGGACTCTTTATTGAACTAGCGAATAGCCTTGTTAAGCACGGAGGGCGAATCGGATATATCGTTTCTAACAAATTATTGAGTACAAGCGGTGCAAGCGAATTGAGGAGTTACATCTTGACCCATTACAGGCTCGTAGAGATCGTTAATTTGTCAGATACTAAAATGTTCGCAGCCTCTGTTCTACCTATGATTCTGGTTATGGAGAAAAGACCCACTCAAGGGAAATTATTCGTGCACGCTTCAATCAAAGAGATCAAAGAGATCAACCAGACTCTTCCTCCTCCCTCCGTGGAAAGTTTGTTAGAGCCATTAGAGCAGGCTGAATTACCGCCTCTGCGAATAGATGTGGAATGGGAGGGGCGTTACTTCCGCATCGAGAAGTTCGAGTCTCCGCTGCCTACTCACCATCAACGTGTATGGACATTCCACTATCCATCTGAGCGGAGGATTATCGAAAAACTGAGAGAGAACGCTGTTCGTACGTTGGGATCAATCGCCCACAAGATCAGTGTTGGACTAAAGACAACGGCAGACGATGTATTCATTAAACGAATGACATTAGATTTTCTTCAACAGAATAGGCTGGAACAAGAAATTGTGTTCCCAATTTTGGAAAGTCATAACATTCAGCGGTGGAAGTGTGATTGGAAACCCGAACGAGATCTTTACGTATTGTATCCACACCGCGAACAAAATGGAAAGGTTCTCCCAGTTTGTCTTGACCTTTACCCAAATGTTGAACGCTATTTGCTGTCACATCGAAAACAGTTGGAGGCTCGAACGTACCTAAAAGCAAGTGGGCGGCAATGGTATGAGATTTGGGTCCACCAATCACCCAGGGATTTCGAGCAGATCAAACTCATTACACCCGACATTGCGCCACACAATTGTTTCGCGTTGGATGACCAAAAATATTTTGTCAACGGGACGTGCTTCTATATAATTCTTAAAGATCAATCTCTTAACTACAATCTGTTGATACTAGCCCTACTTAATTCAAGAGTGCTAGAGTTCTTCCACAAAGCGACTAGCGGTAACGTGTTGTATGCGAAGCGCTTCCGCTATTGGACATCCTATCTAAAGACTTATCCCATCTGTGATATTGCCCAACCCAAGCATTCTGCTATAGTGAAACAACTCATCGAGAACACACGCAAGCTTATGGGCATAGTTAATGAACAAAAAAGAATTAGCTTAGAGAGAGAAAACGATAGATTGGTCTATCAACTCTATGGGCTTACTGATCAAGAAGTCGAAGAGCTTGAGTCCTTTCTCTTGTGCTAAGCTAAGCACACAGACCTATGCGTAAAGCTACGATTCTAAGCGAAGCGAATCGAAAAAAACAGCTGATCTATCGAAAGGATTTGGAAGATGCGAATGTTTTAGCTAACCAACGGCCGGAAGCATCGATGCTTTACAGATTGGAAGAAATTGCAGTCTTAGTAGAAGACCTTATGGGGATTGACGCACCCCGCGATGAAGACGGAAGAATTTTGGAAGTTCGACCCAAGGGTCACTGGTTTGAATTTGAAGTTGCGAAGCGCCTGGGATACAACTATCCTCCAGTAGCAGGGCTATTCCCTGATATTCGGCATCAAGTTTTAGAAATCAAACATCATACAGGTAAGAGTGTAACTGTTGATTTTGGTCGTTATCATCCAGGTTCAGACGAAATTATCAATGAAGTTTGGAATCAAGAACTACAGCTACACGTGAACGAAATTCGTTATTTGATAGCATTAGCTCCGCCGCCAGAACATAAGATCACTACGCTTATTCTCTTGACTGGAGCTCAAATTATGGATGTTTTTGGTGTTTCTCCTAAAGCAACTATCAAATATCAGATGGGGATCTCGAACCAATGGCGTGAAGAACACCGAGGTAAAATGCTTGTTGGAGAATCGGTTTGGCATTCATTATAAGCCATTAATATGAAGAGAGACATCAGTGTTCTAATTCATTCTCATGTTCTTGTATGACCACATCGGCCAAAGCTACGACTCCACCCGCCGTGCTGACTCGTACATCCTCAGCCGCTAATCCACCACCTCAACGTTACATTTGCTGAACCTAGCAATAGGCTCGCATTTTTTGGTAAGGTTGCTACGTGATTGAGTACGAGTTTTCTGAACACGCTTTTGATATGCTAAAGGAGAGAGATATCTCAGAGAACTGAGTGAAGTCAACTATTGAAGCACCCGATATAAAAGAATCCAAAGATGATGGCACTGTTCATTACATCAAATCGATCCAAGAACACGGTGGAAGATATCTACGTGTTGTTGTAAATCCTGATGCAAAGCCTCAAAGGGTAGTGACGCTCTTCTTTGATCGTAGATTGAGGAGGTGAAGATGAAACTAAAAGTTGACCACAAGAACGATGCTTTGTACTTTCGACTTGACGAATCAGCGATTGTCGACTCTGAAGAGATAAAGCCAGGTGTGATTCTCGATTACGATGCCAATGACAATGTTGTCGGCATCGAAATCCTCAACTTGAGCAAGCGTGTCTCTGCGGAGACGCTTAAAAGCTTACAGTTCGAAACAGCATAATAGATGGCCACATATGACCACATCGGACAAAGCTACGACTCCACCCGCCGCGCAGACCCATATCTGCCCAGTCGTCTGATCCATCATCTCAATGCCAAGCCCGGCGATAAAATTCTCGATGTCGCCTGCGGCGCCGGCAACTACACGATCGCTCTTGCACAAGCTGGACTCCAGATGCACGGGATCGATCAGTCCAGCGTCATGCTGGAATACGCCCGCAAGAAGAGCAACAGTCATTTGGTCCAGTGGCACCTCGGCGATGCTGAGCACATGCCCTTTGCCGATAAAACTTTCGTAGGCGCGCTCTGCACGCTCGCGATCCATCACTTCAACGACACGCGACCGATCTTCGCCGAAGTCTACCGCGTGCTCGCGCGCGGGCGCTTCGTCATCTTCACCGCCGACCCAGAGCAAATGAAAAAGTATTGGCTCAATGTGTACTTCCCCCAGATGATGTCTAAGTCAATCGCGCGAATGTCCATGCTAGCCGCAGTCGAACAGAATCTACGAAATGCAGGCTTTAAGGCCATCCACAAAGAATCATTCAATGTGACCAACGAACTGCAAGATTTATTCCTCTTCAGCGGCAAGCATCGCCCCCAGATTTATCTAGACCCACGCGTGCGCGCGGGTATCTCTTCATTCGCGGACCTTGCGGATGCAGATGAAGTTGAATTAGGATTGCAGCAGCTCGCAGCAGATATTGACTCCGGAAAAATTTCTGAAGTGATCGCAACGCACCCCAACGAGAGCGATTATCTCTTCGTCATCGCTGAGAAGTGATCTGAGGAGGTCTTATGAAAACGCCATTTCGCATCCAGCGCTTGGGTCCGGGAGACAAAGAGAAGGCGTGTATGGTCGCTGAGATTCATAAATCGTTGCGCCCGAGCCGCGAGTACATGGCCGAGTTTCTCGCCAATCCCAGAAATTATCTGATCGTCGCTTATGTTGGTGAAGAGCCTACGGGATTTATCTTGGGATATGAGCTGCAGCGTGTCGACCGCCGGAACCCAATGATGTTTCTTTACGAAATCGGCACTTCTGAGAACCATCGCAGGAAGGGGATCGGACGCGCGTTAGTGAGTGAGCTCGATCGCATCTGTCGCGAGCGAAAATTTATGAAAATGTACGTCTTCACTGACGAAGCCAATGTTGCTGCAATGGGTCTCTATCAAGCAACGGGAGGCAAGAGATCGCTTCCCGACAATGTCTTGTTTGGATGGCGTTACGACTAAAATTCTAGATCTGTAGCAAATAGAAAGGAGAGCACATGCGCATCGCAATCATCTCAGACATCCACGGGAATTTAGTTTCGTTTGAAACTGTTCTCAAAGAGATTAACCGTGAGAAGCTAGATCAGATTGTCTGCTTGGGCGATGTGGCTGCATTCGGCCCTCAGCCTCGTGAAGCTATCGCTCGGCTCAAATCCCTGAACTGTCCCGTGGTCATGGGCAACGCAGATGTAGAATTATTAAGCTCTCCATCCGTAGAGATAACTGATGAGCATGCTCGCCGCATAGCAAAGATGGCGACCTGGGGAGCAACGCAACTTTCTCAATCGGATTTAGATTTCATCCGCACTTTTCAACCGACGGTTGAGGTGCCTTTGGATGGGGAAAAGAATCTACTCTGTTTTCATGGTTCCCCTCGATCGAATACCGAGATCATTCGAGCCACGACGCCCGACGAGGAGTTGGGAAGTATACTGTCTGGCTTCTATGCCAGCATAATGGTAGGCGGGCATACGCATACCCAGATGATCCGACGCTTTGGAGAGACAATCGTTATGAACCCCGGCAGCATAGGATTGCCCTATGAATTCTCCTGGGCAAAAAAAGAGGAGGTTCGGAATCCTCCGTGGGCCGAGTATGCGCTCATCAGTTATGAGAAAGAAAAACTGGGCATTGAACTGCGACGTGTACCCGTCGACATCCAAGCTATAAGACAAGCGGCGCTCCAGAGCACGATGCCTGATGCAGCAGAGTGGGCAGCGGGGTGGAGATAAAATAAGCTGGACACAGTTAGTCAAACCATGTACGCTGGAATGTGATGATCTAGAAAGGAGAGGTGCTGTGGCAGTAAGACAAAGTCAAGTCCTGAGCCCTTCGAATGAGACAGTCGATTTTCTTCTCGAAGAGTTCGAAGAAGCCTGCGAACAAACCTTGTATATTCTCCAAAAGCTTAAGAAGACGAGCTACCAAGACTCAATTCATGAGGATCTCGAAGGCGCGTTTTACGCGGCTCTCCTCGACCTTCGAGACCACACACGCGACTTGGTAAAAGCTTGGGATAAGTTAACTGACTCTCTTCCTGATGAGGAGTGAGCTCTTCTTTGGGCCAAAGGAAAAAGATTCGAAAAAAGATAAAAAGCCTTCAAGAAGTGATTAGATACCACCAAGAGAAAATCGCTCACGAGAAGAGCAAAAGCTCATCCGATAAACAGAACATTGTTTACTGGGAAAAAGAAATCCAAAGCCGACAGCGAGACATTGATCGACTGCGCAAGAGACTCAATCGTTAACCTCCTATTATGCAAACTCAAATTGAAACCATTCTCTCCGTCCAGCAAGTACACAAACACTACGAAGGCACGAAAGCCGTCGATGGTGTAAGCTTTGAGATTCACTCCGGAGAAATTTTCGGATTGCTGGGTCCCAACGGCGCGGGCAAGACCACGCTCATCCGCATGATCTTGGGAATCATGCAGCCTGACTCTGGAGAAATTAATTTCTCTTTCTCGCCCGATGGTCGCTTTCAGCCTGAAAGAGTTGGTTACTTGCCCGAAGAGCGCGGGCTCTACGACGATCGCAAAGTTTCTGATACACTCGTTTTTCTGGCGAGACTCAAGGGAATATCGCCAACCCAGGCCCGTGAGCGAGGTTTGCTCTGGCTCACCCGCCTCCAGCTCGAAAAATATTTCGATCGCAGAGTCCGTGAACTCTCCAAGGGCATGCAGCAGAAAGTCCAGTTCGTGGCTGCGATTTTGCATCAGCCCGCGCTCGTCGTGCTCGATGAGCCCTTTGCGGGACTCGATCCAGTCAACCAAGAACTTTTCAGCGAACTGATTCTCGAACTCAAATCGAAAGGCATGACTGTGCTGCTCTCGGCCCATCAGATGCACTTAGTCGAAGACCTCTGTGACAGAATCTTTCTCATCGACAAAGGTCAACAAGTACTCTATGGAAATTTGCGTGAGATCAAACGTAGCTGGGGCGAAGACTGGGTCAAGCTCGACTTTCACGGGAATGCCGAGTTTCTGCAGCAAAGTTCACTCGTAAAGAGCGCCACCATCAAAGACTCGCGCGCGGAGTTAGTTTTGAAGAAGGGCACCCGTCCAGAAGAGTTTCTGAACTCGATTTCTGGGAAGCTGGAGATCGAGCAAATTTCGATCCAAAAGCCGCCGCTGCACCACATCTTCGTCGAGCTGGTGACTCAAACGCCGGGTGAGAGCAAATGAGGCAGACATTGGAAATGGCACGCTGGGAGTTCTGGCAGAATCTTAAGAACAAGCTTTTTATCATAGTCACGTTCGTGAGCCCTTTAATTATGTTGGGCATCATTGGGGTCGTTTTCTTAGTACAAAACGCGGGACAGCGAAACGAGCTGAAGATCGCTCTCATCGATCATGCAGGAATCGGCCAAGAGCTGGCGGCCAAACTCGCGGGTTCCAGTTATCGAGTGCAGACTGTCATAGAGCCAGAATCAGAGATAGCCAAGCGATTGCAAAAGGGAGAATTCGACGGGATTCTCATCGTCGAGACAGATTTTTCCGAGACGCTCGCCGCGCGCTATATTCCCAAGCCTCGCAGTTTCTTTCAGTCAGCGATAAAAGGCGATGTCAATTTTATCGCAGCGCCTCGCCCCATCACAGAAGTGCTCTCGCAGATCGCGCTCACGCACGGACTCCAAAGAGCAGGACTCTCTTCTCAACAAATCACGCGACTGACGCAAGGGGTTCACGTGAGCGTAGCGACTTCAACTGCTGAAGTGCAAGAACAAGTGAGCACGGGCCTCACGCTCGGAGTAGCTTTTGCGATGATTATCTTGTTGCAGATCATCACCACCAATTCGATCACCCTGATTCTCACGAGTGTGATGCGCGAGAAGCGCAATCGCGTCGTCGAGATTTTGCTCTCGTCGCTCTCGGCGAACGCATTGATGAGTGGGAAGATTCTAGGATTGGGGGCTTTGGCATTTTTGCAAGCGGCGATCTGGGCTTCGGTGGGATTGACGGTGATCTTTGTCGGCGGGCCTTATCTCGGGCTTCCGACGGGAGCGCTCGCGGCGGCTGTTCTGCCGTTTCTTGCTTGGGACAAGGTCTTGCTTTATCTCGCCTACTTTGTCTTGGGTTATTTTTTGTTGGCAGCGATGTGCGCCGCCGTGAGCGCGACGACGAGCGATGACCCGGCGAGCGCGAGCCAGCTCAACATGGCGCTCGTCTTCTTGCCTCCGATTCTTCCACTCTTACTCTTCACGCTCGTGCTCGATAAACCTGATCATATCGCACTAAAAATTATCAGTTTCTTCCCTCCAGCGACGCCGGGCATGATGATCCTGAGAACAGCTGTCAGTCCTGTGCCTTGGTGGGAAATTCTCTTAACGCTCGTTTTATTAACTCTATCGACTTGGGGAATGATGCGGCTCGCCGGGAAAATTTTCCGAATTGGGATTCTGATGTACGGTAAATCCGCAGGGTTGAGGGAACTCTGGCGCTGGGCTCGGAGCTAGAAGATCTTTCTCAAATCGAGCACCAGATTTTTGAAAAGAGCAGAGCGCAACTCCTCGCGGTAGACACCCAAACTCTTATAGCCAGATTTGCCCAGCGAGAGCACTTCGATCGTTTTGTTGTCCGGATCGGCCAGCCAGAATTCTTTCACGTCATTCTTGGCATAAAGTTTGCGCTTGACTTGACGATCGTGATGGCTAGTGCCCTCCGAAATAATCTCAATCACCAGATCGGGAGCGCCAGAAATATTTTTCTTGGTGATAATAAACGAACGCGCTTTGGAGATGAAGAGCAGATCCGGCTGGACGACGTCTTCTTCAGAAAGAACGACGTCAAGTGGTGCGAAGCGCACCTCTCCTAGTTGATGTCGTCGGACATATCGATCTAGCTCACGGAACAAATTTGCTGCCACTGTCTGATGCTCGTAATCTGGTGCCGGTGCCACCCCAAATTCCCCCTCAACCAATTCATACCGCTTGTCATTCGGCATGTGGAGATAGTCCTCGTATGTAAACTTAATCGTTGCTTTCGTGGCCATACATGTTGCCTCACTTTTTAGACTACTCTTTCTGAGCAGGCGAATCAACTCAAATCTGGAAACTGTCAAGAATAAACAAAAAGGGAGCGTGTGCATCCACGCTCCCCCAACGGCTTGGTTATGGGTCTAGTGAGTTACCGACTCCTTCAAAGGAATCGCTACTGTGAGGACGCCATCGGCCAACTTGGCCTCGATCTCGTTCGGGTTATTCAGTTGCTCAGGTAACGGGAAGATTCTCTGGAAGCGGCCATAGCGCCGGCCGATTCTCACATAGTTCTCCTGGTGGACCTTCTCGTTGCGCTTGGTCTCGCCCTCGATGGTGAGCCGTCCGTCCCCGACGCGCTCTAAATCGCGGATCGACCAAAGCACCGGAATCATATCGTCGGCGATCTCTTTCGCTTCTTCACGGTGAGCCTTGCAAGTCAGCTCTTGCATCTCGCGCCAGGCACTTTTATAGTAAGAGCCAGAAAAAGGAGAGATGGCTTATGCGCTGGTACACTCGCCCCGCCCTCGTCATCGCTAGTTGCACTAGTGTTTTATTGTTCAATCCTGCAACACAATCTTCTCTAAGCCAGATCGAGCCCATCCAGCCCGACCCGGCCAATGCCCCCAAAATTATCTCCATCGAGTTCCCAGCACAGATCGTCCCCGACGGCAAAGCCGTCCAGGGCAAAGTGAACTTCGAAGCCCCCAAAGCCGACATCTATCAAGCCGAGTTCAAAATTTTGAAAGCGATCGACCCGAAAGATGGCAGCGACTCGCGCAACCGCTCCGAACTCCAAGACATTACGTACGACCCTCGCATCAAAGGCCAGTCCAAGGGCAGTTTCCCGTTTACGATAAAAACTAAAATCGAGCAGATCGTGACGATCGCGATCACGCTCAGCGGCGAGAGCTCGGGCCGTGGGCCATCCAAAGAGTTTTCGTTCACGGCTCTGATCCCGAGCAGCGTGGGCACGCTCAAGTGGAGCATTCAAATCGGGACTTCGACGGCCTCGTCTCCCGCGATCGGCTCCGACGGAACGATCTATATTGGCTCGGACGACAACAAACTCTACGCAATCAATCCCAACAACAACGTCAAATGGACATTCAGAACCAGCGACGACGTCGACTCTTCGCCCGCGATCGGCTCCGATGATGTGATTTACATCGGCTCGAACGACGGGAAAGTCTATGCGCTTACGCCCGATGGGCGTCAGAAGTGGGCCTTCCCGACGCAAGATCGTGTACAGTCCACGGCTGTCATTGGCAACGACGGGACGATCTATGTTGGCTCGCAAGACCGGAGAATTTATGCGCTCAACCCCGAGGGGAGCTTAAAAATCACCTTCCCGCTCTCGGGCTCGATCGGAAATTCTTCCCCCACGATCGGGAGCGACGGGACGGTCTACATCGGCACCGTCGACGGGAAAATTCATGCGATTCTCAGCGTGAGCCAGAATATCGCGAGCTCGCCCTGGCCGATGTTCTTGAACAATCCAAGACATACGGGATCGGCGAGATAAACCGCCAAGACGCCAAGGACACAAAGACTTTTCTTGGCGCTCTTGGCGCCTTGGCGGTTCAATTCTGGTAAAATACTAACGCAAGAGGGGTAAAGGGCCGCAATCGTCTGAAAAGATGATTGAGGAAAGTCCGGACTCCATAGGGCCAGTCGCTCAACGAGACCCGGTGCACTTGTCGGTCAAGTTGAGAGGGAGTGATCCCTGGGCAGGCCACAGAAACCAGACCGCCAACGGCTCTTCTCGAAGAGCGCGGGCAAGGGTGAAAGGGTGGGGTAAGAGCCCACCGCCAACTCGGGTGACCGGGTTGTGGCTGGCAATCCTCCGGCGGGAGCAAGGCCAAATAGGCAGGCGTGCGTAGGGACAGTTCACGAACTGCCCCTACCAACGGGCGGCCCGTCCAACGCTCGCAAGAGCGACGTCTGCGGGTAGGCCGCATAGATGGATGGCCCTTACGGAAATTTTTTCCGACAGAATCCGGCTTACTCCCCTCTTCGTTTTGTTTATTCGGAAACCGCCAAGGCGCCAAGAGCGCCAAGAAAAGTCTTTGAATTTCTTTTTGTCCTTGGCGCCTTGGCGGTCAATTTTTATGGCACAAACAAAAAAATTTTCGCTCGCGCGGTGGGTCTGGGGTGCGCTCTGGGTCGCGTATGCTGTGCTTATCTTTTATCTTTCGAGCCAAGCTTTACCAGATGAAGAATCTTTGTTGAAAAAGATTCCCTTCGGTGACAAAGGCACCCACGCGGGCGAGTATTTTATCTTCGGCTTGCTCACGCTCTTGACGTTTCGACCACGCACTGGGTCAAGGTGGGTCTTCGGTCTACTCATAGCTCTCGGCTATGCTGCTTCTGACGAGATTCATCAAGCATTTGTTCCCACGCGCGATCCCAGTTTTTTTGATTGGACTGCTGATGCTGTCGGGATTTTGTCGAGTGCACTAGTGTATATTCTCTATCCGAAAAATTTGAATCGCTGAAGCCGCGGAGCAGCACGGAAAACACGGAATGAAGGCAAGTCGTTTTCAGTGACTTCCGTGATTCTATGTGGAACTCCTCTCGCTTCGTGTTATAATCTGAGCGTTGGTCATTGACATGGGGGTGCACCGGTTTCGACGGGGGTGCGGCAGGGAGGCTGCAGGCCGAGTTCTCCGTACACTCGCTAATCAGACGGAAAGGCATATAAATGCCAACAACTTTGCTGTTGCTGCTCCTTCCCTGAACTAAGCGAAGGAGCATGTTCTGGGTAGCGTTGGGCTCGTAGCGCTGCGCAGAACACCGACTATACGGGCCTACCTCACGATCGGCCGCGGGCCGTGGGGGAATTCTTAAAGGCGGCTAGGGTCGGCTGATCTTGTCCGACGGGAGCGACCGATCTGAACTTTAAAGCATCGGACTAAGCCTGTAGATGCCAAACGAAAGCACCTTCGGACGCGGGTTCGATTCCCGCCACCTCCACCACCGAGGACATCTTATGAACCGCCAAGACGCCAAGATAGAACCAAGGTTTGAAATTGATGAGTGGGCCAGATTGGTTATTGGCGCTGCCATCGAGGTGCACAAGCATTTAGGACCTGGCTATCTGGAAAGTGTTTATGAAGAAGCACTGGCTATGGAGTTTAATTTGAGATCCGTACCCTTCGAACGACAAAAGCCAATAAATGTGACTTATAAAGGACAGCCTGTAGGCGAAAGCCGTCTTGATTTTTTGGTTGATGGATGTCTTATTGTAGAACTGAAAGCGGTAGAAGCTTTTGCTCCTGTGCATCAAGCTCAAGTCATTTCATACCTAAAAGCTATGAATCTTCAACTCGGTTTGCTCATTAACTTTAATGTCCCTATTCTCAAAGATGGCATTAAGAGAGTGGTGTTAACATGAATAAAAAATCTTGGCATCCTTGGCGCCTTGGCGGTTATATGATGTTCGGCGTCCTTGGCGCCTTGACGGTTAGCTTAATGATCGTTGGGCTGAGTGGGCCAGTATTTGCCCAACAATTGGGACTGGTCAAGCTTGAGGCAACGATCAACCCCGTGACCAAAGACTTCATCGTTCGCGTGATCGACGAAGCGAATCGCGACGGCGTTGTCGCGCTGGTGATCCAACTCGACACGCCGGGCGGGTTGCTCGATTCCACCAAAAATATCATCGAAAAGTTTTACGAGTCGAAAATCCCGATCGTCGTCTGGGTTGGACCATCCGGCTCACGCGCGGCGTCGGCGGGTTCGCTCATCACCCTTGCTTCTGATATCGCCGCGATGGCCAGCTCAACTTCGATCGGCGCGGCTCACCCCGTAGGCCTCGGTGGACAAGCTCCCGACAAAGATGACCCCATGACGAAAAAAATAGAAAACTTTGCCTCGGCTGAAGCCCGTAGCATCGCTGAGAAGCGCGGCCGCCCGGTCGATATTGCCGAAAAATTTGTCCGCGAAAGTCTCTCGCTCACCTCGACCGAAGCGCTCAACCAAAAAGTCATCGATCTGCTGGCTGACAACTTGGGTGAACTCGCCAAGAAACTAAATGGTTTCAAACTCAAAGACGGCCGCACGCTCACGATCACTAATTTTAACTACAAAGAGTACACGATGACCTGGAAAGACCAGTTGATGAACTATCTGGCTGACCCGAACATCGTCTACTTCCTGATGTTGATCGGACTTTATGGGTTGATCGCGGAAGTTTTTTCGCCCGGACATGGCGTCGGTATTGCGGGCATCATCTGTCTCTTGCTCGCGTTTTTGGGGTTGCAAATCTTGCCCGTGAATATCGTCGGCATCGTCATGATCTTGGTCGGCGCGGGCATGATGGTCTTGGATATTTTTGCTCAGACCCACTTGGCATTGACAGCGGGAGGTGCCATCGCTTTGGTCTTAGGCTCGCTCTTCTTGTTCAATTTTGACGAATTTTCTTCACCGGCCTTTGAATTGCCTTGGACCACGATCCTCGTCACCGTCGGGGCAATCACCGCGCTCTTCGCTTTTATGATCACGAAAGGCTTGCTCATCCAGCGCAAGAAAGTGACGACGGGCATCGAGGGCATGGTCGGCGCGATTGGCCAAGCTCGGGATGATTTAGCTCCTGAGGGCATGGTTTTCGTCCAGGGCGAATACTGGAAAGCGCTCTCACAAGAAGGCTCCATTCGCTCAGGAGAAGAGATTACGGTCGAGTCGATGCGCGACGGAAAGCTCCTCGTGCGCAAGCGTTGAGGAGTTGCAGAAAGGGGTATACATGGTCGTCAATCCTCAGATTAAGCTGAGTTACGAAGATTATCAGAATTTGCCCGAGTCGGAGACGAAACGCTATGAGCTCTTGGAGGGAGAGTTGGTGATGGTCCCAGCACCCAATTGGTTTCATCAATCGATCGCGCGGGTACTTTTCAAATTCCTGGATAACTTCGTAGGAAAGAACAGTCTCGGGGAGGTTCGCTTTGCCCCGCTGGATGTGGTCCTCTCAGACGAGATTGTCGTCCAACCGGACATCATTTACATCTCCAAGCAACGCGCGAAGATCATCCATCAAGAGGAGGTTCGCGGAGCTCCGGATCTCGTGGTCGAAATCCTCTCGCTGGCCACGGCTAAGCGAGACCGCACCACGAAGAAGACGCTCTATGCCCGCTACGGCGTTACGGAGTACTGGCTGGTCGACCCTGAGACCAACACTGTGGAAGTGCTTAAGCTGACCGCCCGTGGTTACCGGAGAGCTGGAGTCTACGGTGAAAAGGAGACGCTGCGTTCCCCGCTTTTGCCGGGGCTGGAAATTCCTCTAAGCAAGGTCTTTTGAGATTGGATCGCGCGCCAGCACTCGTAAAGCATTTTCACCGAAATTTCACCTCACCGCCATCAAATTTGTACCCATTCCCTCCTAAGATTAGTCCTTATATTTGAGTTAAAGGAGCTAAGATGATGCACTTATTGCTCTCTCTTTTATCAGTGCGAAGATGGACCTGCCTTGCGATAGTTTCACTGATTGTTGGCGGGGTGGTCTGGCCGTTTGGGGCTTACGCTTCAGGCTCGCCGGTCGTTTCTTCCCATCCTCGCATCTTGCTCACACCCAGCATCAAAGCCCAGCTGCTCGCGAAGAAGAACGCGAACGATCCTATGTGGTTGGCGTTGAAAGCAGAAGCTGATGCACTCGTGATGTACTCGATTTTGCAGTACAAATACGCGACGCGCACTCAAGAGCCGGACAATACTATTTTCTATGACTACCAAGGCTCCGGCTGGTATGACGCTGCGATGCCCTTGGCGCTCGCGTTCCAGATGACCGGCGACACCAAATACTCGGACAAACTCTTGGCGCTCGCCGACGAGATGCTCCGCGCGCAGTCAGACCCTGCCAATAACCCGCCCAACGGTCGCCCGCCGCTCCAGCCCGATAATTACTACCCCACCCGCTATTTGGGTCCTGTCATTGCCATTATCTTTGACTGGTGCTACGATCAATTGGGCGCAACGCGCAAAGCCCAACTCGTCTCTTTGATGAACGCCTATTTTGACGACCTGCGCGCGAACGCTTATCAAGCGAACGACCACGCCGACGGCAATTATTTCGGCGGCCATCTCGCCGCCGCGGCGTTCATGGGCTATGCGTCCTACGGAGACAACTCACGCGCCCAAGAGATGATCGACTACGCGCGCCTGCGCTTCGACGGCACGCCCAGCAATCTCGTCGATCCGTCGAACGTTCCCGAAACGAACTTTGCTCAGCTCTTCGAGGGCGGCTACAAGCCGGACATTGCTCTCGGCTGGAATGGGCCGAATATCACAACAGCTCCCTTCAAAGGTGGCTTTGACTTTCAAGGCTGGGCCTACGGGACGGGGAACTACGTTCGTATCATTGATTATCTACTTGTCGTAAAAAGCGCCACGGGCGAAGACTTGGTTGCGCAACACTCATCTTGGTTTTCCCAAATCTTGCGCGCGCAAAAGCACGCGCTCTTGCCCAATCACTTCGAGATTGACCCGATGGGCGACTGGGGCGGTAACTTTGGCGATGTCATCATTCGCAGCCTGCCGATCCGCATCGCGTATGTCTTGGCGGGAACTCCCGATGGCCCAGGCGCACAGCACTTTGCTTCTGCTGAAATCGCGGCACACTCGCCCTATCCCGACTTCTATGACTCTGTGTATCAAAAATATTTTCAGCCCAGCCCCTGGGAAAATTTTTACTTCACTGACATGACTCGACCGTCAGAAGAGTTAACACTTCCGCCGTACTACACGGGCTTTGGCCCAGCGTACCCCCAAGCAGGGCAGATCAACGGCGCTCTGCCCTATTTTATTATGCGCAGCGACTGGGGGACGAACGCGACCTGGGCTTCGCTCAGCATGGGCGCGGCCTACTATGACGACCACCAGCACCACGACGCTGGAAGTTTTTCCATCAAGCACGGCAACGATTATTTGTTGATCGATGCGTCCAATTGGAAAGGCGATGCCGGCTCGATCGGCATCGTCGGTAGCTCAACTGAAGCAGATGCGACGGCGGCTGCCAACACCCTGTGGCTCAACGATTTCGGTGACTTCCAGAACGATTATTATCTGTACTCCGGCGGCCAAGGATTCTGGGGCAAGGATGAAATTGTAGCCGACGAACAGAACGATACTTATTCTTATGTGCGCGGCGATCTCTCGACAGCTTACAACCGCAGCGCAGACCCAGCCGATCAAGTCGGTCGCCCGATCGAATACTTTTATCGAAGCTTCCTCTATTTGCGCTCGGCCAATCTCTTCATCAGTTACGACCAAGTGAAAGCAAAAAACTCCACGAACCCGCTCGGACAATACCACAAGCATATTCGCTGGCATTTCCCGACTCAGCCCGCCATCAACGGGAAACGAGTGCAAGTTAGCCAAGGCGCGTCGCGTCTTTATCTCGACACGCTCCTGCCTAGCTCAGCGTCGATCACGGCCATCGATGAGTCACACAACCCCGACCCGTGCGACGGCTCAGTCGCCGGTTGCACGCCCTATGATAATTGGTTCAACAACAGCGGCACCTGGCGCATCGAAGTGAAAGATTCTAATAACCCGCTCTTCATCCCATTTCTGACTGTGATCCAAGTCGGGGATAATTCAGCTCCGGCGATGAACACGACGCTTCTGAATTCGCTCGATTCAAAGATGGTCGGTGCTCAAATTTCTCAGCCGAACGGGCAAATAAATATCGTTTTTTTCAACAATCAATCCGGGCAAGTGCCCACCCCTCTTACCAATACTTCGTATAATTTTTCTGGCCCCGACACAGCCATCCACACGCTGATGGGCGTCGTGCCCAACGCAAAGTACGCTGTCTCGTTCGCGAACTCAGCCGTCACGGTTGTCCAAGACAATTCCGGGAACTTCACAGCTTCTCCAGCGGGCGTTTTGCAGTTCACTGTGAATAGCAATGGCGGCGGGGGCGGCGGTCCCACTTCTTTCACGCTCACAGTAAGCAAATCGGGCACGGGCAGTGGGAAAGTCACCAGCTCGCTTCCCGGAATAGACTGTGGTCCCCACTGTTCGTTCAGCTATGCCAACAATACCGTCGTCACACTGAAAGCCACGCCGGATGCTAATGCTACATTTGACGGCTGGAGCGGGGCGTGCACAAATACAACGGGAGATTGCGCTGTGACGATGGACGCAGCCAAGTCCGTCACAGCGAGTTTTACTCTTATCGTTGGGACGACTTGCCCCGGCGTGACCGTCTCGGTGAGCCCGAGCTCTGTTACCTATAAGCCAACTGACAGAAAACCGGCGCGCAAAGCGATACGCCTCACCCTTCTCAACAAGAGCGGCGCGAGCCGCACGGTTACAGAGATTTCAGCACTGCCGGGTGCACTCTTTACGATTGTGAGCATTAGCCCTACGCTCGGGCGAGCCATCCCTAACGGACGGCGACTCACTTTTACCGTTCGCACCCAGCGAGGGGCGGGACTGGCCCAAGCCACCGCGAGTCCTCCCTATTTTTCGGTCTCGCTGGACTGCGGGCTCTTGCCCCAAACTAATTCCTTGCTCTCTCCCGTTCCACTCAGCGTCAACGAGCTCCGTCTAGAACTGAAGAGCGGCCAGTTGTTCTTGCAGGCCGAGGGAGCGGGAATCGCATCGGTACGATTACAACTCTTCACCCTCGGCGGCCGGATTGTCGTCGATAAGACAAATGAAGAAAATTCACTCACTTTGTCGGTTGAAGATAACAAAGCCTTGTTGCCGAACGGTATCTATCTTTACGTAGTGAGCGTGCGCGGGCAGAAAGGTGAGCTCTTGCGCAGCGAAGTGCGAAAAATTGTCGTCATCCGATAAACCCTCACCCTTCGTCCCTCTCCCGTTTGAACGGGAGAGGGACGAAGGGTGAGGGCTATCAAGTGACGCGATACTCCCCTCTGTCCTCTCTTGGGGTGCCGAGCATCACCTCGGAGGCTTACCGATTTTCTCGCGTAGATTCAAGTGCTTTATCTTGACACCCCTATGCCTGAGCTTGTATAATCCGGCGGGTTTTGCTGCCGCTAGGTGTGATTGGGACACTCCTGAGCAGAGGAGGCTTTTATACTTAAAGTGTTTTCGGGGTTACAGTTGCTCGGGAGTCAATGTGGCATAATTTTTGTTTATAAGTAGGGAGAGCGTATTCGCGGGAGTTAGGCTTTAACGTGCAGCAGTCTGATATTTTGATCCGACAGGAGGCGGAGACCTGCATCGATTGAGACTTCCATGAATGTATCGAGCATCACAGACCAAACCGCCGATGTAGTTTACAATACTCTAAAGGACTTCGGGCGTATCTGGATTTTGCAAGGGGCGGTCACGGTGAGGAGCCACACCAAAGGCCGAAAGTTATACGTGCAATTCATACCAAGCTGCTCTCATTCGGCATTTTCCCATTATGGCATTCATAAATATTCACCATCAAGAAAGGGGGAGATTCCATCGCGTCAAGAATTATGGCGGTCGTATGCCAGGATCCCGCGACGGTTCCATTATTTCTAGCTGGAGAGTGTAGAGAGTCTGACAGGAGGCATTAAATGACTACCAAACAACAAGCAAGCAAGAAGGAGGAGACAGCAAATGAACATACCCCAAGTAGTACATCACAAAGGAGGAGTTCAGATGAACGCTAAGAGAAGTTGCATCGTATTCGCGTCGCTGGCCGTGCTAGTGCTCGGCCTAGCGCTGATCGCCGTCCCGGCCCAGGCGATTTCCATCCCGATCAATTGCGGTTCGAGCTTTTTCGCTTACGTGGGATTCCATTCTATAATGTGCGTGAACCCCATCACGGGTTTCTCCGGATTATTGGACAAGAACCCTTCGTTGAGCTGTGTCGGTTATGGTGCCAACCAGAAGCAGAATGGCCAGATCTTCATCGATAAAGCCGACTGTCTTTCGTTCTCCATTATTACTGGTCCTCTTATCGTCACCGGGGGGCCAACGGGGATCACGCTCTCAGCCTTCGCCTGGCCGTGCCGCCTCATCGCGAACGTGTTAAAGCGCAACAACCAGTTTTTAGACAAGTCTAAGCTCATCCCTATCTTTAACAGCCCTGGCTGCACTTTGAATCTCTCAAGTCGACTGACAGTGGTGCCCGCAGCGGAGCGCAGTAGCCAGAGCAAGCCGCTAGAAGCGATGACCGCGCAAGTTTATAACCTGCGCGGCCGGCTCGTCTACGAGAGCAACACGGCAGCCAGTCCGAGCCTGATCGAGACGGCGCTGAAGAGCGTCAGCCAGCAGTTGGCCCCGGGCGTCTATCTGGCCGTAGTAAGCACGCGGGGGAACCAGGGCGAACTGATCCGCCGCGAGGTGCGTAAGCTGGTCGTCACCCGATAAGTTGAGGAGGGACAAATGACATCACGAGAAGGAGGAGCCCATATGAAGTGTAAGAGATCCCAATACGTTTTTAGTATTCTGTTCTTGGCCATCGCGATCGTCGCGGTGGCTCCGTGGTCGGCTCAGGCCAATCCACCCCCAGTGCGCATACATGTCAACTCGACACTTGACACAGTCGATGCGGCACCGGGCAATGGCATCTGCGATGATGGCGGTGGCAACTGCACGCTGCGCGCGGCGATCCAGGAGGCGAACGCCGGCGTTAACTTCGGTGTAGAGAATATCATCGAGTTTAGCATCCCATCGGCCGGCAACGCCTGCGTCTCCGGCGTCTGCACCATCACGATAGCTACTCCGCTACCAGCCTTGACTGACTCCCAACCGACGATCATCGACGGCACCACGCAGCTGCCCGCCTGTGGCAGTTTCTGCATCGTAGTCACTGGAAATCCTGTCGGCGCCACCTTCACGATCAAGTCTGATAACAACGTGATCCGGGGCTTGGTCATTAACGGGAACACAAGTGACCCCGCGATCTTGATTACGGCTACTGGCGCTCCGGGCGGGACCGCCAACAAAAACAGCATCTTGCAAAACAAGATCGACGCCAACGGCGTCGGCGTCCGCATCGCCGCCTCTGGCGCCGGAACGACTAACACCAATGACAACTGCATCGGCGGCCTCACAGGCGTCAATGACCTCACAAGCGAAACCTTCAGGTCCTGTGACCCCATCGCCGCCGTTGTGTATCCATCCCTCTTGGACGGAGGCAGCGGCAACCTCATCACCAACCACAGCACTGCCGGCATCCAGGTCACGTTAGGCTCAGATGGTAACGTCATCATCGGCAACGTCATCGGTGGCGGTAACGGCATCGGCATTTCGGATGATAGCGACAGCTTTACTACCATCGGCGGTGTCCCCGGCGGCTTGCCGGCCGGCCCACTGCCTAAGGGCAACATAATCAACGCTAACACGGGCGACGGTATCCAGCTTAACAACAACGTTTCTGGAACCTGTGGAGGTCCCGCCGGTTGCGGCACGAACATCGCAGGTAACATCATCGGGTCAGTGGGCAGCGGGAACGGTGGTCACGGCATTCATGTCCTGGCCACCAATAACGCTCAGCAGTGCATCGGCGGAATCTTCAGCGGCACCTGCGGCGGCGGAGGTGTGTCCGGAAATAGCATCACCGCTAACATCCTCGCCGGCGTCAAGATCGACGCCACCACGATTGCGAATGACATCATTGGCAACACCATAAACTTCAATGTCTTGGACGGTGTTCGCATTGACCCATCGTCGAATCAATGCATCGGCGGCACGATCGTCGCGGGCGTCTGTACGCCCTCCGCCGGCACAGGCAACGTCATCAACAGCAACCTGGCCAACGGTGTCAGCATCGACGGCAACAACAACACCGTCATTGGCAACTGCATCGGATCAGGGCCGACGGTGGCCGCCTGCAACCTCCCGGGCCTGGGGAACGCCTTGGACGGCGTGCTGATCTTCTCCAGCGGAGGATCATCCCATGACAACGTGATCGGCGGTACGACCGATGCAGCCCGCAACATCATCAGCGGCCAGAATTCCGGGTTTGCCGGAGTGCACATCTCGGGGACCGTCGGCCCTGGAGCTGCCAACAATAACAGCGTGCTGGGCGACTACATCGGCACCGACGGCGCGGGCACGGGCGCTAACGGCAACACTGTTGGCGTGGTAATCGAAGCACCGCTCAATAGCAGCAAGGCGAACAACAACTGCATTGGCGGTCTGATCGTCGGCGGTGTCTGCATACCGCAACTGGGAGCCCTGAATAACTTCCCGACCAACCTGGCGGGCAACCTGATTAACGCTAATGGCACAGGTGTGTTTCTTATTGGCGGTGCGGACGGGAACAACATCATCAGCAACTTCTTCGGGCTCGACAAGACCGGAAACGCCGGGGGGGGACCCTTGGGTAACGCTGTCGGGATCGCGGATGCTAGCGACAGCTTCACCTGCATCGGCGCTTCCAACTCGCTACCGGGTGGGTGTGTGCCGGTCAGCGGCACGATCAACGGCCGCAACATCATCAGCGGTAGCAGCCTCTTCGGCATCAAGATTTTCGAACTGATCCCCGGCGACACGGTCAATGACACCATAATTGCCAACTACATCGGGACCGACAGGACAGGCACCATACCAGTGCCCAATCAGGTAGGAGTCTTCCTGGACCCCTCGAGCTTCAACCAGGTCGGCGGGGATGCCTTCGCCAACCCGCTCGTCCGCAACGTGATCAGCGGCAACAGCGCAGTCGGTGTCCTCATCACCGGCGTCGAGGGCCCACCGTTGACGATCACCTCGACGCACAACAGCGTCCAGGGCAACTTGATCGGGACGAAGTCCGACGCGGTCTCACCCCTGCCCAACGGCGCCGGCGTAGTGCTGGCGCTCGGCGCTCAGGACAACAACGTCGGTGACGGCTCACTGGCCGACGCCAAGTGCAATCCGGGCCTGGGCAACGTCATCGCTTTCAATCTCGCCCATGGCGTGAACGTGGACGGCATCACGAGCTTCCACAATAGGATCCGCTGCAACTCGATCCATGACAACGGCGGCGTGGGCATCTCGCTGACTCACCACGCCAACAACGACATCCCGCCACCGACAGTCACGGCCACCTCGACGATCGACGGCACGGCCAAGGGCGGGAGCATCGTCGATGGCTACAATGACAATGGCGCTCAGGGTGGGACCTACATCGGCGAGGACCTCGCCAACACCAACTGCAACGGCGGGGGCATCTGCCAGTACACGATCACCGGCAGCAACCCCAACAAGAACGCGACAGCCACGCAGACCGATGCGCTGGGCGATACGTCGGCGTTCTCCAAAGAGCTGGCCACCAACCATGCGCCCACGGCGCTGGCTGGTAATGATGCAACCGTCCATGCGGGCATCCCGGTCACCCAGACGGGCAACTGCACCGACCCTGACGCTGGCCAGACCTGTACCTTCGCTTGGTCCTTGGTGGGGGCGAACACGGCCGCTTGCAGCTTCGCCAGCCCGACCAACCAGCAGCAGGTCACGGTCAACACCAACTTAGGACCGGGGGCCTGCACGGTGCAACTGGTCGTCACGGACAATGGCAATCCGAACTTGCCGAGCGCTCCGGACAGCTTCCAGATCACCACGACGAACAACCCGCCCTTCTTCGCCAGCCCGGTCGATCAGACCGTGGTGGCGGGGCAGAGCGTAACGCTGGACTCGGGCGCTAAGGACCCGGATGTGGATTCGCTCACTTATCTGTGGTCCTTGCCCGGCGGCGCCGGCACAGCCGGTTGCTCCCTGCCCGGACCGAACAACAACTCGACCGTGAAAGTGAACACGAGCGCGGTCGGCACGTGCCAGGTTCGCATAGACGTCAGCGACGGGCACGGCGGCACGGCCAACACGACCGTCACGATCACCACAGTCGTAGCGATCGTCTGCAACGTCTCCGCTGCCACTGTTCCTGTCTCGGATCCGATCAGGTTCCGCAGGAACCAAACCCGGCAGATTGACCTGACGGTGACCAACGCGGCCAGCAGCACCGGCGCCGCGACGATCACCGGCATCGCGGCGATCGCGGGCCTTAACCTCTCGGTCACTCAGGTGCTCTTTGGCAAGAAGAAGCTGCTGCCAGCCTTCAGCATCACGCTGCCGATCGGATCGCAGCAGACCTTCCGGGTGAGGATCAAGTCCTCGGTCAAGCAGACCTTGAGCCCACCGTTCGTTCAGGTGGCGGGTCTGTGTGGAGCAGTAGCCTTCAACACCCCGGCGAACGATCGGCTGCTGCACTTCGTGCCGGCGCTGCGACTCACGCTCGAGCAGCTGGCGGTGCGAGTGCAGGCGGGCCAGATCGTAGCTGAGGCGCAGGGCGCGGGCATCCGCAGCCTGCAGCTGCAGGTCTTCGACGCGAACGGACGGTTAGTCGTAGACCAGACGGTTGAGGCCGCTCAGCTGAGCCTGTCGGCGGTTGACCGGAACGGAAAAGCGTTAGCCAACGGTGTTTACATGGCTGTGATCACCGTGCAGGGCAACGACGGCAAGATACTGCGCAGTGGGGTGAAGAAGCTCCTCGTCCTGCGCTAGTCGCGCTTAAAAACTAAGAACGGAAACAGCACCGCCCTCGGGAGTGATCCCGGGGGCGGTTGATTTTTAGGGATTAGTGAAACCGCCAAGAGCGCCAAGAAAAAAGTTGGGTTAGTTTTTCATCGTGTCCAGTCTTCCACTTTGAGACCATCTATCCGCTGAAAATCACTGTCTGAGGTAACTAACGTAGCGCCTAGCGAAACCGTGGTAGCAGCAATCCATAGGTCATTCAACTGAGAGTCGAAGTGTCCAGCAGGTAAATTGCCACACTATCGCTTTCGTTTTCTGATTAAAGGATTGTCAAAGTGCACAGAACGTTTACCCTCTTCGATTAACCGCATTAACTCCTCAACATCCGCAGGTTTCACATGAGGTGGTGGGGCGTCCATAGCGGCCAAGACGGCCCGGGGAGAACCTCTGGTTGCCTGTAAGGGTGTTACTAGAACTTCCGTCCCATCAGGTAGATCTGCTGGTTCTTCTAGTGTGACGGTCTTACCTCGCAGGATGCCTTTATACACTGACTGGGGCATTAGCTTCACCTTCCTGGAACTCATTGTATCGTATCCTCTGGGATTCTCCATCTCTTGAGTCGCCAGCAGCGGCTTGGGTATCGACGTATCCATTTTCACCCAATTTTCACCTCAAAAACGAACCAAGTGCAGTGCATCGCCCGAACTCTTTTGCTATGCTGGATTTGGTGATTCTTATGGCGATGAAAGTGCATATTCCCTTCACTTACGAAGATTACAAAAGCTTGCCGGAATCCGAGACCAAACGCTATGAGCTTTTGGGAGGAGAGCTGGTCATGGTCCCCGCACCGCTGACGTACCACCAACGGGTCTCACGCAATTTGGAAGGTTTTTTGTGGGATTTCGTGAAAGATAACGAGTTGGGTGAAGTCTACAGTGCACCCATTGATGTCGTCCTCGGGCGTCCCGGCAAAGAAGATGTTGTCCAGCCGGATATTCTCTTTGTCGCTAAAGATCGGCTCTCGATTATCGCTGAAGAAGAGATCCGTGGTGCTCCCGATTTGGTCGTCGAGATCTTTTCGCCATCGACCGCTGAGCGCGATCGCACTTACAAGAAGAGGCTCTATGGACGCAACGGCGTCAAAGAACTCTGGCTCGTCGACCCTGACCTCAAAACCGTTGAGGTCTTCCAGTGGACGCGCCGAGGTTTTCAGAGCAAAGCTGTTTATGGGCACAAAGATCAGTTGGTCTCTCCTCTCTTACCCGGGCTTACTATTCCCTTGCGTGAGGTGTTTTAAGACAAAAACCAAGCTATGCAAATTCTAAAATCGCGCGGCGTGGTTGTCAGTCTGTTTCTGGTGTTTGGGTTACTCTTCGGTCAAACGACTGAAGCGTTTGCGACCTCCGTCAAGCCCCTCAATCTCGAAGACCTGGTGTCCGGCGCTGAGCTCATTTTCATCGGCAAACTCCTCTCAGCCAATAGTTTTATCGATCTGAACGGGCTACCGGTCACTGAGTACGAATTTGAAGTGCTCCACCCCATCAAAGGCAGCGCGGACTCAACGATCACGATCCGTCAGTTTGGGCTGCGCGAGGCCGACTTCGCCACGGGCCGAGCCCCAGCTTATCCGGGTGTTCCGACCTATGAAATAGATGGTGTCTATCTGCTCTTCGTGAATGGAGAAAGTCGATTCGGCCTGCGCAACGCCGTCGGCTTGGGCCAGGGCGCTTTTTCCGTGTTTCAACAAATGACAGACCAGGGCGATTTAGAAATACGCGCCGTCAATGCCTATAACAATGCTGGGCTTTTCAAAAATACTCGTATTCTGAACCGCCTCAATCTAAACCCGAACGAGCGCGTTCTCTTGCAATCTCGGGGCGATCTGCTGCCGATCGATTCGTTTGTTTCGCTCGTCGAAAAATTTGTCGAAAAAATGACACCCGCTCAGTTCGTGGCACCGCGCGGACCGAGCGCGGTCCCCCTCTCCGTGCGATTGGCCGATACACTCGGCAAAGCACCGGCAGAAGAAACGCCTTCGGAAGATTTAGAAAAACCTCTCCAAGGTCCGCTGGTCGTCGCGAGCGACGGCAGCCCCTACGTCTGGGATATCCCCTCAGCGACCAACCCGAGTGGGTCATTGACAGCAATTCCCTATAACCCCGATGGTGATCTGACGGATCCTGTCTTGGGCACCTTAGGCAAGGCCGGCGCTGATGCCGCTGTGGCTAGTTTGTTCAACGGCTGGACGGCCGATTCAGGCGTGGGAGGCCAAGTTCCCACAACCTCCGTTAAATTTGTGAATGCCGGGAATCTCCCCGTCGATTGCACCGCGAGCAACATCACGGCGACCGGGTGCCTGCCCAACTTCGCCGACGGCTTCAACCCGATCATCTATGACGAAGATGGCAGTATCACCCGCGCGCTCTTTGGCAGCGGAGCCGAGTGCAGCATTCTGGGCTTTGCCGGTCCCGATTTTGTCGATTCCAGCCATCACATCGTCGAAGCGAGCGCCACCCTTAACGGCATCTGGATCGATGGCCAGAGCAACTCTGCCCAGTGCAACAGAAATACAGAAATTTCTCAGGATGAATTTCTGGGCGTCTTCGCCCATGAGTTCGGGCACTTCTTCGGGCTCGACCACACCCAGATCAATCTCAACCTCTATCTGAATAATGCCAATCTGGTCATTGGGTCTACGAATTACGGAGTCCCTCCCGTTCAGTCGATTGCGACGATGGAACCGTTCATCGCCGGACAAGACGCTCGGTCCCTAGAGACCGACGACAAAGCTTCGGTCTCGCGGCTCTATCCGGCCTTGGATGGCAGCTTCAGTAATACCCTTGGCTCGATCAGCGGAAAAATCCTGCGCTCGGATGGAGTCACGCCCTTCGATTGTGCCAACGTCATCGCCCGCGACCTGAGTGACCCGTTCCATAAAGCCGTCTCGGGCCCCTCGGGCGACCGAGGTTCTACCAAGGGCGGAGCCTTTGGCTTACGTGGCGTCTATGAGATTGTGGGCTTGCCACCGGGAAGCTATGCGGTCAAAGTCGAGCGCATTCGCTCCAACTTCATCAACGGTTCTTCAGTAGGCCCTTGCAACTCGAGCCAGCCTTCTCTCCCAAGCCCTGAAGAATTCTGGAACAGTGCTGAAAGCTCGAGTGACAATCCCGGCGATTTCACAGCGCTCACGATCAACGCCGGGACGGCCTTTACTGGCATAGACATCATTCTCAACGCTGCTCCTGCGGTTGATCTCTCTGTCTCCCAGACTGTCGCTCCCACGCAAGGCACGGTGGGGAACAAACTGACTTACACGATCACCGTCACCAACAACGGCCCCACAGCAGCCACCAATGTCTCTCTAACGGATACCCTGTCGGGAAACTTCACCGTCGTCTCTGCTGTGCCCAGCCAGGGGAGTTGTAATCTCCCCAGCCCCATCAACTGTAGCCTAGGCACTCTCAACAATGGGGCTTCGGCAGGGGTTACTCTCAGTCTCACTCCCACCGCGGCTGGAACGATCACGAGCACCGCCACGGTCTCGGCGACTCAGCCCGACTCCAGTCCCGCGAACAATTCATCCGTGGTCAGCACCAGCGTCAACGCGACGACCGATCTGTCGGTAGTCCAGTCGGGTTCACCTAATCCCGCAATTGTCGGGAACCCTCTGACTTACACGATCACGGTCACCAACAACGGTCCCGCGACTGCCACCGGCGTCACGGTGAGTGATCCCTTGCCCACGGGTGTCACGTTTGTCTCGGCTTCCTCCGGCTGTACGCTCTCGGGGAGCACGCTCACCTGTGGGGTGGGCACTCTGGCGAATGGGGGGAGCGCGATCCTCACGCTCATCGTCACCCCCACTGCGGCGGGTCTATTGAGCAACACAGCCAGCGTGACCAGCAGCGTCACAGACCCCAACATGATCAATAACAACGCTATGGCTAGCATCACAGTGAATCCTCCACCTTGCGCGGGTGTGACGTTGACAGCCTCGCCGGCCACGATCGTTTACACCAAGAGCCGCCAACGCAAGACGGTAAGTGTCACCATCGCCAATAGCACAAGCAATCCCATCACCGTGATAGGTTTCGCTCCTCAAGCCGGACAGCCTTTCAAAATCATCAGTGTCAGCCCAAGCCTGAAGAAGAATAGCAACAAAACTATCAAGCCCGGCGTTGTGAAGACTTTCGATGTCAAGACGCAAGGACCATCCACGGCCTCAGCCATCCCAGCGACGGCGAACGCGCCGTACCTCACCACGACGCTCAGCTGTGGCACGGTCACCTCCGCGAGCACATTGCCCTCGTTCTCTCTGGACGACCTAAGTATCAGAACCGACGGTGCTTCGATAGAGATCACTGCCCAGGGCCAAGGTATTGATTCAATGACAGCGCGCGTCTATGATTTGAAGGGTCGCTTAGTGCTCGTAGACCAGAGCGAGAGTGCAAGGCTCACCATCGAGATCGCCGACGCTGGCAGAAAGCTTCTGGCCAACGGTATCTATCTCGCTCTGATCACTGTGCGTAATAGCGATAACACAATCAAGCATAGCGAGATCAAGAAAATTTTGATCCACCGGTAAATGGTGTAGGGGCGAAGCATGCTTCGCCCACAAATCTTTAATGTCGCACCACGCAAAAATCTAGCCCGCGCAGCTCTAAGGGATGACTGTTATCAGGCGAGTGAATGACCATTCGCCCCTTCTCAAAGTAGGGCAAAATCTTCTGATAGTGTTTGGGCGCATTCACTTTCTCGGCCATCTCCGAATCCATGCCCAATAAAATTTTGGTGCTGATCTGCGAGAGCACGCCGTCATTCACGTCCTGCGGGTTTTGAGTAATTAGCACAAGACCAAGTCGATTCTTGCGCCCTTGCTTGGCGGCGCGGATGAATTTTTCGACGATAATTTTATCTTGGGCAGTCTCGGACTTGGTGAGATACGAGTGTGCCTCGTCGACCGCGAGCACCACAGGGATTCTCCCAAGTTGTGTGCCCCACTCGCGGTCGTCCATCGCTTTGGTTTTGGCGTCGGCGACCATAGACATAATGGTGAGAACGACGACGCGTTCGCCTTCTTCGCTTAAATGATCGGTAGGAAAGACGCTGACCGCGCCCTCGTTGAAGGCTTCATTATAAATTTTTGTGAGCGGGTTCGCGCCCTGGTCGAAAATCTTCTGGAAATAGGAGCGGCTCACACGAC
Source organism: Candidatus Acetothermia bacterium (assembly GCA_016179105.1). GTDB lineage: Bacteria > Bipolaricaulota > Bipolaricaulia > RBG-16-55-9 > DRXL01 > JACOSB01. Next base: position 29,510 of record JACOSB010000054.1, read on the forward strand.
GGCGAATCGCACGAAGCGTTCCTTCGTGTATCCCAAACGTCGTCAAGAATTTTTCCGTGTTCCCTTCATCTTCGACAAATTGATGAAATTTAGCATAAGTCTTTGCTGTTGCAGTTTTGAAGAATTCTTGGACAAGTCTGACCAAACCGTCGTATTGCATCTCGTTCAGCTCGCCACCCGCAATGAGATAAGGGAAATCTTGGACCAATTCAAAGGGGATCGTGAAGTTAGTGTAGCGATCTGAGCCCGCATATTTTTTGCCTTCTTCGTTGGCGATAAAGACATTCAATCTGGAATCGATGCCGCCGCATTTTCCACCGACGGCTTTCAGATTGACGATCTCTTCGTTGTCGGAAGAGAGATTCGGGTTTTCATCCTTGAGTCCCCAGTACTCGTTATCGGGGTCGATGATCACTAAGCATGGCTCGCGCTCGGCTCCACTGCGGCGCTCCATCTTATATTTAGAGCCGACGACTTGGCGCAAAAAGTTCTTGGACGTATGCGTCTTGCCGCGGCCGCTCATCCCCGCGATGAGCGTGTGCGTGAAGAGCAACGGGTCGCCCGTCTTGCTCGTGTCGTTAATCAAATAGTACGGAATGGGAAGCTGGCTCTTGACTGTGATGCGCTCACCGTTCACAGACACATAGCCTAAGAATAGTCCGCTTTGCGGTATGTCGAGCCCTGTCTTAATTTCATCGGCGTCGACGACGCGGCGGACGATGGTGTTCGGTTTGGGCAAGTAACGGACCTCGGCCGGGCGCGCGTCTTGGGTGCCGACCATCGAGATCGGCTCCAGCTCGGCGATTTCAATGTATTCGTCCTCGCTCACTTGCTCTAAATTGAGACGCGCATGGATCTCGCTCATATCGTCGATCGCGTCGCGCTTACGATAGGAGAGCTTTTTGAGGCGTGCGAAGATTTTGTAGGGCTGATATTTTAAGGGGATGACCACATACTCGCTGACGGCGACCTCGTTGCGCTTCTCCTCAGGAATATAGACTTCGATGCAGTGCTCGGTCGTGCTCACGTAAAGCTCATCGCTGATCGCGACGTGCCCAATCTCTTCGGGAGCAAGCGCGCGCTTGGGCGGTGCGGTCGTTTGCAGCGCATCTTCGCTGAGCACCTTCTCACGCACCCGCCGCATACGTTGCAGTTCTTGTTCGAGATCGAATTCGGCCATCGGTCCCCCTTACCTTGTGCGAGGCCCCCTCCCAGCCTCCCCCGCTACGCAGAGGAGGAGCCTTCACGCTCTGAATTATAACGGTTCTCCTCGCGTCTGATTATAAATCAAATCGAGCCCCACGCCACATTCGCGCATCAACGCTTCTCGTTCTTCTTGCGTGATGCGCGCGCGGCTGTCGGCTCTTCTGATTGCATGAGGAACGCCCTGTCCACGCGCTAACTCCGAGAGCATCTTCTGTTGAATTCTTTCAGGGTCGTGCGCGCGCAGCATCAGCCGTGGCGTCTCGATTTTCATCACCGTGCGGATGCGCGGGTCGTACACATAGAAGAAGCAGACGTGATACGCCGAGGACTCGTGAGCCAGCGTGAAAGCGTGAAGTTTTCTAAAGAGATCGACGCTGTCCCCAGTGCCCCCGGCCGGTGACGGATATTCTTCCTGCACGAACCAGCTTGAATACGAGAGATGATCTTTGGGCGCATCGCTGAGCACCGCTTTGAAAAACTGTCGGTCGTTGCTCCAGTACTGACGTCGCGCGTCGAGACAATATTGAGTGAACCATTTGGTGTCAGGATTTTTGTTGAGCGCAACGTAGGCTACTCCGCGTTGATAGAAAACTTCAGCGACACGCAACGGCATTTGTAATATCTCTACGGCCTCATCCAATTCATCTAAATGAATATCCCACTTCCAGCCCCAGCTTGCGCCCTTTTCTCCAGCGATATAATAGAGTATTCCGATGGGAAAGGCGTTGCCGTCGAGAATGAAAAATCCTTGCTTCAGGTTGAGTGCGTCCAACATGCGCAGCGTGTGCGTCGATTCACTCGCAATATCAGCGAGCCCCTTCACCAATTGTTCGACCTTGCGTTTCACTTTGTCGGGGGTCAGATGGATGTGCCACAAATGAACCAAGTCATTCAGTTCTCGTTCGGCAGAAGCTCCTCCTAAATCATCTCTAAAAGTATGTGAGATGATCGAGACGCAGCGATAGGCTTCCAAGGGCAACCCGTGAAGCTCGGAGGCTGGGTCGCTAGAGAGCACAGCCTGGTTGGCGCACATGATCGTCCCGTTCTCAAACAGCATTGGACGCGTGCTGCCGCCGTCGACCGCGTAGACCGTCTCCCATCCAGGAAATCTCTGAATTGCGAGATCGAGAATCGGGGCGCTGCGAAAGAAGGGCTCACCCAACGGCTTGATGCTGCCGTCCAGCTTGAGTTGTGAGAAGAGCTGGCGGGCTTCCTCGCGGTGATTACGAGCCCGGCGAGTCATCTCGCCGAATTCTTGGAGTCGTTGCGTCATCGCGCGGCGCGTTTCTTTGGAGAGCATTTTTCACCCGTAGGGGCGAATCTTGCATTCGCCCTCTCGTAGGGGCGGTTCGCAAACCGCCCCTACTTCTTGGCGGTTTGCCCCCAAGTTCATCGCATCTTCCTGACCGTGCTGATATTATCGTTTCCCTTCTCCGTCCGGTATTCATGATCGGCTCCTTCGACCAATCCCGTTTCGTGTGAAACGATAATCACCTGACCGACGCGCCGCCCCAAATCTTCCAATAACCGTTGCAGCCGAGCGATGCGCTCGCGATCGAGATAGATCGTCGGCTCGTCCAAAATCAAGGGCATTCGTCTGATTTCTTGGGATAGTACTTGATGGATCGCGCAGCGCAATGCAATATTGATCAGCGCGCGCTCACCCCCGGAGAGCAAGGCTGGACTAATTATCCCGCCGTTCTTGAGCTGGACTTGGATCTCATATTCGTCTGTAATCCGAACGCCCGCGTAGCTATCTTCAGCTCCCATCAGATTGAAAAAACCATTGAAGGCCGCGTTGAGCTTGTCCATATAGCGCAGGCGCAATTCTTTCTTAACCATTTGATAAAGATCGCGCATCTTCTCCAGCTCCGACTGAATCGTCTCGATCGTTTGCGATTGGGTCGCTAAACGCCCCTGATCGCTTCGCCATTTTTCGAGTTGCTGCAACTGATTGCTGACTGTTCCGCGCTCGTGCACGAGTTTTTCATGTTGTACAGCAAGTTTTGTCTTCTCATCACGGAGCGCTTTCAGATGTTCTTGAACTTTCGTTAATTTTGCTTGCAGCTCGTCGCGATCCGTAAGCTGCGTTTTTTTCTCGTCGACTTGAGTCATGAGACGGGAAATATCGTTGCGTAGCTCGTCTCGGTTCTCATTCAGCGTCTTGCGCTGCTCGCGCTTTTGTTTCCCTTCTTCTTTCGTCCGGAGCAAAAGTAGCGTTTTCTCTTTGAGAATCTCTAACTTTTCTTTGCGTTGCTCTAGGGCTTTGATCGTTGTGTTGATCACGGCTTGTTCGGTTTGGTTCTTCGTTCGGAGCGTCGAGCGATTTGTATCAATTTTTTTGAGTTCAGTTTCAGCACCAGCAATCTCGTCGCTCAACTGTGCTTTATGTTTTTCTAGATGGTCGAGCGTCGCTCCCAGTGTTTGGTGAGAGACCTCTTGCTGACACGTAGGGCACTTGCCCAGCTCAATCAGCTCTTGGTGGCGCTGCTGTTGTAGCTCCAATTGTTTCAGTTGTGTGCGCTTCTCTGTCACTTTTTGAGAGATTTTGTCTCGCTCTTCGCGAAGCTGCTCTTCAGCTTCGATCGCTTCAGCGCGCTTTGTCTCTAACTGAGCGCGCGCCTCTTCTACTCTCGCTTTCGCGTTAGAAAATTCTTCCGGGAGCGACGCGATTTGCTCGAACGCGTCCGCTGGCCAGAGGGATTCAATTATTCTTTGCGAGTCTAACTCCAGGTCTCGCAGTCCCTCGCTCAAATGTTTCTCCAAATCGCGATAGCGCTGCTCGAGCATTTTGAGTTCTTTGCTCAATTGCTCTTCACGTTGAGCGAATTGTTTCAGCTTTTGTTCTTTGGTAGAGATTTCTTGTTGCGCTTGAGAAATTTCTTTGGTTACTTGTTCTAAGCGCCGGAGTTGTTCTTCAAAATGTGCCCGCAGCTGCTCGATTTCAGATAATTTTGTCTCGCGCATCTGAATCTCAGACTGAAGAGCTTCGATCTGTTTGGTGAGTTCGAGTCTCTTTGCTTCGAGCTGGAGCGCTTCGTACGCTTCGATATTTTTTTTGAGTTCTTTTTGTGCCCGCTGAAGGCCGTCGAGCTCGCGGTTGACCGCGCGTTGCGCTCCTTCTTTGACACGTCGACTATAAACATCCAACTTTTCTAAGCGCAAGAGTCGATCTATCATTTGTTTTCGTTCTTCGTCGCCCGCGCGAATCAGCCGATCGATCTCGCCCTGGCGCACGTAGAGACAGTTTACAAAGTCATCGCGGCTCATCCCGAAGAGCAATTCGATCTGAGCAACAACATCACGCACACCGACCCAGCGCTCGCCCCTGTCACTCTTAAGAACACTCTCTTCGCGCTCGCTGATGACTTGGTCGCCGCGTTTTCGAAGGGCCATCTGCGCCGTGTATCTTTTCCCATCGTGTAAAAACGAGAGAGAGACTGAGCCCGCGTCGCTCCCTAATCGTAAGATCCCGTCAAGCGAGCGACCCATCGCGGCTCCGGCTTCGCTGCCATAGAGCGCGAAGAAGACGCTTTCCAAAAGCGACGATTTTCCGCTTCCGTTCGCGCCTGCAATCACAGTGATGCCGTGACTCCAATCGATGCGAGCCTTCTCATAGCACCAGAGATTCTCGACCTCGATGCCCTCCAAGAGCAACTGCGAGTGAGCGCTGGGTGGCATCGTAACGGTCGACGCGTGCTCGGACGGGGCACTGATCTCAGCTTTGGCGAGCAAGTCTACTGCCGTCTGTTCAAGCAAAATTTTGTCAGATTTTTTTCGGGGCACGTTCTACTCCAGAACTTTTTCTAGATAGCGACTCACTTCATCGTCGACGCGCGAGTCAGCGATGCGTTCATCGCGCACGATGGAATCGATCTGTCGCGTCCACTCCGAAAAATTCTCGCGGTCGAGTCGCTCGGCAATTTTTTGATCGAGATTGCCCACTTCAAAGCTCACGCCTTGAGCCTCGGCCTGCGCCAAGTCCGGGCGTCTCAAATCCCGTACACGTACGGCGAGGGCACCTTTGGAAAGCCCGTGTTCTTCGATCTCTCGAATGGTGTACCCTTCTTCTTCGAGATAGACAGCCACGACAGACTCGCGAAGCTCTTTCGCGTGAGCATCGATGCCCTTGATCGGGTCTTCGTTCTCACGAATGAAGACAAAAGGGCGCGTTTGCAATTCGCGTCGATCGAGTCTTTGCGATTCTAGATGGATGAGACTGATCCCGCGCGGGCTGGATTCACTGAGCGCCCAGCGCTCGCTGCTGCCGGGGTATGTGATCATGACATCTCCCTCGTGCCAGACGCGATGCTCGTGATAGTCTCCCAAGAGCACCAGCGAAGCGCCAACGTTCGCCATGTCTATCGATTTGAGCTCGGCTTCCTGCATCGGTTGGGCTTTGTCGAGCATCTGATGTAAGACCAGAGCGCTCTTTTTCTCTTTTAATTTGGGCAACCGAAGCTCGCGTCGCCCGGCATAGTCCATCCCATAGAAAGCGAACTCACCCAACGAGAAAGGCTCTGGTCCCAAATGTACGGCCAATCCCAAACCCGCGAAGAGGTCGATCCATTGAACGCCGCGGCGCTGCTCGTGATTGCCGACGATCGCCAAAAATGGGATCTCGGCTTCCTTTAAGCGAAAGAGTCCTTGCAAAACATCTCTTAAATCTTCGGCCGAGACGTAGCGTTCATCGAAAAGATCGCCGGCGTGCACGACGGCGTCGACTTTTTCACTAATAGCCATATCGACGATTTGCCAGAACGCCTTCGAAAAATCCTCGCGGCGCTCTTCGAGACCATACTGGCGACAACCCAAATGAGTATCGGCTGTATGCAAGATACGTGTCATCATTTCCTCACAAAGCGGGCGTATGCCGAGTATAACGAGGGCTTTGCCGACGCGCAAATACTGGTTTAGAATCGCGGAGACTCACGAAGCGGCGGGCATTCCACTGAGCGCACGTTTTGACAGCGGACGTAGCGATGGGTATCTTGAAACATCGGGTCACGAAAAGGTGTGGCGTGTTTTCAGTCATTGACAGAAGAGTTGAAACTGAGCTCTATGAGGGATCAAGGGCACTTAAGTCTTGGGGTGAAATAGCTGATGGTGAAAATTAGAGCAATGTTACTTTTGTGACTGCAGGCCAAAGCTATCAACCTGATTGGCTTTATCTGCCCAGCGTTCGAGAATTCGAGCGATGTTGCGCTCGTCCAACTTGGAACCGTTGCGGGTGACAAAAAGACAATCTTCTCCTAAGAAGTGCCCTCGGATTTGCAGCCAGTCTTGCATTGCTCGAGTCAGGCGCTTTCCCATGAAGACAATACGCTCTCGATCGCGCTTGCTTTGATGCACGCATTGGGAGCGAGTTTGTCAATTGGCTTGCCAACTTGAAGTGTGATGCGCGTTACGATAAATGGTTGACAAAATTCATAAATTATTATAATATTGTCAACCAACGAGGAGAACAAAATGATTGGCCAGAGACTGAAACAGTTACGCATGTCCCGTGGTTTCTCACTGGATGCTCTCGCAGCAGAATTAGGTGGCATTGTAACCAAGCAAGCTTTGTCAAAATACGAACAGGGCAAGATACGACCGTCACCTGTAGTGTTGAATAAGCTGGCATCAACTCTTGGGATTAAAGTTTCATATTTGTTCAAAGAGCCAACTATTCAGGTAAAATTTATAGCCTATCGAAAAGTTTCTCGACTTCCTAAAAAGGAACAGTTGAGGGTAGAATGTCTGGTCAAGGAGGCATTAGAAGATCGTATTCGACTACAACAACTAACCAATCAAGCAAATGGTTCCCACATACCTATACAGTCGATGCGTGTCAAAACAATTGAAGACGTTGAAGCAGCTGCTCAAAAATTACGCACACAATGGGAATTAGGGGTCGATCCCATTTCAAGTGTTACGGATATTTTGGAAGCACACTTCATTCATGTATTGCCGGTTAACGCTGACGATAAATTCGACGGTATTGCGGCCGTTGCTTATTCTGGTAATCACCATGTCATGGCGGCTGCGGTGGTCACACGCGGGGAAATCTCAGGTGAACGTCAACGCCTGAATCTGACCCATGAATTAGGTCATTTAGTTCTGGACATGCCTAAAAACTTGGATGAAGAAAAAACAGCATTTCGATTTGGTGCAGCATTCTTGGCTCCTGCAGAAGTAGTGTACAGAGAAGTTGGTACTAAAAGAGGTTTTATGCAACCTGAAGAATTGTTGCTCCTGAAACGCTACTTTGGCATGAGTATTCAGGCTCTTCTATACCGCCTGCGTGACTTGGGCATCATTACTGAGTCCCACTATAAGCAATGGTGCATGGACATTAGTAGGCTGAGCTGGCGAAAGCAAGAACCTTTGGAGTTAAAACCTGAACGAGCAAAATGGCTGCGTCAAAAAGTGCTTCGTGCGTTTGCTGAAGGTGTCATCACTCTGGAGGATGCAGAACGAATGCTTGGCGACAAGCTGAATACGAAGCAACCCTTGTCACTGATAGAACGACGAGCCTTTATGAAACTGCCCACTGAGGAGCGTCGTCGAATATTGGTAGAACAAGCAGGAAAAATGGTAGCGTACTATGAACAACATAGAGAGTGGGAAGAACTTCAAGGAGGCGACGTGATTGAGTATTAGTTCCACAATCCCGAAGCGTGGTGAAATTTGGAAGATAAATCTCGATCCGACTGTAGGTGCTGAAATCAAGAAGAGTCGTCCTGCTATTGTAGTGAGTTCTGATGCTGTTGGTAAATTGCCAATCAAATTAGTTGCCCCTATTACTGAATGGAATCACGCATTCACACAAAACATCTGGCATGTCAGAATCGAACCCGATCAACTCAATGGTCTGTCAAAAGCTTCTGCGGTTGACGTTCTTCAACTTAGGGGCGTAGACATACAAAGATTTATCAGCAAGTTAGGGCAAGTACACGCAACTTTAATGGAAGAAATAGCGGCTGCCATTGCAGCAGTAGTTGAATATCAATAGCAGAGGACTCTGCCCCCAAACGTACGATACTTTGCTACTGTTCCAACAACCGATTGCTCTGTCCGGCATGTCACGGCCGGGCCGAGGATGTAAATGGGGCGATGACCCGCGAAGAAATCACGCTCTTCGCGTAGGAGTCCTGCTTCCCAGCAATTGCCCCATCCCTTGGGAGTGTGATATAATTTTGCATCTACTGGTGGTCTTTGACAGAAGCAAAGAAGAATAGGACAAGACAAACCCTATGAGGGATGCTGATATGACCTGCTTCAGGTGTTTGTTGCTTTGTTTTCTTTGTGGAAGAAGTCTTCTTTGCGAATTCACCTCAGTTCCGGAAGTCGGGTGAGGTTACTTATGCCTTTGGTCAAACACGCGCCGGACGCTATCTCTTCATCGTCTTCAAACACTTGAGCCGAGGACGTGCACAAGTTATTACTGCCCGCGCGATGGACCAGACTGAAAAACGCTATTACAAAAAACGAAGAGGTTTGTGATGAAGAAAACTATCGACAACCGCAAGAAAAAGTTGCCCGATTTCAGCAAGATGACCGATGCCGAGATCGCCGATTTTTGGGACACACATAGTTTCGTAGATTATTGGGATAAGCTGGAAGAGATCGAGGTGACCACCAAGTCCTCTTCGACAGAAGTGATCGGCGTGCGGCTGGCCAAGAGCGACCTCGATCAGATTAAGAGAGTCTCGCGGAAGCTGGGGCTGAGCTATTCGACCCTCTTGCAGGCTTGGATCAAGGAAAAACTTCGTGAGCTTCGCGCGGTTAAGACAGGCCGGGGGCCCAAGTCTGCTCGCGGAGATCGATAGCTGACTGATCCACTTACGATGCAGAAGACGGGCCCTATGAGGGATGGAACACAATGATTACTCCTGCGTCGAGCAGTTGTCGCTCGAGTTGACACAGAAGACGAGCCCTATGATTGATTAGCTTTCGTGCACCAAAGCCGATTTATATTTCGCCCGCAGCAATTTTTTCTCAATAAACGCCACATATTCTTTGCCACTCATTGAACACTTAATACTATTTTGCCTTCTAAATGTCCGAATGATTGGCTCTTCCAGTCAGCCTTTGCCTCCAATTTATCCAGACATTCCCATGACAAATTAGTATAATAAATGCCATACAATCTTCATCATTTAATTTAAATTGATTGCAGATACTCTTGGCTGTACCTATCTTCACTTCTCCCCGGCCCTGCGGTACTGTAATCCTGAATTTGCATTGACCGCCTATCAATATCCATGCGTTCGTTTCACCTGACTCCCTGATTCGTCTATTTTCAACTGGCGGTTTTTCGAGAGCTTTACGAGCTTCCTGAAGTCGAAAATTAAGTTTGCCCATGATTTCTTTCGATATGGTGCGCCAAAATCCTTTTCCAACTCTTGGGAAGCTTTCCGAGTGATTCATCTTTCATAGAGACAAGTTCCGCAAATAACTCCATGATATTCCTCTTGAGGCCCATTATGGCAGCAGTCTCCGTTTCTGCCGAAGAATAGAGTTCTAGTTCTGGCCAAGTCGCAAGTATTTCATCTTCGTATTCTTCGATAGAAATTGGAATACTAGCCTTGATTTGGAAATCATCATTGCTTAAATCCATTAGCCATACTTGTTTCACTGTTGGTCGCTGTGATATTGCTTGTTTGATTTCGGTTATCATTTTTTCTAGATTCCCAATACGCCTCTCCAAATTCTCGATTCTCTGTACAAGTTCTCCAATGTGCTCAGTTCTATAGGTACCTACTGACTGAATTAGCACAGAAGCGAACCCTGGAACGGTCAAAGGCCATTGATCAATTCCGGTTCTTCTTTCGGGGTGCTGATACATTTCTGGGAAATGACTTCTAAGCACATACAAGCCAGATATTTTTTCTTGTGCTTTCTCCTCATCAGGAAACAACTCTTCTAAATCCTTAGTATTCATGTAGTCTCCTTAGGGGTAGCGAACTTTCTGGCTATTTCGGTTGCCTTTCTAAGCGAGTCTTGAGGTAAATCCTCCTGAAGAGAACTTTTATACTCAAAGGATACAGATAAGTTTAGTTCTTCAGAAGTTCTCTTTGAACGTTTCCCGGCATTCGTACAATCTATGACAGCACTATAGAGTAAATCTTCGCCCCTGTATTTTGTTAGACGAATACCACGTATTTCATCAAAAATTTCATTACTGCCATCCCCGATGGAAAGCGGCAATGGAATAATACACACGACTTCATTTAATGGATAGCTGAAAGTTGTTCTACAAAAAATTTTAACATTCCCTTTCAGTCCAGCAAGTTTTTCAAGAACAGTCTCTGCCTTTATAACAGTCTTCGGAGATTCAGATACAGAAGCTCTCCTATAGGTAATGTCAAAAAATGACTCTTCTTTTTTGTCAGGCTTTGACAATAATCCCATGATACTATATTTTGTTTTGCCGATTGAGTAGGACTCAGTAAATAATAACAACTCACGTTTCCTTCGGCTTTGATCCTCCAACCTAATTAGTTGCTCAAAAGAACTTTTGGGCAAGGTAATATGTCCGTGTCCATATAATTCTATAGCTCTAGCACTTTGTAAGTCGAGTTTAGTAGTCCACGACATTGATTTCCCCTTATTTTAATCCTTACATTTATACTTCAACATTTCCCTTAGTGCCAATTTTGTCTCAATTCACCCGTAATTTCGCTGGCAAATGTCCATGAGGCAAGAGAAGTCTGCTAGGTCGCCGTTCGCTGGATGTTTATTTGGCTAAAATTGGAAGCGAAGAGTCCCCGGACTTTTGCAGCAAAGCTGCAATCGCTGGCTTTGCCTCAAATGTCAAGGTTTTGGCCTACTTTTGGGGCAAGTGACAAATCTGCCTCAAAAGTCGCTGTGATCCGTAGCTCATAGATGGATTGTATCAGAACACAAAGGTTATGGCACAGCACTTTGCACAAGACTATATTGATTATGAAGCCTCAGAAGAGAAAAGTCATTGTTTCGATCTTTTCAATATTTTTACCACATTCCCGTATGCTGGCCCTTCTAATGCCTGCAAGGTACTATGTTCAATATCTACGTTTTTGCCTAGCTTACTTGCCCAAATCCCTGAACCCAATTGCCTAGCCATATGAGTTGGCATACCATTATTCCTGGCATAAATTGCAACTTTTTCGTAACCTTCTTCTAATGAAGCATTTTCACAGGGAATATACCTAAGAGTTCTAAAGGCTTGTATAAAACTTTCCACTGTCGTTTGTCGGCGAATACCGTCTGGCCAATAGGCTCTTGTTGGCCACCACCATCTGTGGGTTTCTCCAGCAGCATAGGCAACACAGTTGTAGTAATGAGATTCTTCGCTCGCTACCTTCCACTGGGCATTCTGCAATTGCGGGAATTCACTGAAATCCAAACTCATCAATAACCGTGCTGTTGACCCCACCTCAGCCATGCTTCGGTCATTTTCCTAATATCTCCTAGATCACCAGGGTCAACGGGGTCATCTCCTGTTATTGCTTCCAACGCGGCAAACCAATGATCTGGACGTTCTTGCAGTTCCTTTAATAAGAAAGGAATCGCTGGGATTCCAATCGTTATTATCGCTTGATAACAAGGGTGTGAAATCATCTCGTCAATCGAGGAAGTAAATTTAACCTCTTCGCGCCATTGCCCTGCTAAGTAGTTCAATGTTTGGAATATTGCCTGTTGGGAAAAAATGTAAGACAATTTCTTAATGGATGAATTATCCGATTGACTCCGAGAAGCTTGCCATGCTTGCACACGGGAATCCGTACTATCCGTGCGTGTCACAGCATAATCAATACTATTAGTACCTGTTACAGCATAATCAACGACTTCCATAATCATTCCTTTTTCTGCTGTTCTTGCACTTTCAATGCTTCAAATTCGGCTACTTTTTGCAATAACCAGTTCGCTATGACTTTAGCATCAGGTGCACTCATCACAACTCCGACTTGAAACTCTCTAGTTATATCTACAGTTCCAGGGGTCTTTGTCTGAGTAATCTGTTCACCCAAGCCACCGCCCTCTGTTACTTTTCTGATTTCTTCCTTTGGGGCGGTGGCATACTCTATGAAAAAATCACATTTCAGACCTTGTGCAGTAACTCCTCCGTAAACCCCAGTTGCTGCTATAACTCTATAATCATTTGCCATCTTGTAAGTGAATCTTACTTTATCGGGTAGTTTACCAATAGACTCTGCCACAAGTTCCTTTCTCAAGTAGATGTCAAGTATATTCATTCTACTATACCCAGACTTTTACATCAAAGTCACGAAAAATTTCGCATACTTTTGAGGCAAAGCCGCAATCGCTCAAATAAATAAGTAAATTATGCTTATTTTAAGATATTTATAAACAAAAGTATTGACAAATTATATTTGCTGTGCTATACTTAGGCCGCAGATCCGCCAAAGGAGGGTTCACCATGAACGCGACAAAAACTTTTAAGAGACTTGCCAGCTCTCTGCGCCAATTCACTACTCCTTCCGTCGAACGAGAAGCCACGGGCTTGACTGGTTACATCCAAAAAATAAAGCTCTTCAGCTACAACGCGCGGCTCTATCTTCTTCACGTGATCGGGATGGACCTGATCCACGGCACCTGGGATGTGATCTTCAATCTCTACTTGCTCGCGGCTGGTTTTGGCGTCGATTTTATCGGCTTACGCATTTTAATCAGCGGAGTCTCGCGCTCGATCGCCGCGATCCCGATGGGCTGGGTCTCAGATCGCATCGGGCGCAAAGCCGGGTTTATTCTGGGAGATGGCATCGGCGCAGCCATAGCCCTTGTCCAGATTATGACCGTGAACCCCGCTGTCTTGCTCGTCGCTCCGGTGATTGGGAGCTTCTTTGGTGCGTTGCACGAGGTCACCGAGCCGGCCTTCATGGCCGAGAACAGCGAGAAGCGCGAGCGTGTTCATCTCTTCAGCGTCTCGGATGGCCTGCGTACGCTCTCGGCGATGGTTGGTAGTCTGATCGCTGGCTTCTTGCCCCTCTGGGTCGCGAATGCGTTTGGTTTTAACAAACTCGATGCCTATCGCATCGCGACGTTCATCGGCATCGCCTGGTGGTTCCTCTCGCTCGCTCCTGCGGTGATGTTGCGAACATATCAGCGACCTGAAACTGTGTTGAACACTAAGCACCCGAAAGGTTTCTCGGCGCTCTGGAAGAACGTGAAGAATCCAATACTTATCGCGCGGTTTGTGACGGTCGATGCTCTCATCGCGCTCGGCGCGGGCTTCGTCGTCCCGCTCTTCAACGTGTTTTTCAAAGAAGGCGTGCACGCGCATGAGCACGAGATCGGTGTCACGTTTGCGACGGGCTCCGCTTTCTTGGCGATCGCTGCCCTGCTCTCGCCTTTCGTCGTCGAACGACTTGGGAAAGTGCGGGCCGTCTTTTACACGCGCTTGCTCTCAGTTCCGTTCATTCTGGTGATGGCCTTCGCCCCGGAAGTCGGAGCAGACGTCGGCGCGCTCTCCGTGCTCTCGGTGGCGGGCATGGCCTACGTCGCGCGCACGATGTTCATGAATATGTCGAACCCAGCGGCCTCGGCGTTCAGCATGGAGACGCTCGATCCGGGAGAGCGTGCAACATTTATAGGATTCTCGACAGCCGCTTATGGGGTCCTCACCGGGCTCGGAGGTTTGCTCGGCTCGCGCATGATGGACGCCGGCGATTTCCGCACGCCCTTCCTCATCATGAGCGCGATGTATTTGCTCTCGAATGTGTTCTACTGGGTCTTTTTCCGAACGCTGGAGAAAGTTTCAGAGAACAAAATTTAGTGAGCGGGCTGGCAAGCTTTCTCCTAGGTAATATAATGTCTGACCGTAGGGGCGAGGTTACTTCGCCCCACACAAATCCAGTATGAATGAAGAATTGCCGACGACCCAGAAGATCAGTTTAGAGCGATACCTCCCGAGGATTTTCTGGAGCTTGCTCATTGGCGCACTGGTCGGGAGCGTCGGCGGTTTTCTCATTATTTTCTACTTCGCAAAAAATATCTGGTGCTACATCGGCGCATTAGTCGGCGGGGCACTAGGTGCTCTGCAAGTCGCGCGCATCTTGGCCTCGATGCTCAATCTCAATGAGCAACAGCTCTATCATGGAGAGAACATCACCGGGCAATGGATCCGTCTGTACTGGCTTCTCAACTCGCACTTCTTGCTCGCCATGTATGGCGTCGTCGTCGGCTTCGTGCTCTCTTTGGGGCTCATGGTCTACGATACGTACAATTTGCCTCTTGTAAAAGGACAAGCCAAGGTAGTCAACGCTGAACTCGATCAAGAAGCTGCCTACCGGAGCGACGAATTCAAGGGGCGCGTTTATATAATCACTGTTCAAATGGGAACAGCTAAGCTAAACTATCACGTTGATATCGAGACTTACGACCGTACGCGCGTGGAAGATATAGTGCAGATCGCTTACACCGAAAGTCGACTCTTCCACATCGTTCAGCTGCGTGACGTACACAAAGCATCTCAATAAATTTCTTCATTGATTGTTGGCAGATTCTAGCATTCAGGGTGATGAGCGATTTCTAATACGACCGATGTAGCCATCGTGGGCGGTGGCGTGGCGGGAGCTTATATTGCTTGGCGCTTGGGCACAGCGACACTCCAGGAGTTAGACCCAGGGTTCGCCCGCGTGCCGAACGAAACTTCTCTGTATGAATTACTCAAGGAGCGTTCCGGAAGATTAAGAATTCACTTGTACGAACAGAGCGATCGGATCGGTGGCCGCCTGCATTCGTTACGCGTTCGAGGCATGCCCGACGTGCGCGCCGAACTGGGAGGCATGCGCTATCATTCGACACATCAGATGGTCGCGGGATTAGTGAAACAATTGGGCTTGGTTCCCAAGCCCTTCCCCACAGGAGATAAGAATAATCTTTTCTATTTACGCCGTCACCGTTTACGCTCCAAAGACCTTCTGAACGCAAATTCAGCTCTCTATCGATTAGCGCCTCACGAGAGAGCTAAGGCACCTGCTGATTTGATCTTGCACGCGATCGAGAGGATCATTGGCGATGCGCGAAGATTTTCTGGAGAAACTGAGACAGTTTGGAAGAGACGGTGGGAACGGCTCAGACGAGAAGCGCAGTTGGAGAATAAAAGGCTCTATGAGCTTGGCTTCTGGGATGTGCTCGCGAACCTCTTGAGCAGCGAGGGTTATCAGTTTGTGCTGGATGCGGGAGGCTACTCGCCCTTCCGCAAAAATTGGAATGCCGCCGAGGCGATTTACTGGTTTCTCGCCGATTTTCTGGCCGAAGAAACCGAAGAAGCTCTGGGGTATCAGACCCTGGAAAAGGGATTTGACCGACTTCCGCAGACGCTCGCCGAGAATTTTAAGAACTTTCCGAATGCGCACATATTTTTGAGACACAAGCTGGTCTCATTCAAGCAAGACCCACTCAATCCAAGGGTCATCAAACTCTACTTCGAAGATCTTGAGCATCATCACACTGTCCAAGTCAATGCATATCATCTGATTCTCGCGATGCCTCAACGAGCCCTCAAACTCTTGGACCAACGCAACAACTTCTTCGACTCTGAGCAACTCCAGCGTGATTTGGATTCTGTTATCGCTGAGCCCGCGATGAAGCTCTTTCTCGCTTACAAAACCCCTTGGTGGCACGCTCTGAAAATACACTCTGGTAGCTCGATCACGGACCTGCCTATCCGACAAACGTACTACTTTGGGGCGCAATCGGAAGCAAGCCCAACTGAGAAAGACAACTCAAATTCTTTGTTGCTCGCCGTCTATAACTACGGTGATATACGCGGAGTTTGGGGAAAATTTTTTGAAAAGTCTAACTCGCCTGCTCAAGGGCTTTTCGAGATTGACAAGACCGTAGAGCCCGGCTATCCCGATCGACTCGAAAGAGACCATCTGCCCACGAGAGCGCTCGTGCAAGCCGTCCAAGCTCAGCTCAAAGAAGTGCACGGTCTCGCGTCCGACGTACCGGAGCCCTACACGGCGCTCGTGCAGGACTGGGGGAAAGATCCATACGGCGGGGCTTGGCACTTGTGGAAGACCGGAGCAAAATCTTTTGAAATCATTCCACGCATAAGACATCCATATCCTCATCGCAACGTCTACATCTGTGGCGAAGCGTATTCGACCGAGCACGCCTGGGTCGAAGGGGCGCTCATCTCGGCGGAGAATGTGCTTGAGAAAATTTTGGGGTTGAAAAGACCAAACTGGTTGTCCGATGATTACTATCTCGGACCTTAACCGAGCTTGCCCAGCCAAACCGATCAGCACAAACAGAGCTAAAAAATTTGAACCAACTCACCTACGTGTCGCCCTCAAGAGACACGCGTCTCATCTCGAAGGCCTCAAAGTAATAACGCTTTTGTAATCAGTATTATCGCTGTTTTGCTCTCTGATCGCGTACGCTGCTGGCTGTGAGAATGTACGGGTCGATCGGCGGAGGTTTTGCCTTCTCTCTTTTGCATAGCCGCTACGTCGATCTTGCCCCAAAATTCAAGGAGAAGCGATGAGATTTTTCAATCTGATTCACGCCAGAAGGAAGGTCGATATGAGATTCATTGCGGCGAGTTTTATGGTTTTTGCGGCAGTGTTCGCAGTGGGGATGATGGGATCGGATGCGCAGGCACAGACCACGCCCGCGTTTGCTTCTCCTTCCGGGTGCCGGACGACAACCCTCAAAAATACGTTGCTTTTCACCCAGGCCCGCACGGGCAACCCCGGGGACACGAGCGTTGTCGTCGGCGCGTACACCGTCACCGACGATGACCCCGAAGTCCAGGACACCGGATCGGTCGAGAACGCCAACTGCAACCCGGCTAGTTCTTCTGATGGCCATCCCACGCACGTCACGTCCATCACCGTCACGCTGGCGGGCGGCGACCTCGTCGCGGCCGACGTGCGCGCCGTAAAACTTCATCTCGACGGCAACCAAGATGGATTCATTCAAGCAGGCCAAGATCAACAGATCGGAAACGATCTGCCGGGTACGTGTTTATTCACGGAATGCGTCTTCAATTTCGGCCGCTCGACCCCGCTCTTCAGCGTCCACGATACTCAGACAGAGTCGCAAACGGCGACGGTCACTGAAAATCCCTCCGAGGCGTTCATTATCTCGGTCGATCTTGGACCCAACGCGCGCGCGGGTGCCAATCTGATGATCAACGTGATGGCCGAGTCCAACGACATCGTCGTCCGCGGAGTAGATTCGGTCAGCTCCGACTTTAACGATACTTTTCGGAGCCAAACTTCTAATATCATTCTGAATAGTCTCACGGGCGGAGACAGTTTTGTCTTACGAGGAGTTAACAACGGCAGCGGCAATCCCGAGACGGGCATGAGGTCTGTCGAGTTTGATGGGCTTCTCACGCGCTTCCGCGACCAGAAGATCGTTCCGGGAACACGTGAGACTATCGCGGCCATGATCTATGTCTGCGAAGGAGGAACGCCTGTCACTCCCTCGGTCGTTATCTTGCCCGCGATCGCCAAGAGCGATCCGACCATCGCTGGTTATCCCGATGTGCTTGCTTGTATCACTTCTTCTATCCCCGATACGATCGGCACGCGGTTGCTGCGCGTGCGCGTGGGCGTGAGCGGAAATTCGGGTGCGGTCGGCACGATGAGGCTTTACGACGACGCCAACGACAACGGTGTTCTGTTCGAGGGCGGCGAGCTCGTGCTGAGCGCTAATCCTGTGGGTGGGGTTGCCATCTTCGGTTCGCTCAACAACCCCTTGCTCTCTGGCACGCGCCCGAACGCCGAGCCCGCTCCGGGCGTATACGCCCCGCAAACCGGCCCTAACGTGACGCTCTGTGACTCTACTCAGGACAATCCCAAGCCGGGAGGTGCTTCGAAGGGTTGCCCACACTTACTGGTCTTCACCTTCGATGTCAACAGCAACGCCCAACCCGGCGACGTGAATTTTGACATCGTACTGGACGTGGGCAACTTGCCGGGCGAGGGCACCGAGTCGGCCACGGCCTCATCGAACTTGATCAGCACGGCCTCCACCCGCAGCAAAGTGACGATCGAAGCCCGCGAAATCATCACTCAACAAAAATCCCTATTGAAACTGACCGCGGAGCATTCGGGCAATCCCAATGTCATTGAAGACGATGACATCTTCTGGGCGATGAGAAAGTGGACGAACAACGAGCCGCTCAATGACGACAATCTCAAAATCACAGACGGCGATATGCTCACGGCCGTTCGTTATTGGTCCGATGGAACGAGCATCGCTGCAGCTACTCTTGGCGACAAGCGCTTTGGCACTCTGGCTACGTCTTTCGCAGTCAGCCAAAAAACGAGCGCTGTCACGGTCGCTCCGGGCGAGTCATTTTTAGTGACAACAACCATCGAGGGCAAGAGCGTGAACGGTCTCTTGATGAGCCCAAACTTACCCGATGGCTGGACGGTCACGTCCGTGAAGAAGATAGATGCTGCTTTTAACGGGAGCGGTTGGCTCTGGTTAAATCTGAACGGGAAGATAACAGTTACCTACAAAGTGATAGTACCTGCTAGCGCGAAAAACGGCCTCTACACAATCGGTGGACAACTGAAAGTTGCGTCTCCGGCTTATGAAGCAGCGATGAAGAAGATCATCGTGAGAGTGGCGGGTGATCCCGTGGCTCTAAAAGTGAATGAGATTCACTTAAGCAATGGCGAGTTCATCGTCGAGGGTGCAGGCATCAGCAGCACGAGCATTGAGCTCTTCAGCTTGAGCGGCGCAAAGCTTTTTGCTGGCTCCGCTGAGGGCAATCGTGTCATGCTGAGCAACGCTGGCAGTCTAGCGAATGGCGTTTATTTGTATCTGGTGACGATCAGGGGTACAGACGGCACATTGATTCGGCGGTTCAACAAACTCATCGTCCGACATTAAGAGGGGGTTGCACGAACCCTCGGCTCTACCCGAGCCGGGGGTTCGTTTTTTTGAGGAATGTGCTGTAGGGGCGAATCTTGTTGATGAGAAATCGCCCACCAGTTCACCGAATAACAAAACTACTAGCGCTCAGTAGATCATTCACTTAAAACTAAATTTTTGCTTCCACCTTTGAAATAGCTTGCTGCGTTCGATACACTTTTCTCCGTGCCCAAATCAAAAACTTTTAGGAATTCTGCTGCTTGGAGGAATCCGATTTTGCGTTGGTTACCGTTGAAAACTTTTGCTTGCTTGCTCTGTTTCAGTCTGCTCTATATTGACCCTGTAGGTCTCAGCCAAGTTGCTTCAACGTCTTACAAAATTGAGTCCCAAACTCTCGACGAACAAGGCGTCACGCACATTCAAGTCAAGAACGCACTCATAAACTATGATTTTTCGACTGTGGGCGGAACTCTGCAGAGCGCCTATCTCTACTTCGCACCCTGGGGAAGCTCACGCGAAGAGATGATCCCCGGGACGACAACTGATCAAAAATCACTCAAGCGCACTTACACTCCTGGGCAGGTCTACCCCTTCCAGCTAAGTCTCGGCTTGCTCAAGCCAACGGACGTGTATCAATCGCGAATAATCCCTAGCGCTGACGGAAGCCAGCTCCAAGTCGAGTTCACCCACGAGGCCGATGGTCTCAAAGTGACCAAACTCTACACGATCCATAACGATGCGACGGGCACGATCGACTTTGCACTCACCTTGCAAAATTTGTCTCCTTCTGGAAAAAAATTTGACGACGGGTACAAACTGGCGCTCGGTACAGGCGTACACAAAATGGACGAAAAAGCCGAAGCGCGTTTCTTCTTCGATGGGCAGCGCACGAGCGCGATCGTCCAGAACGGGAAACTCGAGGGCCTCGGCTTCGTGAGCGGCTTTGCTCTCTGGTTAATCACCCAGCCTACGGACAGTTTGAAGCCTTACCAAGAACCGCTCCAGCTCAATGTGTCTACCCAGCAGGGTATTTTGCAAGTGAGCAAGACCGCGCTCGGCGTCCAGTCAGCACCGATCACGCTCGCGCCGAGCCAAACGATGATCCACAATTTCCGGCTCTACACGGGACGCGTCAAATATACGCTGCTCGAATTGGTAAAGCTCCAGCACATCGCCGACATGAGCTGGTGGGACCAGCTGCTCGTGCCGGTCGCGAACTTCTTGAACTGGCTCTTCGGCTTCACCGGTAACTATGCCTGGGCCATCTTGCTCTTCACGCTGCTCACGCGCATCCTGCTCTTCCCATTGACCCGAGCACAATATCACTCGATGGCCAAGATGACTCAGCTTCAGCCCCGATTGCAAAAGCTCCAGCAGCGCTATCCCAACCTCAATCAACTGAAAGCCAGTTACCCTAAGATGAGCGAGCTGGAACTCAAACAGCGGGCCATGGAAAACCGCCAAGAGATGACGCAGAAAATGATGGAAATGTACAAAAAAGAGGGCGTCAATCCTCTCGGCGGTTGCTTGCCCATGGTCATTCAGTTCCCGATTCTCATCGTCTTATGGCAGGCGATCACTTACACGGCCGAGCAGATTCACTTGACGCCGGGTTTTCTCTGGTTGCCCGACCTCAGCTTGGCCGACCCTCTTTACATTATCGTGCTCTTGACCGTCGCCGCGATGATCGTCCAGACCAAGATGACCCCAACGCCCGGAGCGCAGCAAAATCAGCTGCTGACCTGGGTAATGCCGATTATGATGGGTGTGATGCTGAAAGATTTTGCGTCCGGGCTTTGGATCTATTACTTTTCCTCGACGGTGGCGCAAGTCGGCCAGCAGATGTTCATCAGCTGGGAACTGAAACGCGAAGCCGCACGCAAACCCGCACCAGCTCTGGCCGAGGACGATGACGCGTTGACGAACAAACCCGTGGCCCAAGAAGCGCAGGTCAGCGATGGAAATCGATCCCAAAATTAAGACTGCTCTAGAAATTTATCTGAAGGGGCTTTTCGAGGTTGTGGGCGAGCACGCTCACGTCGAGATCCGCCCCGGTGAAGAAGGCATCCTCATCGATTTACAGGGCGCGAGCGTCTTTGAGGGCCAAGACCAGCGGGCACTGCGCTCGTTGGCGTATCTCTTAGAGATCTACGTGAGACGCACGATGAACGCTGAGATTCGCGTGCAGATGGACGCCGACGGCTATCGTCAGTATCGTAAGGAAGAGCTGCGCGTGATGGCGTTGCAGATCGCCGAGGAAGTGATGCGCGAGCGCAAGCGCGTGCGCCTCAACCCGATGGAACCCTACGAGCGCAAAGCCGTGCACGAAGCGCTTCAAGAGATACCGGGCGTGCGTACGTACAGCGAAGGGCCGAACGAAGAACGAAGAGTTATTATCGAGCCCGTTGATTTATCCAAAGCTTCCGAGAAGCCGGAGAAGAGAGTAGAGGGGCAGCCGAACCCTGCCCCGCCAAAGAGCAACGAGCAGTAACAAAAGGCGGGGTTAGGGCTTTGCCCCTCGTGCGCAGTAGAGGGACAGCGATCACTCTGAAAGAAGACAAAACTCTACACCTGCTTTCGCCAAATTCCTTCGGCTTCGCGAGCCCATCCTTTACGGTGGGAGCAGCATCCGTCGGCAAACGAAGTTTAGCCACCGATGCGCACGTTATGATAGCCTGGGCTCGACGCTGTAGAAGGAATCTTCTCATTGCGCTGCCGTTCTCTCTTTTCTTTTTTGTCCTCGCTGATGTACGCCTGTGGGGATTGGGTCTTGGTTTGGGTGTCTTAATCTTCGGGCGACTTCTTAGACAAAACTTAAAACTGCCCGATTGGGTAGAACTCGCTTTCTTGAGCGCGGCCGGATTCGTAGCCTACGCATTCGGATTTCGCATTCAATTCTTGACCAAGCCCGAGGGCGGCTTCTTCTATTTGACGGCGCTCAGTTTGCCCCTCACGATCGCGTGGATCGTCGCTGTCGCGCAGAGTGTGAATTTTTTGGGACGCGTCGACTCCACCGGAAAGCTCCTAGGCAAGACTGTCTTGCTAACGGGCTTCGCTTTTCTTTTGACCGATCTGCTCCAGAGCCAAGTGCCAGCCTTCGCGCTCGTGCTGGTGCTCGCCATCCTCGGGCTAACGCTGGCTTTGATGATCCATCGTATCCACTTCGCTATTTCGGGAGTGGGCCAGTGTTTGAGTTTTGGCTTGGCGCTCGTCTCAATTTCGGGTCTACTGAAGACGACGGCCTCGCTCGCGCTCTTGACTCCTTTAGCCATCTTCGGGCTGCCGATGGTGACGACGAGTCTTGCATTCGCAGCGGGTCGTGCGCCTATGCAACACGGGTGGCTTGACTTCTTCACAACTAGAGGCTTTTCTGTAACAGCTGCGCTCTTCTTGATCTATCTCGCGTCGAGCTTGCTGAGTCTCTCGCTCGTGCTTACGGCTCAACTCAATACTTTGGCGTTCATCAGTTGCTTCGCGCTGCTGATCGTGAGTGGAACTGTTTTGGTCTTTGGCAAAGACCGCTGGCTCGCGGGCGGCTTGGAATCTGATGAGAAAAAACTAAAACTTTTTGGGACATCCGTCGATCGCGTGACGCTCGACGAAGCATCTGACAAGCTAGAAACATTGGTGCGTTCCGGGTACGGTGCGATGATCATTACGCCCGATACGACGGCGCTCATGCGCGCGCAGCGCGACGCGAAGCTCAGAAAAATCTATGAGAGTGCGGCGCTCGTGACTCCCGATGGATCGGGGCTGGTGCTGGCGTCCAAATTACTCGGAATGTCTCTCAAAGAGCGCGTTTCCGGGATTGATCTCTTAGTAAGATTTTTCCCGTGTGCGGCTGCGAAGGGTTATAAAATTTTCTTACTCGGCTCAGCGCCGGGCGTAGCCGAAGAAGCTGCGCTCAAGCTAGAGAAACGCTTTAAGAAATTGAAAATTGTCGGGACTCACCACGGCTATTTTAGCGCCAAAGAGAATGACGCTGTGATCGAAAAAATTCGCCAAACACAGCCAGATTTGATCTTGGTCGCGCTCGGTGTGCCGCGCCAAGAGCATTGGATGTCGGAGAATCAAGAAGCGCTCGGAGTTCCAGCGCTCATGGGCGTTGGCGGTAGCTTAGATGTTTTTGCGGGAAGAGTAAAGCGCGCACCGGAACTTTGGCAAAAGCTGGGGCTCGAATGGGCGTATCGCGTCTTAAAACAGCCATGGCGGCTCTGGCGTGTGCGGGTCCTCCCGATCTTCTTGAGCAAAGTCCTGCTCCTCAAATTGGTCAAAGCGCTGGTCTAAGCTAACTTAACTTCTCTCAATCCGTCTTCAGGTATAAATCTCAGTGGCAAACTGCCGTTTGACTCTGCTGGACGCGAAGAGCTACAATTTATCGTACCGTTCCGCCGGCCGGAGAGTCTTTGTTAAGCTCTTCGGTGTCAGGAAGTGCCAAAACGCTCGTAGAATTAGATTCAGAAAGCCAAAGACCAAAGGGGGAAGAGAAGTTATGCAACGCCGCGCCGATCGTCTTGCCTTGAGGAATTTGATGCTGTTCTCAGTCGCTCTGGTGTGCTTCACTCTTGCTGTCTATCATCCGTGGGCTCTGGCTGGGCCTCAAGACAATAGTTTGGTCGTCGGAACTTCGCAGGAGCCGCGCGTCATCGGCGGAGATTTTTTGAGCGTCATCTCTAACCAAGCGATCAAAGCTGAGATCGAGCTCTATCTCTTCCCTAATGTCATCAACATCAATCTGGACAGCAAAAATTATGCTGTGCTCGCGACGGAAGCCCCGACTCTCGAGAACAAGCGCGTGCGCTTTACGGATTTGGGTCAGGGCAAGCGTCGCCTTGAAGTGGATATTACCCTGAGAAACGATCTCAAATGGTCCGACGGAAAACCCCTCACAACCGATGATGTGCAATTCTATTACGACGTCGGCAAAGCCAAGGGGATGCCCCTGCTCAACCCCGATTACTGGTCTCGCGTCACGCTCAAAGTCAAAGACAAGGCCAACTATACTGTTATTTACGAGCCCGCGTTTTATACAGATCTACAAGGGGGAACACGTCCGAGCGTCGCGCTTGGATACGCACCCGCGCACATTATGAAAGATGCTTGGGAGAAGACCAAGACGGCAGTTGCAACCCTCGATCCGACCAAGGACGCCGAAAAGCTGAACGAACTCTATCGCAATTTTTTTCAGCAGTTCTCGACCCCTGAAGCAGTCAACAAGGGCGCGATGGTCTACGCCGGCCCGTTTGCCGTCAGGCGCTGGGTGCCGGGTAACTCAATTGAGCTTACTCGCAACAAGTACTTTTCCCTCACGCCTTCCGGCGGAGCTGAAAAATATGTCCAGAAAGTCGTCTATCGCTTTATCCAAAACACCAACTCGCTTCTAGTCTCGATCTTGGGCGGCCAGATCGACGTGACTTCGAGCGTGGCGCTCACCTTCGATCAAGCCCGTAGCCCTCAACTGACCAGCCGCGCCCCCGGACGTTTTGACATCTGGTTTGTCCCGAGCGCGACCTGGGAGCACATCGACGTCAACAAATTTTCCGCCGTCCAGAAGGTCAAAGAATTACAATTGGACAACCCCAAAACGCGACAGGCTCTGCTCTTCGCGATGAACCGCGAAGGGCTGACGAAGGCTTTTTTTGATGGCCTCCAGCCCGTCTCGCATATCTGGATCGCTCCTGTCAACCCACTCTTCAATCCGGACGTGAAAAAATATCCATACAACATCGAACAAGCAAAAAAACTCCTGGCCGAACTGGGATGGAAACCTGGCCCAGACGGCATCTTGCAACGCACCGTCGAGGGCAAGACGGTTAAGTTCGAGATCGAATTTGTCACGACCGCCGGCAACGCCGTGCGCGAGCGCGCCCAGCAGTTCTTGGCCGACAACCTCAAACAAGTGGGTGTCTTAGTCAAGATCAATAACGCACCCAGTTCCGTCGTCTTCGCGGATGACTATATCCAAAGGGCCGTTGAGAGCAAGTGGACCGGGATGTTTATGTTTGCGTGGGTCTCCAGCCTGAGCGAACTAGGAAACTTGTTTGCGTGCAAAGACTTAAACACCGGCGCGACCTTTATGCCGACGAAAGAAAACAATTATCAGGGTCAGAACGTCGGCGGCTGGTGCAACAACAAGTATGACGAGATCCGCGCACAGGCAGTCACCGAGTTTGACGACAAGAAACGCAAGGCGCTCTTCGACCAGATGCAACAAACCTGGTCCGAGGATTTGCCGGCGCTCCCATTGTACTTCCGTTCCAACCCGTTCGTCGTCGCCAAAGGTCTTGTCAATTATGTGACGGCGGCGTATGCAGGTGGCAACGGGTATCCGTCTTGGGAATCTTGGAATATCGGCTGGGAACAAAAGGGTGCGAAAAAAATATACGACCAAGCGAAGTACGCACTTTCTCTCAAGAAATAGTTTTGTAAAGACCAACAATGCCCTGTAGGGGCGACCGGCCGATCGCCCCTACAGGGCATAGGGAGCAGCGATGCTAGCTTACACGATGCGACGGCTCTTGCAGATGATCCCGCTCCTCTTTGCCGCCTCGCTGGTCATATACGCATTGCTCGCGTTGCAACCCGGCGACCCCTTGGATGAGCTGCGCCAGAACAATCCCAACTTGACGAGTGAGCAGCTCAGCCAACTGATACACGCTTACGGGCTCGACCAACCCATCTACATTCGTTACTTCAAATGGCTGGGCCGCGCCCTCCAAGGGGATTTCGGCCAGTCTCGGACCTACGCCCAGCCGGCAGCCAAGTATGTCTTCACCGAGCGATTGCCCAAAACACTGGCTCTTTCTGGAATTGCTCTGCTCTTGGCTCTGATCGTTGCGATTCCCATTGGCGTGCTCTCGGCCGTGCGCCAGTACTCGCTCACCGATTATTCGATCACGTTTTTCTCGTTCGTCGGTTTTTCGACCCCAGTCTTTTTTTTGGGGATCTTGTTGCTCTTTCTGTTCGCGATCGTCCTACCCGAGACCCTGCATATCCCGGCGCTGCCGACCGGGGGCGTGCCGAACGTTTTGTGGGCCGATGTGAAAGACGGTTCAGTGGATTTCTTCTCTTATATCGGGCAATGGGCCTATTATCTCGTCTTGCCGGTGATGACCCTCGCGCTCATCCAGATGGCCACCTGGACGCGCTTCATGCGGGCAAGTTTGCTCGAAGTGCTCACGCAAGACTTTATTCGCACGGCGCGATCGAAGGGATTGGCCGAGCGCCGAATTCTCTACAAGCACGCGCTCAGAAACTCACTCATTCCGATCGTCACGCTGGTCGGTTTGGCGATTCCAAACGTGCTCGGCGGAGCAATCATCACCGAGACGGTCTTCTCGTATCCGGGCATGGGCACGGGGATCTTTGACTCCTTGACGCAAAAGGACTACAACGTGGCCATGGTCTCTCTGGCATTCTTGGCTGTCTTAACGGCCTTCTCGACGCTGTTCGCCGATCTTATGTACGCGATCGTCGACCCGCGCATCCGCTATGACTGAGAAAACTTCTGCGGTCGCTTCAACCACTGCCAAAGCCCTTGCTACTCCCAAATCTCAGTCCACGTGGGCGCTCGCCTGGCGGCGTTTTCGACGGCACAAGCTTGCGATCGCGGCCTCGGTCGTGATCCTCTTGCTCGTCTCGATGGCTCTTTTCGCGTCTCTCATCGCTCCGTATGACCCGACCGCGATTCCCTCGGATTTGGTCAACAGCCAGTTCTTGCCCCCTAGCGCAGAGCACTGGCTGGGCACAGACGACCTCGGCCGGGACGTCCTCTCGCGCATCATTTATGGCTCGCGCATCTCGCTCTTAGTGGGGTTTATCGCTGCTTTCACGAGCGTCCTGATCGGCACGGTCTTGGGCATCCTCGCGGGATATTTTTCGGGTCAATCGTTCAACGTCTACACCGGCCCCTTCAGCCGGACAGCAAATCCCGAGCAGCCGCTCTTTTTTGCGAGCAGTGCTACTTCAAAATTCTCGCTAACCTGGCTGCCGCTTGTGCCAAGCTGGATACTCTTCTATCTGGTGCTCTACGGCTGCGGCCTTATTGGCTGGATACTGGTCGAACCTGTGGTGCAGCGGGGTTTTTCAAGTGGAGCCTGGGACGCAGGTGCGTTCGTGGGTCTAGTCTTGTTGGGTATCACTGCGGTCGGCGCTATCTGGGGGTTGTTTGGGCGCATCTCGATCGATCTGGACATCCTCATCAGTCGCTGGATCGACTTCATGCTGACGATCCCCGCACTCCCGTTGAATTTGGTCCTCTCGGCCTTCTTGCGTGATCCCAACACGGGGTTTGGTCAGTGGGCGCAACAAATTTTCGGAGAATCCGCTTCCGTTTTTATAATTATAAGCATCATCACGATCTTTGGTTGGCTCACGATTGCGCGTCTCGTGCGCGGGACGATTCTCTCGCTGCGCGAACAAGAATTTACAGCCGCTGCCAAGGCTCTGGGATCCAGTGAATCCCGTGTCATGTTCCATCATCTCTTGCCGAACGCGCTCACGCCGATCATCGTGCAGACGACTTTGCAAGTCGGAGGCGCATTGCTCACGGAAGCCGCGCTTTCGTTCTTGGGCTTTGGGATTCAGCCGCCGGTCGCGACCTGGGGCAATATGCTGACGAACGCGCAGAACTATATTTTCAATTCCCCTTGGTTGGCCTTCCCACCGGGGGTTATGATTCTGCTCACAGTGCTCGCCTTCAATTATCTCGGCGACGGGCTGCGCGACGCGCTCGATCCCAGAAGCCGACGATAAATCAGTTGCTTCTTGCACAATACTGCACTAGGAACGACGCTGAAAATTGATTCACTCATCCGGGAAAATCTTTGCTTTGCTCTCGCGGCGGCACGATCAGATAATACTGTTTTGCCTTCTGAATGTCCGAAGGCTGGCGTTACCAGATCAGCATTTTTCGCCCATCTATCACGACATGATCAATGCAAAACAGTATAACTCAATAAAAAGCCGACGACGCCCGTGAGCACGAGCGCACCCGTCCACAGATGCACCGTCCAAGAAATGCCCTTACTCAACTGGAGCATGGCGAAGTAGACTCCATACAGAGCCAAGGGTGCAGTGAACGCAAAGACGCGATAAGCCCACAGGCGTTGGAGAGAGGGCCTAAGTTGCCATAACAACAGATCGGCGAACAAACCCGCGATGCCTCCGAACATCAATGCTTGCGGCAGTGCCCTTAGCGTGTCATCGTCAGACTGAGTGATCATCAAGACTGCATTGAGTAAAAAAATGAGCGTGAGACTGCCGAAGGGTAATGGCCAGCGTCGGACAGCTAATAAGACTAACCCCATCAGCAACCCGACTTGTAACAAGATGCTGAGCATTCCAATGATTTGCCCAAACTCTCTTGCGTCAAACGAGGCCACGTCCTGAGAAAGAATGGAATGCCCGGTCGAGCTGAATGCGATCTTGTTCTGGGCCCATGACGGAAAAGACTCTTCCATCCCGGGATTGTTGGAGATGTTGATAGGGTTAGAGCCGTCCGCGTTCATCACATAGATCTCCGCGTTCTCGTCGCGCTCTGAGACGAATGCAATCTGTTTGCCATCGGGCGACCAGGTCGGCTGGTAATCGTTGGCTTGGTTGTTGGTCAAATTTACTAAGCCCGTGCCGTCGGCGTTTATCAGATAAACTTCGATGTTGCCGTCGCGGTTGGAGGCAAAAGCGATCTTGCTGCCATCGGGAGACAAAACCGGGCTTGTCTCTTCGCTCTCGGGCAGATGGGTGAGCCGAGTCTGAGCAGCTCCGGAGGCGTTCATCGTATAGATTGCGCTATGAATCTGGGCTTTGGAGATTTTTTGGGCGATCCAGGGCTCTGCGACGGGGTGCGCAAACTGCGTCATGAACGTGAGGAGCGAGAGCAAGAATGTGAGCGAGAGAAGCATGGGCAATAGCCCGCTCCAGCCCTTCGATGGGGAGCGATGCCAGGCCGCACGCAGCGGACCGCTCACGATAAGCGCTATGCCGGTCGCGAGTATCAAGTGCGTCGGACTGAAGAGTGCTTCCAAGTTGCGCTCAATCCCAAAAACGATGTGCCAGATCATATCGCCAATGCCGCCCAAGAAAAAGATCGGGACCCCGAGCATCGTCAGTTGATACCCCTCGGGCAGTGAGCGCGTCCAGAGATGGCCTTTGTTGTGATGGCGCCACATTGAAAAAGCAAGAAAGCCGGCAACCGCAAAATATCCCGAATAGAAGACGGCGTGCCAGGGAGTAAAGAACGTTTCCAGTTGAGCCACGTGATTGTGCGCCCAGCCATCAAGATAGAGCCCACCCAAGAACCAGGCACTGAACCCAACGACTGCCCAATCAAACGTAAGGCCGCCCATGGGGCGCTCTTCAATCTTCACACGTGTTGTTTCGACATTGACCGTGCCGACTCGCGTCGTCATTGCCTCATCGCCTCCTGAGTGAAACCCATCATAACGGGTGAGTGTCGAGTTCTGACAAGCTTCTTAATTCTGTGAATGATCGGAAGCGTCTAAAAGTTCATTGGGAAGATAATCAACTCATCATGCGCCAGAAGAAATCAGCCAACACAATAAAAGGGGTAGGGGTAGGGACGCGTCCCTGCCCCTACCACGTGCCATCATCTCGAAGCCCTTCGGTACTTGCGTTAACTTGCGTTGAGCTGTGATGCGGGTGATGTCTCCAAGGAACGCGAGGAGTGCTTTTTCTTGTTCTCTTTCTCCCGTGTATGAGCGTGAGACCAAAGGACACCGGCCTCGTGCGGGCACACCGCCGGAGCTTCCTCAACGGGCTTCAAATCGTCTTTTCCACGGAGAATGCGGCATAGCTCTTCGCGGAGCAGCGTGAGGTTCTCATCTACAGCAAGTCGGATCATAGAAGAACCCTTCTACTCTGGGGGCAAGATAGAGTTGGTGCAGGGGGAGGAGCCCACAGCTTCCTCCCCGCGATGCACCTCATCTTGCCCCTTCCCCCGCCCGAAACTATCGAATCGATGAACTACTTAACGAAATTATTGAATTCAAGTATAGGTGAAAATGCTCCTGTTTTTCTCCTGGTTTACTCCTACGAATTTTTACGATAAAATCAGAGAAAACGGTCTGTCGCGACATGAAATGTCAGCGCAGCGCAGAAATTTAACGGGAATTTAACGACGCCGCTATATACTGTCGCTGGAGCGTGGATAACGTGGGTTCCCATCGCCGTGCCGACGATGTCAGCTTCACGATAAAATTTTTCGGGCCGTGCGAGGTCTGGCGCCAGGGAGTATTGATCGCTTCGACAGCCTGGCTTCAGCAAAAGACTCTCGCGTTGTTCAAACGGATGGCCAGTGCGCGCGGCCGGGTCTTCACGCAAGATCAGCTCATCGAAGCGCTCTTCCCCGAAGCAAAACCCGATACAGCGACACAGAATTTGTACCGACGCCTCAGCGAATTGAGATATATTCTCGAGCCGCGCCTCAAAAAAGGCTCTGCTTCCAAGTTTATCCTCAACGTCGGGTCGCAAAGCTATTGTTTTAGCGACAAAGTCCCTTGCGAGATCGACACTGAAAAATTCGAAGAACATTTAGGGTCAGCTCAGGCAGCCGAGAAAACAAGCCGTTGGCTCCAGGCGCTCCAAGAGTATCAAACCGCCATCGAACTTTATCGAGACGATTTTCTGGTCGAAGACCTTTATGAAGAATGGACCATCGGGCCGCGCGAGCACTGGCGTGAGCTGTATCTGACGGCTCTCTTGCGCACCGCAGACTGTCACGCGCGCTTGGGACACTATACAGAAGCGATCGCTTCTTGCCGGAAACTTTTGAAGCAAGAACCGATGCGCGAAATCGCTTTTTATCAGAAGATGCTCTATCACGCGTTAGCCGGCGAGACGAGCGCCGCGTTGCAAACGTACCAAGACTGCGTCAAAGCCCTGAGAGCAAGGCTGGACGAGAAGCCTCAGCCGGAGACCGAAGAGTTAGCTCGACAGATTGTGGAGGGAAAGCTTCCGGCGAGCCTCCGTCGACGCTACCCCTTGGCTGCTATGCCCACGCAGCACAATTTGTCCGGTCAATTGCCCAGCTTTATCGGGCGAGAGCGCGAGATTGCCGAGATCAAAGGTTTGTTGGGTGTAGGGGCGCAGCATGCTGCGCCCCTACGGGTGGTAACGTTGACGGGCATCGGCGGCTCTGGCAAGACACGGCTGGCACTACGGGTCGCGATGGATTTAGTCCAAGAATTCACTCACGGGGTCTGGTGGGTGGAACTCGCTTCTCTCACAGATTCTGGCTTGGTGGCGCAAGCCGTCGCTTCGGCGCTCGGCCTGCACGCCGAGCCGGGCAGTTCGCTCCCAGAAATTTTGTCAAATTATCTTCGCCCGAGAGAATTGTTGCTCATTTTGGACAACTGCGAGCACTTGATCACAGCCTGTGCTCAATTGACAGAATTTTTGCTCAATGCGGCTCCCCAACTGAAAATACTCGCGACCAGCCGGGAGATCTTAGGAGCCGCGGGCGAGACAGTCTGGCAGGTGCCGCCGCTGCTCTTGCCCGATCCGCGCCAAACCTCGAGCAAAACCTTAGCTCAATCCGATGCCGTACGGCTCTTTATGGAGCGTGCCAAAGCCGCTCGATCGGATTTTGCCCTCACCGAACAAAACGTTTCTCTGGTAGCTCAGATATGTCAACGACTCGACGGAATTCCGCTCGCGCTTGAGCTGGCGGCCGCACGGGTCAAGACGCTCTCGATTAAGCAAATCGCCTCGCGGTTGGACGATTGTTTGCAGCTGCTCACCGGAGGCCGACGGACGGCCGTTCCCCGCCATCAGACGCTCCGAGCCGCGATCGACTGGAGCTACAACCTGCTCTCATCCAAAGAGCGACAGCTCTGGGGACGGCTCTCCGTTTTCGCTGGAGGGTGTACGTTGGAAGCTGCGGAGGGCATCTGTACTGACTCGCAACACGTAGGGGCGAGGTCACCTCGCCCCTACAAATCATCCGACATAGCTCCCGCCGAGATTCTCGATCTGTTAACCCAGTTGGTGGATAAATCACTCGTCGTGGCCGAAGAACGCGGAGAAGCGACGCGCTATCGCTTACTCGAGACGGTGCGCCAGTATGCCCAGATCAGATTGTTCGAGGCCGGCGATGCCGAGATCGCTCGCGACCGGCATCTTCATTTCTTCTTGGAGCTGGCCGAGCAGGCTGAATCAAGGCTTCGGGGAGCCGACCTAAAGAGTTGGCTCGATCGGTTGGAGATGGAACACGATAATCTGAGAGCCGCGCTCGAATGGGGACGGACTCATCAACAAAACACAGAATCCGCTTTGCGACTAGCGGGGGCTTTGGGCTGGTTCTGGGAAGTGCGCGGTTACTGGGACGAAAGTCGTCGCTGGCTTGAAGACATATTATCTCAGAGCAAAAATGTCTTAGCCTCGGTGCGCGCCAAGGCGCTCACGGCCGCTGGGGGACTGGCCTGGCGTCGTGGAGAGTATAGCCAAGCGACGGCGCTCTCCGAGAAAGGACTCGCGCTTGCTCAGAAACTTAACGACAAGCGAGGGGTCGCGTCGGCACTCAATGTGCTGGGGTTGGTCGCGCATTATCGGGGAGAGTTTGCGCG
This sequence comes from Candidatus Acetothermia bacterium, assembly GCA_016179105.1. Lineage (GTDB taxonomy): Bacteria > Bipolaricaulota > Bipolaricaulia > RBG-16-55-9 > DRXL01 > JACOSB01. The sequence goes on from JACOSB010000054.1 coordinate 62,134, forward strand.
AGCGACCAAAGCCTATCGAGAGAGCTTAGCGCTCTGTCGGTCGCTCAAGGATAAACGAGGAATTGCTTCTACGCTGAATAACTTGGGACGCGTCGCGTACTACCAAGGTCAGCACGCACCAGCAGCAAAAATGCTCGAAGAAAGCTTGCGCTTGTGGCGCGAGTTGGGAGATGCTTGGGGAACGGCGATGGTCTTGCTGCTCTTGGGAGAGGTCGCGCTTTCCCAAGGGGAGCACGAGCGCGCCCGGGCACTACTCGACGAGGGATTGGCTCGTTGTCGATCGGTGGGCGATAAGCGGGGGATCGCGCTCGCGCTCAATATTCTGGGAGCGATCGCGCATTTGCAAAGAGATTGCGAGCGAGCTACCGCGATGCTGGAGGAGAGTCTGAGGCTGTGCCGTGAGATAGGAGACAAGCGCGGGTTGGCACTGGCGCTCGATATTCTGGGAGTCGTCTCTCATTTGCAAGGCGATCCAATACGAGCCACGGCGGTACTCAAGGAGAGCTTGGCCCTTCGACGAGACCTCGGAGATAAGCGAGGCATCGCCGATTGCGTCGAAGATTTGGCGCTGATCGACCTAACGCAGGATCCGGAGCGAGCTGCAAAATTATTCGGCATGGCTGAGGGGCTACGCCAATCGATTGGAGCTCCCTTGCTGCCTTATGAACGCCAGGAGCACGATCGGAATCTCACCGCAGTTCGTGCAAAATTAGGAGAGAAGACGTTTGAGATATTCTGGAAGATGGGATTAGCGATGCCTTTGGAGGGAGTGATTCGTTACGCTTTAAGTGAAGAGCTAGGAAACCCATAGTAACTTGGGTAAAATTTGCAACATAAAACTGATGGGCGAACAGGGAGGCGTGGGTGTGGGAAATCTTAAAGTCAATCGGCGTTCGTTCTTAAAACATTGTAGCGTTTTTGTCATTGCTCTCGGGGCGGTGAGTCCCTTCGCGCGCTCAGAAGAGCGCAAGCTCTACTTCTGGAGCAGCGTGCTCAGCGATCCACGGTATAAGCAACAGTATGTCCCATGGTTTAGGGAGCAAGTAAAGAAAAAATTGCCGGACTTCGAGCTCATCATAGAAGGCTATGATTACGATGAGATGCAGAGTAAATTCTTTGCCCAAGTTATCTCCAATAAACCAGGGATACCGGACATTCTAGAAGGAGTCCTCGAGCAAGTGCCGATCTATCAAACCTTCGGCATGATCGCTCCTCTAACAGCGGCCTTCAATGATTGGAAGGAGCACCAAGAATTTATCCCCTCGTTCCTTGAGGGCTTCAAGTTCAAGGGCGAACTCTGGGCCATGCCGTATTCCATCAATGCCCGGGGACTGGTCTATCGGATGCCGTTGCTGGCGAAGTACAAACTCGACGTTCCGAAGACATGGGACGATCTACTCAAAGCGAGCTCCAAGATTACCGCGGGCGAGAAAGATGTGCCGATCAGCGGCTACATTATCGCTACCCAGAAGGGAGCCGTGCGTGTCTTTCAGGAATTCATCTCCCATGTGTTCCAGCTCTCGGATCACGTCTTTGCCTTCAATAAAGTACAGAGCAAATGGGAAGTCCAGATCACCCTGCAGCAGCTCGATCGGGTTTTTCGGTTTTATCACGATCTGTTCTTTACGGGCGATCCCCCGGCCATTCCCCTGAACTTACGGGGCATGCGGGGTAACAAGAACGACGAGAACTATACGAAGGGCAAGCACGCCATGACCCCTACGGGCAGTTTCATCTTCGGCCGTCGCCAAGAAGGGCCGGATCAGCGTCAAATTCTGGAGAACGAGACGGGGATTGCCTTCTTGCCCACTCCGCCCCGGGGTCGACAGAAGACCTACTTAGAGATTAGTCCGGTCTTGCTCAACGCGTTCAGCGAGCACCCCGCCGAAGCGTTTGAAGTGATAAAAATTTTCACCAGCGCAGAGAGCATCGTGCGTCTTCAGATGCTCGGGGGAGACATCTCGCCCCGGCGGGACACCGACGATCCTCCATTACAGCGTCAATTTCTTGATCCGCTCGTGATCGACTGGCTCAAGCGCTGGAAACAGATTCTCCCCTCCGGCGCGATTCTCGAGTTCGTCGATTGGTTACGCATTCGCGAAGAGCTCTACGATCTTGTCGAAGAAGTTGTATATAACCAGACATCTCATGAAGAGGCGGCCAGCAGACTTTACAAAATTCTCTTAGGCGAAGCGGATCGCTTTAATAAAACTCCATCGCCTCCCTATAGTTAAAAAAGCAGGCTTATGAACACTCGGCGGACCTTCGTGCGTTATGGCCTTGGCTATCTTTTGGTCTTGCCTGCTTGTCTGGTGATCTTCGTCTTCATTCTCTATCCCATCGTCCAAGCCTTGACGTACAGTTTGTGCAAAATGGAGCTTACCAAGAAGCTTACAGACGTACAGCTGCAAGAGCCGAAGGGTTTACAGCTGACATGCACCTTCATTGGCTTAGAGAATTACACTCGTCTATGGCAAGCCCCCAAGTTCTGGCGGGCGCTGGGGCACTCGCTCTCACTGGTGGCTCTCGCGGTCCCGCTCGAATTTGTGCTGGGCATAGGTTTGGCTCTCTTACTCAACCAACGATTGCGTTTCTTGCCGACCCTGCGCAAGCTCGCGCTCGTGGGCTGGGTGATCCCGATCGCTTCGCAGGTCGGTCTCTTTCGTTGGGTCTTCGCACCGGACGACGGGATCGTGAACGTCTTGCTCAAGCAGGCAGGCCTCAGCACAGGAGAGTGGAACTGGTTTGGCGAACCCTCCATAGCCTTCGGGATGATCGTGCTGATGCACGTCTGGCGTAACGCGCCCTTCTTTGGGTTTACGCTGCTCGCGGGATTGCAAGCGATCCCCCAAGAACTCTATGATGCCGCCGAGGTCGACGGGGCGGGGGCCTGGGAGCGCTTTGTCTACATTACGCTGCCGCACCTACGTCGCCTAGCGACGATCTTGATCATCGGCCATGTGGCGTTCACGCTGAATGACTATGAGTTCGTGGCCATTGCCACCGGGGGAGGACCCGCGGGCGCGACGGTCGTCCTGCCGATTTTTCTGAACGTGCAAGTCTGGACGTATTTCAATTGGGGCTATGCGAGCGCCGTCGGTGCCGTCATGCTCGGTCTCATCTTGCTCATCGTGATTCCCTTTTTGTATTGGCAAAGGCCCATGGAATGAGGCCCCTCATGAACACCTCTCTCATCAAACCGTCGAAGTTCTCCTGGAAGCGTATGGGCGTGGCGCTCTCTAGTACTTCATCCATTTGAAGTTGAGGGGTAGAAGCGAGCGAACTTACACCGAGCATCAGCGGGTGTGAAGTCCCAGTGTACTCCAGCTCCTTGTCGGTTTCGTTCCGTTTCCCACGCGGAGATCTCCCTCACTAAGTA
>JACOSB010000065.1 GCA_016179105.1 Candidatus Acetothermia bacterium
CATATTCTCTGTGCCTTCTTGGCTTTTCTTAAGCTAGAATGGCAACGCCTCCAGACCGCCGTTTCTTGGTATGACTACAAATGGTCCATTGCTAGGCGGGCGGTTACTGCCTATTTATGCTGAAACGCGAAAGTCCTGGAATCTTTCTCATCAGCAATGGTACAAGCATTTCGCAGGACAAATTGTGTCGATAGCAATTGGTGTTGCTTCCGCTGCTCGGAAGGTATCTCGATCCCCTTTTCCATTAAAGCCTTCGCTAGCTTGGTGACGGAGAGTGGTAAGTTATCAGCTGCGAAATCGAGCGCTGCCACCGGAGTTGATGGGTGTAAGGAGTATTCAACGTTATGTGTGATGTCCTCATTTGAGTATTCAGGTAATGGACGTTCAATAGCGACGAAACGTTGTAGGTCCCAGGATTTCAGGAGATAGAAAGTGATTACTTCAACAAGGGTCCCGAGCGCGCGACCGGCGGCCTTTTTCTTATCTGTTGCATAGTGAAAGACCGATTGGACAAGTGCCTTCTGCAATTGGTCAACTGATGGATATGACATCCGTTTGGGTACCTTGCCTTCCATTTTTTCTTTACTCTAATGATGATTATTCATAATGAACGTTATAACATACCTCAGTACGGAGTTATTGTGCAACTTCTTCCTATCCTAACACCCCTGCAGTTTGTTGACAAAATTTTGATTGCATCGACTTTGTTTCTGCGGAGTGAATTCGTCAGCCAAAAAGCTTTTCCAAATCTCTGTTTAGCTCGGAGGCTTGACAAAAATGAAAAACTGCTTTAAGCTCAGGGTGCCGCCAAAGGAGCCAAGAGGAGGAAATTCTATGCGTGTTTGTAAAATCTTGGCTGTTTCCGTACTTGCGCTGGCTCTCTCCGGTCAGTGGGGTCTTGCCGGGCCTAACCCGCTCTATGGCACTGGGTCCATCAGCGCTCTTGACAATCTTCTCGCGCAAGGCACGTGGACTCTGCAAATAGACAATGGGCCGAACAAACCCGATTATTTCCAGGCCGAGTTCACCGTGGACACCAACGGAGATAATCGTTTCACGGACGAAGATACGAAATATAAGATTACCGGCACGCCGCTCAATGCGATTTCCGGGGTGACTGTACGCTGCGGGCCTCCCGTCTTCATCCAGTTCAGCGTCCACGTGAACGCGAATTTTGACATCACCCGCAATGGCCAGCAGGTCGCGACCGGCAAACACGGGGTCATTGATTTTCGCGCTACAGACCAGTCAAGTTGGTTCATGATCTTGGCTGTCGATCTCGACGACAAAGATGGCCTGGAAGCTGTCACAGGCACGAGCTTTCAATTCACGCCCATCATAATCCCAAAATCGTGCCCCTAACGATAAGCTCGCAGAAGCGAGAAAGAAGCGTGTAGAGAAATGCACAAAATTGTCGCTCTCATTGCCTGCACTGTGTTCCTCGCACTGCTCACGGGATGCGCAGCGCTAAACAATCTGACTCTCAACCTTCCCACAGAGCCGACGGCGATCAACGCCGAGATGGGCCAGCCGTTTACTCTTAGCGTTGGCCAAACTGCTCGAATTGGATTGCTGAGAGTTACGTTCGTGCGAGTGTTGGAAGACTCGCGCTGTCCGATCGACGTCGTTTGTGTCTGGCAGGGGAATGTGAAAGTACAACTAGCGCTGACCCGCCTTGGACAACCGGGCAGGCGCGTCTCGCTCAATTCCACGCTCAATCCGACAGAGATTGATTTTAAGGGATTTAGCGTCAGCTTTGTGGATATACAGCCAACTCCGGTGAGCAATCATCCTATCGCTCGCAGAACTTATCAAGTAACTCTGCGGGTGACGTCAGCAGAAAAATAGCATTGCGTAGGGGCGAAGCATTGTTCTGAAAATGCTTCGCCCCTACAATTTAGCTTTTCTTTTTCATTTCTTTCCGGCTCTTGATGACATCATCAATCAACCCGTAGGCCTTGGCTTCTTCCGCGCTCATGAAGTAATCGCGATCAGTATCTTTTTCGATGCGTTCGAGAGGCTGGCCCGTGTGATGCGCCAGGATGTGATTGAGTCGCTCGCGCGTCTTCAGAATTTCATCCGCGTGAATCTTGATGTCCGAGGCCTGGCCCTGCACACCGCCGAGCGGCTGATGAATGTGCACTCGCGAGTTCGGCAATGCGAATCGCTTTCCCTTCGTGCCCGCCGTCAAGAGAATTGTGCCCATGCTCGCCGCTTGCCCGATGCAGGTCGTGCGCACATCACTCATCACATGCTGCATCGTGTCATAGATCGCTAGGCCGGCGCTCACGACGCCGCCCGGCGAGTTGATATAAAGCTTGATATCTTTCTCGGAGTCTTTGGCGTCCAGGAAGATCATCTGAGCGACGATGAGATTCGCCATGTAATCGCTCACTGGGCCCTGCGCGAAGATGATGCGATCCTCGAGCAGGCGCGAATAGATGTCATAGACTCTTTCGGTGGCGCCCGTCCGATCTATGACAAACGGGACTTGATCCCTAATTTGGTTTATATGCTCCAGTTCATCGCGAATTTCTCCATATTGACTCATAATTTACTTGTCCCTCCTATGCTTGGACTTTGGTTAACTTGGCTTTGTCGAGCAAAAATTGCAGCACGCGCTCATCCTCATGCTCGGCTCGATAGCTTTGCAATTGGCGCTCGCGCTCCAAGATCGCCTTGAATTTGATCGGGTTCATCTCGCGTTTCTCGGCCTCGGATTTTATGAGTGTTTCAAAGTCTTGGTCGCTCAGCTGGAGCTGCTCTTGCTTCTTAATATTATTCAAGACCAGCTCCCGCTTGAGTCGCTTCTCCGTCGATTCTTTGAGTTTTTTCACTGCATCGGCTGTTGCTTCGGGATAGCCGCTACGTCGCAAAATTTCTAGCTCTTGGCCGACGACTTCGTCGAGCATTCTCGGGGGAATTTCGATCGACGTCTGCTCGACAATTTTATCCAAGAGAGCAATCCGCAGCTCGCGTTGGCGCTGACGCTCGATGCGCTCGGCCAACTGAGCGCGAATCTTCTCGTGCATCTCCTTGGCATCTTCATGTCCCAACGTGCTGGCCAACTCTTCGTCATCGGGTTTTTCCAGTTTTTTGATAATCTCGATCTTCGTCTTAACTTTCTTCCCGTCTTCAAATGCCAGCTCGACCCAATCGCCCACATCCTTTCCAATGTAGGCTGCTGTGACTCCGTCCGAGTGCACCTGAACTTCCTGGAACTCTTTAGAATTTTCCGTATGCACCGTGACTACATCGTCTGCAGCAACTTTCTCGTCCGTGGCTTTAGGTACAGCCGTCGCATGTTCCAAACGCAGCCGATCGAGCACAGCATCTATTTCTTGTTGAGTGGGCTGGCGCTGAGCGGGTTCTTCCAGTTCGATATCCGTATAGTTTTTCACCTCGAGCTCGGGGAGAACTTCCACTTCCACTTCGAAATTGAACGGCTTGCCGTCCACGAATTCTCCCACTGCTGATGCCATGGGCGTTGAGACGGGCTTCAGTTGATGCTCGTTGAGGGCTTGGGGCAAATACTCTTTGATGATTTCCTCTTTGGCATCATCGTTCAGGAAATCTTTGCCGAAACGGGCTTCCAGCACGGGGCGTGGCGCGTGTCCAGGACGAAAGCCGGGGAGCGCGATCTCGCGCGCCGCGCGCCTGAATAGATCCGAGAGTCTTTTGCTTACTACGTCGGCCGGAATCTCAATTTTTACGAGATGTTGTGTCTTGCTCTTGGTTTCTACCGTCGACTGCACAAAAACTCCTTTTGCTTTTGCGTTCACACCAAAGCTATGATAGAAAAATTGAGCGCTCTAAGCCAGTGTGCCCGAAGACCTGAGAATCGAGTGGAGCTCTTATCCTGCGGCGCAACGCCTCTACGAATCGGTCGGCTTTCGGCCAGTCCATAAATTTTTCTATTATTCGAAGCGACTTTGAGGCTCATCGTTTCTCAAAGCTTGTCGTCTTCGGACGATCGCTCAAGAGCGCAATGACCACAGCAACGAGCACCAGTGCAGCCCCAAGAAAACTCGTCGGCGCGAGCTGCTCGCTCCGAACGATCGCTCCCAAAATCACCGCGATCACCGGCACAATCACAGTTTCAAAGCTAACGCTCGTCGCGCTCCAGTGATTGAGCAGCCAGGCGAATGAGACGAACGCCACGACCGAGCCCATGATCGTCAGGTAGAGAATCGGAAGCCACTGCTCGAAAGCCAATGGAATCTCATGTGACTCTCCCATGATAAAACTTCCCACAAAACACACGACAGCACCGATGGCCGAGCCAACGGCATTGGACGCGATCGCTGGTTGCGGCGGCACCCGCTTGAGAAACATAGTTGCTAGCGAGGCACTGGTCGCCGCCATCAATGCCATAAAAAGTGGCAGTAAAGGAACATTCGAATTCAGTTCTCCCGAGAAAATCACTACGACTCCCACGAGTGCGAGCAACGCACTGATGAACTTCAGAGGATTCAGACGCTCGAGGCCAAAAGCACGCGCGAAGAGGGCCATCGAGAGCGGGATCGTCGCATAGAGAACAGCCGCGACACCAGAAGGGATGATTCTCTCGCTCCAGTAGAGCAATGCAAAATTCATGCCGAACTGGAAGAACCCGTACACGAGCGCCGCACGCAACGAAGCTCCTTTGGGAAATTTTTGACGCGTGATGAAGACAAGAACGCCGAGAATCATACTTGCGAGAAAGAGTCGGAGTGTGGCGGCCCAGAGCGCGGGCACGGTCTCGTTCCCGATGCGAATGAAGAGAAACGTGCTTCCCCAAATCATACTGCAGACTATAAAAGATCCATACGGCGCAAGAGCCTTCAAGTTCATGAGTTATTTAGAGAAAAAAATCTTACTGTCGACCGAGCTGCCAGGCGAGAAATCCCCAGGTATCGACTTGCTCGTCGATGACTTTGCTCATGGGTTGTCCGATGCCGTGGCCTGCGCGTGCTTCAAGACGCAACAGCACCAAACTTTTGCCCTTTACGGTCTCTTGTATCAGCGCTGCCATCTTGCGCGCATGCATTGGATCGACGCGGCTATCTGATTCTGCGGTGTGAAAGAGCACGGACGGATAGTGCACGTCTTTCTGGACGTGATGGTAGGGGGAGTACGCGTACAGCCAACGAAATTGCTCGGGATCCTCAGAGCTACCATATTCGGGAATCCATAATTTCGCGACCAGAAAATGCTGATAGCGGAGCATGTCGAGTAAGGGCACACCGCAGATGACGGCCTTGAAAAGATCAGGGCGCTGCGTCATAGCTGCACCGACCAAGAGCCCTCCGTTGCTTCTGCCAATAATTCCCAGCCGTTCCGGGCGTGTGTATTTGTGATGGATCAGCCACTCGGCCGCGCTCGTGAAATCATCGAAGGCATTTTGCTTTTGGTCGAGCATGCCCGCGCGGTGCCATTTCTCCCCAAACTCGCCGCCGCCGCGCAGGTTCGCTAGAGCGAGAACACCTCCGTGCTCGATCCACCAGTAATAAGCGGGACTAAATAGGGGAAAGCGGCCGACGTTGAACCCACCGTAGCCGGTCAGCAAGGTGGGATTGTCCCCATTGAGTGAAATATCTTTGCTATATGCAATAAACATCGAGACCTTTGTGCCGTCTTTGGAGACGTACCAGATTTGTTCAACTTTGTAACGATCTGGCTCAATCCGTGATTCAAGCTGCTCATACACATCGAGCGTGTGTCTCTTCACATTGTACCGATAGATCGTGGGCGGCACGCAGAACGAAGAAAAAGTAAAGAGAATTTCTTCAGACTCCGGGTCTCCATCGATAAAATCTACCGTGCCATACGTTGGCAGAGGGGCTTCATGTTCGAGTACCCCGTCTCTGGAATAAATCTGAATCACATAGGAAGCTTGGCGCAAACCCAAGACAGCAATGCGATCTTTCACCAATTCGAAGTTTTGAATGACGGTCTCTGTTTCTGGGATGAGCTCGCGCCAATGCTCTCGCCCCGGTGTGCGTACACTGGTTACGAAGGCGCGATAATTAGAAGCACCTTCGTTCGTCCACACAAAGAGCTGGTCTCCCAGAATGCGCCCATAGTAGAGCGTATCGGCTCCTTGCGTGAGAAGAATGAATGGATCACTACTCTGTAAATCACGCAAGTACAATTCATTTTTTGCCCATCCTTGACGTGCGTGCACGAGCAAATGGCGTCCGTCGGGAGAAACGAGTAGCTGATACAGCTCGTGCGCCGGGCGTCCTTCGCCAAAAATTTTTGGGTCCTGCGCAGGGTCTGTGCCGAGCCGGTGGAAGTAGACATGGCGATAATAGAACTCTTCACCTAGAACAGTCGTCCCAGGATTTGGATAGCGTGTGTAAAAGAACCCACTTCCGTCGGGCAGCCATGCGACGGAGGCGGCCCGCGTGTGCGGGATTTTTTCCGAAAAATGTTTGCCGTTGGTCACATCCAAAAGATGCAAAGTGCTCAGCTCATCCCCACCGCTCGAAAGCCCGTAGGCCAAGAGTTTTCCATCCTTCGAGGAGAAGCACCAGTCGATCGTAAGAGTCTCGTCGTCGCCCAAGCTATTGGGATCAAGCAAGACCCGAGTCAGACCCGTAAATCCCTCACGCACAGAGAGCACGGGCTGATTTTGAGAGCCCTGGCGCTTGAAGAAGAACGTGTAAGGGCCAGCCATCCAGGCTTCCATCAGAGCACCCATAGCATGGAGCTCGGCCAGACGTTGGTGCATTTTCTCTCGATCAGGAATATTTTTCAGGATAGACGCAGTGTAGACGTTTTGTTGCTCCGTCCACCGTTGGACTTCTGGAGAGCGACCGTCTTCGAGCCACCGATAGGGATCCGTAATCGTTATGCCATGAAGGGTCTCAGTGATGGGCGCTTGACGCGTGGCGGGAGGTCGAGGGAAATTATCGGTGCGAGATGCCATTGGGGATTCTCCTTGATTTATGAATGCGCTATAGTACCCAGAGTAGTCAGCCGCGTCCACCAGAAGCGAGATTCAGTGGTTGGCATCAGCCTACGCATCTACAACAGCACACAATCGCTAGATGAGAAACTGAAAGTGACAGAGCTTTCTTCTTTAGGTACGGGCAGATCAACCACTCCTGCCCGCCGCACTCGATGTGGCCGAGCAGCGATCACCCAAGAACTCGGCCCCACGCCTCCTCTTATTCAACCCAGCTCAGCAAGCCCATGGCTAGTTTACGTCATGTCGCTTGTCCTCGCTTAGGGTCGCTGCTCTCCGAGATCAGTAATATCGGAACTCCCTCACGGATCGGATATTTTCGCCCACATCCACGGCAGACCAACCATTGCTCTTGCGTCGGCAAAAGCTCGGCCTTACAGGCGGGGCATGCTAATATCTTCAACAGCTCCTGAGATAATGACATGATTCCTCCCTTTGCCGAACTGAGCGAGAAGAGCTTTGAAACGCCGTGCAGCGTCTTGCGGGTCCGAAGCACGTAGCACGCCTGAACTGATCGCCAAGCCGTCGACTCCTGCTTCCAAGACCTGTCGTGCGTTTTCCAGCGTAATGCCCCCTGACGCGAAGATCGAGACTTTGACACTTGCTTTCGCTTGATGCACCAACTCCAAAGGCACCAGATCGCACACGTTCACCGAGGGCGAGGGGAAGATGGAGCAAAATGAGATGTAGTCTGCTCCCTGCTCTACAGCCCAGAGGACTTTCTCAAAACGCGTGCTACAGGTCACGCCAATGATCACTCCTTTGCCTAGCTGTTCACGTGCTTGGGGAGGTGTGAGGTCCTCCCGATCCAGATGCACCCCATCAGCCTTCAAAGTCTTAGCCAACTCAACATCATCCTGTACAAGCAAGGGCACACCTGAGCGTTGCGCTAGCCTGCGTAGCTCATGCCCCAACGTGGCTACATCCAGCGCATTCTTAAGCCCCCAGAGTTGCAGCACATCCACGCCGCCTCGGAGCGCTTGCTCTGCTCGCTCCAGGACTCGCTCCGCGCTTGCGTCCACAACAAGATACAGTCCACTTAAACGCATATCATTGCTCCCTTCTTCTTCGTGCTTGCTTCATGTCCAACCACGTTGGGCGGCGCGCCAGTAGCCGGTCCAGTAAGGGTCCTGTCCCGGGGAGAGAAGCTGGCGTCTTTCCCCCGTCGGCTCGATCAGCCAACGCCCTTGGCCGGGGGCCAAGAGCTCACCCACTTTGGTGACTGAGATGTGCTTCTGTTCAAGGGCTCTTTGAACTGTCTCAACCCTGTCGGGCAGGACGGCCAAGATGAGCGTGCCTTCGCTAAGAGCCCAGTAAGGATCGATCTCGAAAAGCTGGCAGGTCTTTTCTGTCTCTTCGGCGATGGGAATCGCAGCGCGTTCTGCACGCAGCCCGCAGCCGCATGCTTCCGCCAGCTCTAACAAGCCGCCGAGCACGCCCCCTTCGGTCGCGTCATGCATGGCCCGTACTCCCGCCTCGCGCAAGCCCGCTCGAGCCGCCGTCAACGCTTCCTCCACCACAGAAAACTTTCGAAAGAAGCTCTGTGCCCGCTCCAAAAAAGTAGAACTGAAGCGCTCAGTGATCGTCTTCGGGAAGACGCGAGCGAGCAATCCCGTGGTCGCGATCGCAGCACCTTTGGTGATGAGCAAATGATCTCCTGGCTGAGCCATGTTGGCCGTTACATACTCGTCCTCTCGACCGACCGCGAAGAGCACACCTCCGCCAATGATAGTATAATCGCAGCCGACGTAGCGGCCCGTGTGGCCCGCGACCACAGCGATGTTCAAACGCTCGAACTCGCGATGCATCGCCTCCCAGTAGACTTGAAAATCCCGCGCGGACATCGTAGGGGGCAAGTTGAAGTCCAAGACCGCATAGGCAGGAGCCAATCCCGACGTCGCGAGGTCTGAGGCGAGTAAGTGCACCGAGAGCCACGCTGAATCTTCTAAACCCAGCGATGGGATCACTGAGAGCGGGTCCGTAGTCACTGCCATGACCGATCCTCCGGGTAACCGAACGATAGCCACATCTACGCCTATTCTGGGGCCGACCAGGACATCACGACGTGAGGCCCCCAGGCGCGGCGCGATCACTTCATCAAAGAAGGCGCGATCGATCTTACCCAGCTCCGCGGGGAATTGTGCCATCATGGACCTCCTGTAGGTGGACGGCCAAGCCCAAAAAATTTCCGAACGGTAGTCGCGCTGTTTCTATCGGGATTCCTTTGGGGAAGAGCGTCGAGCCCCAGCGGACTTCAGCGATGCGATCGCCCAGGGCTTGTTTCAGAAGCTGTTGGATCTCCGGCAGCGAGTAGAAGTGCGCGTTCTTGTAGAACGGATTCTTTCCCATCAGTTCTTGGATGCGGCGGCGCAGGGTCGCGACGCTCCAGCGATTCATCAGACCAATAATCATCCCCCGTCGAGCCACGCGAGATGCTTCGCGTAGCACCTTGATGGGATCAGGCATGTATTCAAAGCAGGTGATCATCGCCACCGCATCGAAGGATTTATCCACGAAGGGAAGCGCGGCGGCATCCGCCTGGATTAACATTCCGTCCCAGTATTTACGCGCCTCCGCCAGCATGAGCGGCGAAAGGTCCAAGCCAATCATGCTGAGGCCTAACTCCTGCTCAAACCAGCGCGTGAAGTGCGCGGTGCCCGCCCCGATTTCTAATAAATTCTTCGGGGCCAGCGGCTCGATGAGTGATCGTAAGACTTTTTTCTCTAATCGATCCATCCGCTGGCCATCCGGCCCCTGATACCAACTCTCGTAGCTTTCCACGATTTCCTGGCGTAAGTACCAAGGGATGAAGTCTTGATTCATCGTGGGCACCCCCTCGGGAAGAGATCGTCGGGCAAGAATTTATCCGTATAGAGCGACTCTAGCGGCAATTGGCGGTTAACGATGCGCGCGTCGACGAGAAAATCTTGGGCCGCGCGCCACTTGATCGCCTCAGCCATGCAGGGCGCACCGAAGAAAGAAGACACAGTTCGGTCGAAAGATTTTTGGTCGAGTTCGTCACGTAGCTCGGGCAAAGCGTCGAAAAAGACTCGCTTCGCTTCAACGGGATCGGCCATCAAGAAGAATATCCCACGGGCCAAGCCACGCAAAAATTTCTTCAGCGTCGCCGGGCGTTTTTCGATCAGCTCGCGGCGTGTGATAAAGACCAGCTCATAATAATCCGGAGCGCCTGCGGCTTCTTGGGCGAAGAACACGGGCGTTAAGCCCTTGAGCTCCACCTCTACTGGCTCAAAATTACGGAATGCGCCGATCGCGTCCAGCCGTCCGGCCAAGAGCGCCGGCAGTAATGCCTCAAAGTCCAGCTTCACCAGCTCAACGTCCTTGGGATCAACGCCCGATTTGCGCAGCATCGTACTGTAGAGCGCTGGCTCGATGGGCTCTACGGAGAAGCCGATCTTCTTACCCTTCAGATCCGTAATTTTCTCGATCTTGCGCTCCTTGATCGCCACGAGCCCCCCTAAGGGACCGCGCAGTAGTCCGCCAAAGGCCAACACGGGCAAATCCTGGGTGGCTCGCAAGATGATATGATTCAATAAGTTGGTCAACCCGATGTCTACTTTGCCCGAAGCAGTCAAAGACGGTACTTGGATGGGATCGGACGGAGCGATGATCTCGACATCCAACCCTTCCTGAGAGAAAAAGCCCTTCTGTTTGGCGATGAAGATCGGTGCATGGGTCGGATTAGCAAAGAACTCCAGCATTAAGCTGATCTTCTCAGGCTGTTGACCGGCTGGTTCAATCCCCGCGAGACCGAAAAGCAGAACGCAAACGGCTACTATTCCTAATGTACGCATGGTGATCCCTTTCTTTCTTTTTTATTCAGTTTGTTACGGTACAAAGCTCCTTCTTTCTTTATTAAGCCCGTTCCGAGATTTGCCAGCGCAGCAGATAGCGCTCCAGCAAGGCCACGACACCGAAGAGTGCCAAGCTGAGCGCGGAGAGCCAAACCATTCCAGCAAACGCCAGGTCTAAAGCGCCCCGGTTGGCCGCTTCGCGCATCAGATATCCAAGGCCGCCTATGAGGCCCTCTGGGGTCCAGCGTTGTCCACCGATCAGTTCCCCGAAGAGCGCTCCGACCACGGCAAAGACCGCTCCCAATTTCACCCCGCTCAAGATCAACGGCAGCGCCGCGGGAAAGCGCACCTTGCGCAAGATTTGGAAGCGACTCGCGCCGAGGGTTTGCATGAGCTTCACCAAGTCTGGATCGACGGCCTTCAAGCCGTCATGCGTGTTGACGACGATCGGGAAGAAAGCAATCAATGTCGCGACAATCACTTTAGGCAGGAAACCCAGCCCGAACCAAACGATCAGCAGTGGCGCGATCGCATAATAAGGGATATTGCGCGAGGCAATGAGCAACGGATAGAGAGTGCTTTTCAGCAGAGGCCAGTAGAAGAGCGCTATACCCAAAATCAGCCCTGTGCTGAGTGCTAGCAGTAACCCAAAGCCCACAGACTGCAATGTCGCCAGAGTATTCTGAACTAACAAGGACCGATAGAGCAACATAGCGCTGCCGATGGCACTTGGGGCGGGCAGCAAGTAAGTGGCGATTTGTCCTGTGCGCACCGCTATCTCCCAGATCAGCGCGAGCGATAGCAGAAACAGCGTGGGCATCCCAAACTCTCGATAACGCGCCATCACGATCAACCTTCCTCTTCTGGTTCCTGATTTAACCAAGTCAATAACTGAGCCTTTTGTCCGACAAATTCACGCTCCGTGGGCACCCGTGGCCGAGCTAGCTTGACCTCGATCGCAGCCTTGACCTGTGCAGGTCGCGCCGAGAGTACATAGACGCGATCGGCCAAGAGCAACGCTTCTTCGACGTCATGCGTGACGAAGAGCGCCGTGAAGCGAAACTCTTGCCAGGCGCGCAAGAGCCAGTCGTGCATCTGACGGCGCGTGAACGCATCGAGCGCACCGAAGGGCTCGTCAAGCAGCAAGAGCGATTTGCGGCAGAGCAGCGTGCGAATGAGCGCCACGCGTTGTCTCATGCCACCGGAAAGCTGCGCCGGATAGACTTGCTCAAAGCCAGACAAGCCAAAATCCACAAAAAGCTGTCGGGCCTCGGTTTGGGCAGTGCGCAAATCCTCACCAGCGATCTCCGGACCTAACAGCGTGTTCGCCAGCGCCTTGCGCCAGGGCAAGAGTAAATCTTTCTGTTGCATATACGCCACAGGGCCTCGGCCATCCGAGACGCGCGCGTCATTCAGAAAAATCTCTCCGGCATCGGGAATGACTAGGCCGGAGACGATCTGCAACAGAGTCGTCTTGCCGCAGCCACTCGGGCCCACGAGCGCGACTAACTCTTCTGGGTTCACGGTGAGGCTGATACGGTCGAGCACGGGCAACGGATGCCCCTCACGCAGGAAACTCTTAGAAACCTGGCTGAGTTGAAGGTGTGTCTTGTCGATGGGTCTGGCGAGTTTCATCGCTCCCTCCGCCGGCATTACCCGGATCAGGTTCAAAGGGTCGAAGCTTTGCGCTTCCTCTCAGCCCGCATCTGCGAGCTCCCCTAAGTGTCTTTATCTATCTTAAGCGAGTGCCGAAAATTTTTCAAGTCTGTTCGAGATGAGCGAGCATTTGTCTTTTCAGTCAATGATCGGCTATAAACAGAGCTAACTTGCCTATGAGGTGATGAGAGTATGCTGGCGCGGATATTTGCACCACTCAGTAGCTTATGGCCATTGCCTTTGAGAGTAGCCGTGGGGATTGTCTTTGCGTTTCATGGGTACGATAAATTGTTTGGGAAAGCAGGGGTGTTGGGTGCAGGGGTGCCGGGCGTTGCTGACTTCTTCGGCAATCTCGGTATTCCCTTTCCCGAGGTGTTTGCTTGGGTTGTTGCCAGTGTTGAATTCTTCGGGGGCTTCTGCTTGATATTGGGTTTGTTCACCCGCTATATATCTCTACTTCTGACCATCGATATGATCGTAGCAATCTTAATGGCGAAAGCCAAGCTTGGCGGTTTGCTCGCAGTACGTGGCTATGAGTTAGAGCTATCGTTGTTGGCGGGCGCACTGGCCTTGCTTTTGGGTGGACCGGGGCCACTCTCGATCGAGAAGATGCTCTTCCGAAAAGAGTTGTAGACGAGCTCAATCTTACAGTAATCAGCTCTATCTGAGTTTTTGAATCACTGAAGGCGCGGAAGTTCCACGGAATGCACGAAAAACACCTTGTCTTGTTTCAATGCTTTCTGTGACATTTCTCTGTTCTCCCTGATTCTATTGTCTTTTTACCCTGCTCCTATTCTCTTTTTATTGGACCTAAGGTTAAGATAGTTCGTTTACACTGAAAAGTGAGGAAATGATGCATCGCTATTTTTGGAAAATTTTGCTCATCTTGGGGCTCCTCTGGAGCTTCAGCTTGCTCTCATTAGCCGGGGCACAGACCGTTACGCCCGACCGACAAGCGACGAATAGTCCTGCGAATCGTTTCGGCGTAAACGCGAGCGCCGGGCGGCGTCCCGATATTCTCGGCTTTGTCATTGACCTCGGTGCCCGCTGGATGCGGGTTAATTACAATTTGGATGGCAATCCCCCTGACTTTAAGTCTTTTCTCGACGGGGGAGTGAATCTGGTCATCACGATGGTCAATCGAGACCCGTCGAATATCGACACGAGCTACGGCACGCTCGGCCAGTGGCCCAACGCCGGATTCCCGTTCAAATCCAAAATTGCGTATCAACAGCGCATCAAAGATTCATTGACGCTCTTGCTTCCCTATCTCGCGCAAGGCCGCCAAATCTGGGTCCAGTGCGAGAACGAGATCGGCGACGTGACGCAAAATCCTCAGTCGCGCTACTGGCGTGGCACAAACGAACAATATCTCGCCCAGCTTCAAGCCTTCAACGAAGCTGCAACATCTGTCAACCCCTCCATCCCCGTGGTGCTAACGAGTTTTCCCTCAGAGACGCTCGATGCCGTCATCGACCCTAACAATCAGCGCAATGCGTTCGCAGTTCAGCGTGTGACGATGTTCCTCACGCAAGGTCAGTACGATGCCGTTGATCTGCACTTCTACGGGTGTGTCGAAGATATTTCCACCAAAGCCAAATGGGTGAAAGAGCATATGTCCGCCGACAAGCGCTGGATTTCGACTGAAACCAGCGGCCCCGACTCGCGTTGCCGCTCGACGCAAGTTTCTTATAACCAGAACCCGACGCAGTTCGAGCAACTCCAAGCGCAACAAGTCCCCGCGCGTCTCTCGGCGTGCGTCGACAACGGCGGCAGCGTTTGTCTGTGGTTTTCGCTCTTCGATTTAGCGAACGAGACCGACGTCTTCAATCATCTAGGATTGATGGATGGGCGGGTGAATCCGCCGCGCCAAAAGCCAGCTTACAGTGCATTCAAAACATTCGTCGCCAATCATCAGTGATTTGTTGATGCGAAGAAACTGAGAGAGGTCCAAGCGCAAGACATCTATGAGGTGATTCCAACTGAAAAGAATTATGTCATTATCTCTGACGATGCTCTTACTGACGGGGCTTGCGGGAAATCCTCAGCCACCGCAGCCCTCGATACCGCCGGGCGTTGAGCAAATTGATATCTTGCTACCCTCTGAGGGTGCAAGTGGGGGAAACCTAGCCGTGCGCCTCTTTGCACTCATGCCGGGGAATCGAACTTATCTTGCAGAAGGTGCTCCCGTAGTGATTGAAGCCCCCGGTGGAGACGCCGTCGGGAGTCTTCAGGTCCCGCGCTCGCAAGGGTTGGAAGGTTTTGTGTACATCGAAATTCTCTTTCCCGGCGGGCGCTTCGAAGGCCGCGCGAGCGAGGGAGTTTATGACCATCGCGGGCTCAACTCGATCAAAGCGTTGAGAGATGTGGCACTCTTTGCTTCTGGACATAAGCCTGATGCCCAAGGGCGCACGATCGATAAAATTGTGCGAGTTCCTGTGCTCACTCAAAATGTCGGTCTCTTGACGCTCTCGAACGGCGGCGCAATCACTGTCGTGACACTCGCGCTCTACGGCGAGCAACTCCAAAATATAAAGTACTTTATCGATTGGGAGAATCCTAGCAACGCGCAGATCGTCACGACCGATGCCGGCCCCGGGTCGAGCGTCGATTGTCCCCCCAGCCAAGGACGTCCCCTAGGCCGACAGCGCTTTTCCAATCCCTTCTATCGTGGCTATGGCCCTATCGTTCTTGATATTGATTATTCAAAGATCGCCTATGACGCGAGCCTAGACCGAATCTTCTTGGACGGGAACAAGAACGGGAAATACGATACTGTGACTGACTCCAACGGCTGCCACAGCACGGACACCAATCGCAACGGGAAGCTTGATCCTGAAGAAGATTTCGGGCTGAGCCCGATGCCTTATTCGGCTCCCGGTGAGAAGAAACATTTTTCGTTACAAGTGATTCAATCCGTACGCGACGCCAAGCTCTTTTCAGCGTGGCCGAGTTGGCTGGATACTCCCGAAGAATCAGAGAATTTCTGGAAGATTCGCGATGCGGCGCAAAATTATGACGCGCTCGCGAAGAAGCGCTCCGATCTAAAATTGTTGATTCTCACCAGCGTCGAAGATCATGTGCAGACCGTGTTGGGCAAACCTCATATCCGCCAGCCCTTCGAAGCTTTTGTGCGCAACAAGATGTGGGTCAAGCTCAATCCTTCAAGAGCGAGTGTTTCTGCGGTGGATCAACGGCTCGCGAGCCGTTCCGATTTACCAGACAATGCGCCAAACACAGCGCCCGCTGACTGGAACAATTACAATTATGCTTATCCCGAAAACATTCCCGACCCAATCTTCTATGCTGCCGCGGTGCGAGAGATGGCCGAGCAAGTGCGCGCGAGTTCAATCGCTACCAACTCTGTTTTGAGTAAACCCTGGCTTGCCTCCAGCGCTGCTTCTTCTTTCACCGTAGATGCTACTTCGAATGTGGGCGCGGTCAAAGCGCTCAACGGCGTCCAGGGCGCACCGCACCCCTTAAGTTCAAGCGATGCTGATCTCACCGAGCGCTTTCGTGCAGCCGGGATCAACATCGTGCGTCTCGCGCAAGACGATGGATTTGGCATCAATGGTTTCATACTTGGAAGCATCTTTCCGGATGCAAATCGTTCGGCCGATGACCCAGCAGCGTACAACTTTGGCCCCATCGATAGACAGATCGAATCGATCGTCAAGGCTGGCGCAACACCTTTGTGGGAAGCGATGTACGACATCGGTGGCGGTGACTTTTGGGGTAAGTGTTGCCAAGCCGGACGCCCTCCGCAAGATTTAACCAAATGGGCCAGCGTCATTCAGCACGTGCTAATGCACTTCAATGAGAATTGGGCCAACGGACACAGTTGGGATGTGCATTATGTCGAGTTCATCAACGAGCCCTGCGGCTTGGGCGGCTTTAACTGCGAGTCCGCCGACGGGCGTCAACAGCTCTGGCGAACGTATGCCGCTTTCGCGAACGCGATACGCGATTACAACCGCAAATATGGACGTAGTGTGAAGGCCGTCGGGCTCGGCAATCCAGCCGGTGCCGATCAGTTTGCAAGAAGCACCATCGTGCTCGACGAGTTTTTCAATTACGTGAAAACCAACAAGCTTTTGCTCGATGTGTTTAGTTATCACACTTACACATCGCCGGCCGATCACTTGCGCACGGTTCAAATCATTCGTCAGCATTTGAATGCTCTTGGCTTCACGAACGTGCCTTTGTGGAACAGTGAATGGAACTGGACAGCGGGTGTCATTCCTCAAGAGATTTCAGCCACGCGTGATCAAAAATACTTGAGCGCGTTTCATGCGGCGCACAACGCGCAGACGAAGACGCTCGCGCAAGATCTGCTCTCGGAAGCGATTGTCTATCGCGCCAATCGCGGAGCGCCGCGCCCGAGCAATCCAACGCCGAGTGAGTATATGTACTTCTTTCCCGACGGCGCACCCAAGCCCGCGTATTTTGAGTGGCTGATCTTCTCTCAGATAGCGAGAGAGACTCCGCGACGCTTATCCGTGAACGGACCCACGGGAACACCGACGCTGCTCGCCGGACGCTCCGAAGACGGCAAAAAACTAGAGCTTCTCCTTAGCCATTGGACGCAAAATTCTCCATCAACCCAAGATTACAGCGTGCGTATCATGGGCTTGACATCGAGTGAACGATGGAGCGCTCAGCGCTTCGTCGTTGACCGAGAAACAAACGAACTAAAGCCCATTGAGACCAAAGAAGTCAGTGTAAGTTCGGATGGTACGCTGATGCTTTCAGGCCAGATGGCTCCGTGGTCGTTGCACTATTGGGTGCTGACAAAGCTATAGAATCACGGAATGCGCGGAAGTACCACTGAAGACACGGAATGATGGCAGCCGTTTTCAGTGTCTTCCGTGGAATTTCCGTGATAGCGGTGATTCAGATACTTTCTGAAAGAACTTCCTTTGAAGGCTGTGCATAATCTCTTTAGAATAGAGAAGATTCTTGCTTGTGCTAATAAGGGGGCATCATGGCAACGAAACGTGGCGGTTATCTGAAACCTTGGGAAGCATCTCAGTATCTGGGCATTCCCGTCGATACTATCTATGAGATGTTAGAGAAAGGCGGGATTCCTGGAGAGAAAATTGAAGGGCATTGGCGTGTTGATCTGGCCAAACTCGAAGCGTGGCTCGACGAAGAAGTGAGCGAAACTGATCTGAAAGATTTGGCGAAAAAGCTCAACGTCGAACAAGCGAAAGTGCAAGAGTTTTTTAAGAAAGCGAAGCCTGACAAAAAGTGAGAGAGCAATGCTTTCCCATTAAAGAGACAATCGTACATCACTGTATGAGCCTTGACTGAAATTTAGAGTAACCGCTCTTCGCTTTGTTTCTTCTTGAGCAACCCTAAGTGCCGATACGCTTGCTCCGTCGCCGTGCGCCCTTGCGGCGTGCGCTGGATGAATCCCTTCTTCAGTAAATACGGCTCATAGACTTCTGAGATTGTGTCTTTCTCTTCACTGAGCGCCGCTGAAAGTGTTTCTAACCCGACGGGGCCGCCCTCAAATTTTTCGATAATCACCTGCAAGATGCGCCGGTCGAGTTCATCAAAACCTTCTTCGTCGACTTCCAGCAAATCAAGAGCTTCTTTCGCTACGGTCCGATCGATCTCTGATTTTTTCTTGACTTGCGCAAAATCGCGCACGCGTTTTAAGAGTCGGTTCGCGACGCGCGGCGTGCCACGTGCCCGCTTGGCGATCTCGGCTGCGCCCTCCTCGGTTACGGATACTCCGAGAATCTTACTTCCACGCAGAACGATCTCTTTCAGTTCAGCATCGCTATAAAAATCGAGATGGAAAACGACTTCAAAACGATCGCGCAAGGGATTCGTGAGCAAGCCCGTGCGCGTCGTCGCACCGATGAGAGTAAATTTGGGCAGGTCCAAGCGAATCGCCTGCGCGTGCGGTCCATCGCCGATCACTAAATCTAACTTAAAATCTTCCATCGCAGGATACAAAAGTTCTTCGACGTTGCGGCGCAATCTGTGAATTTCATCGAGGAAGAGCACATCGCCTTGAGTCAAATTAGTAAGCAGCGCAGCGAGGTCACCGGGGCGCTCAATCGCCGGCCCTGAACTGATTTTGACATTGACGTTCATCTCAGTCGAGACAATCTGAGCTAATGTTGTTTTCCCTAGACCCGGGGGGCCATGCAAGAGCATATGATCGAGCACATCGCCGCGCGCGCGCGCCGCTTCCATGTACATCTGCATCTGAGCTTTGAGCTTTTCTTGCCCGATGAACTCAGCGAGCCGGTGCGGCCGGAGTGTAGCTATGGCTCGGTCTTCTTCACGTTCTTCGCCTCTGAGAATCGCTTCGCGGGGCATCGCCGGGATTGTACCGTGCTGTGTCTAAGAAAACAAACTTCTCATGGACTAAAAACCCAGCCGCACACCCGCTACCAGTGAAGTCGAAGAGATAGCCATCAGTGCAGGAGAAATGCCAAGGACCATCTCGCCATATACCCCTAAAAAACTGAAGGGAGTGATCGTGATGCCCACCTTGGCCGCTACCCCCAAGAAAGGAGGCACCAAACTTATTTTCCCCGACGCTCCGGTGAAAATGGGGCCGAGCGTACCGTAGACTTTCAGCAGAACGAGAGGAATCTGTAGCTGCAAGTAGGGCAGCAGCACAAACGCATCGTTCCCCGGCGAGAACCAAAGATCCGCACCCACTCCCAAGACTGCCAGATCGATCGCCGCATGGGGCACCAGCACTACTCTTCCCAAGCTCGTCCCGGCTCCTCCAGGTGCCATGACCCCTAAACCCAGCTCGACAATCCCAAAAGCCGTTCCACAATAAAAGACCACCAGCAAGAACGCTACGCCACCACCAACCCATCGCTGCATCGCAACCTCCTCAATCAGATTGACATCCTCTGCGATTATAACGTAGGATGCTCTGCTCAGTGAAATCCATACTCTCAGTATTGAAAGGAGGACGCGATGCGCTGGTTCAAATTGATGTTTGTCGGCCTGAGTCTTCTAGGCAGCGTCGGGTTTTTGACTAGCTGTGACGAACCCGCCCCGCCTGCCACCAACGTGAGCGGCACTTGGGTCGGCAATACGTCAAGCGTCACGATCGAGGGAATTCCCGAAGGGCTGCTCAGAACGTTGCTTCTTGCCCCTGACGGCACGCTCACATTTGAGGATGGGCTATCTCTAGAATTGAACCTAAAGCAGAGCGATGGAGTAACCGATGTGACAGGCACTGCCAAGGTCGGCACGGTTTTGATCACGCAGACGCTCAAAGTCAACGGACGTCTCAATGAAAGGACGCTGAATCTTGAGGCGAGCAAGCAATTCTTCAAAGACACGCCCACCTATGATGTTTTTCTGTACAGTCACGTCTCCGGCGATGGCAAGTCGATGGACGGGGAATGGTCCGTGTATGAGGGCACGAATAAAGTCAAGGGAGGAACTTTTAGCGTCAAGCGACAATAATTTAAGGCGCTCTGGGGCATCCGCTCGTTTTGATTTGCACGGTCCACGCTGCTACAATGCCAATGAGGGAAACCGTGCGCACACTTTTCAGTTGCAGTCTATTGCTACTCTTTGTTTTTTCCAGCCCGGCAGTCAGTGAGCCACAATCGACCGACGACTGGGACCCCTCGTGGTCTCCGGTGAAAGACCAGATCGCGTTTGTCTCGAATCGCACGGGCAACTCTGAGATCTTTGTGATCTCGCTCTCCAATCATCAGGGGATTACTCAGCTTACCAAGGCCACCTCGTCCAACTTAGCCCCGCGCTGGTCGCCGGACGGTTCGCAGATTGTCTTTTACTCGTCGCGCGACGGCAACTTCGAGATCTATCTGATGAGTGCCGATGGTTCGAATCAAAGAAGACTCACGGACGACCCTGCGATCGATTGGGACCCCAGCTGGACGCCCGATGGGCGCATTCTCTTCGAATCGTTTCGCAGTGGAACACCCGATCTCTATCTGATGGACCCGCGCACGGGCGAGACGACGCGCCTCACTCATGACATCTGGCGCGAAGCGTTTCCCGTCTGGTCGCCCAAGGACAATCGCATCGTTTTTGCTTCCAATCGCGACGGCAACTGGGAAATCTATTCTATGAGATCGAACGGTATCGATCTTAGGCAGCTCACGGACGGCGTGGGTCTTAGCTGGCGCCCGGCCTGGTCGCCTGATGGCAAACGTCTCGCGCTCGAATCGTTGAGAGGGGATGAGTCCGATATTGCAATTATCAGTTCTGAGGGTAAAAATTGGCAGTGGCTGACGAACGATGTGTACCGAGATTCGTACCCCAGTTGGTCTCTCGACGGCAAAAAGCTGATCTACGCTAGTCAGCGCGAGGGACGTTGGGTGCTCATCGTAAAAAACGTTCCATAGCAGCTCATCTCCATGAGCTTAGAAAGGTAACGAAAAAATGTTGAACGAGGTTCAGGCAGCGATCCAAGCACACGAGCGGTTCGCGATCCTCACGCACATTGGTCCCGAGGGCGATGCGCTCGGCGCGCAGTTGGCCATGCGTTTGATCCTGAAAGAATTAAGCAAGCAGACGATCGTCATCTCGCGTGATCCTGTGCCAGCGAGTCTAGAGTTTTTGCCCGGCGCGACCGATGTGCATCGCCCTTCAGCGCTGCACGGAGAGCAGATTGACCTCTGGTGCATCGTCGACTGTGGCAATCTCAGCCGCATCGGGGACGATATCGCAGAGCTCTTGCCGCGCAACCCGAAGATCATCAACATCGACCATCACCGCGATAACCCGCACTTCGGGAATGTCAATTTTGTTAAAGAAGCCTCTTCGACCACGATGTTGATTTATGAACTCGCTAAGTTTCTGGGCCTACGCATCACGAAAGACCTGGCGACATGTCTCTACACCGGCATCATCGCCGACACCGATTCGTTCCGGAATGCGAACGTAACCCCGGAAGTGATGGAGGCGGGAGCTGAGCTGCTCTCCTACGGCGTCGACCCGCGCCAGGTCGCGATCAATCTCTACGAGCGGCGCAGCCCCGAAGAGCTCCGATTGATGACGCACGTGCTCTTGAACGCCCAGATCAAAGACGGTGTAATCTGGAGCGGGATTTCTCGTCAAGTCTTCAAAGAGACGGGCACGAACGTGAACGATACGGAACGGTTGGTTGAGGAGCTACGTGCCGTCGACGGTATTGAGGTCGCTGTGCTCTTCAAGGAGCTGGATCGTAACGAAGTGAAAGTGAGCTTGCGTTCCAAGGGCAAAGCGGTCGTGAACGGCGTGGCGAAAATCTTCGGGGGGGGCGGACACGAGAAAGCTGCCGGCTGCTTGGTCGAAGGCCCCTTGGCCGAAGTGCAAGATCGAGTTTTGGCCGAAGTCTATCGGAGACTCAATGGTAACAAAGCTCAGTGAAACAAAACCGTCGCGACGGGCGGCCGTCACGATCGGGACATTTGATGGGCTCCATCGCGGGCATAAAGCCCTCTTAGAAAAAACGCTCGAGTTGGCGCGCGCACAAAATTTAGCGAGTGTCGTTTTCGCGTTCTCGCAGCCGCCGCAAAATTATTTGGGGTCTCCGAAGCCGCTCATTCTGCCCTTGGAGAAAAAGCTGGAGCAACTCTCGCAAAAATTTGACCACGTAGTCTCTGTCGATTTCTCGGAAGTCAGTTGGATGGAAGCTGAGCCGTTCGTGCAAGAGATTTTGGTCAAGAAATTAAGAACAACCGTCATCGTGATTGGTGAAGACTGGCGCTTTGGCAAAGAGCGCAAGGGTGATCTCTTGCTTTTGAAAACACTGGGAGATCGCTTTGACTTTCGCGTCGAGATCGTTCCGCCCGTGGTGCACGAGGGCTGCGTGATTAGCTCTACAGTCATCCGAGAGTTGATTCAATCAGGACAAGTTGGTCAAGCGAAAGAATTGCTCGGTTACGTGCCTAGGCTCTTTGGCAAAGTCATTAAAGGTGACGGGCGCGGGCGCTTGTTAGGATATCCGACGGCGAATCTCTCGATCGCGCCAGAGTTAGTTCAGCCTGCCGAAGGCGTCTATGCCGTGCGTGCGCATTATCGCAATGAGACCAAAGACGCGATTCTCTACATCGGGAAACGCCCGACGTTTCAGGGCAAATCACAAACCATCGAAGTGCATTTATTCGAGACGAGCGAAGATCTTTACGGCGTCGAGATGGAAGTTGAGCTCGTGCATCACATCCGCGGCGATCGACATTTCCCAGACGCAGAGTCATTGCAAAGACAGATTCAATCAGACGTTCAAGCAGCGCGGGCATTTCTTGCTCAGCATCTAAACTGCTGAAGCAAAAGAGTCAGCAGGGGCTTATCTGTCGGCTCTTAACTTTAACCTCCGCATAGGCCAATTTACTGCTTCGTGACGAGTTCCTCTAGAGGAGGCAACTTGGCCACCGCGCTTTGATCCGGCTGGGTTGCTCGTCCATGCACGACGCGAATGCCAACCAAACGCCACTCGCCGTCGCGTTGAACGAAGACGGGTGCGCCATGGGTCAATTCATCATCTTTTTGAGCGAACTTGATATAGAAGAGCGCAGCGTCCGCAGGAGCCTGTACGATTTGCGTTTCCGTCTCTCGGAAAGTTGGTAGCCGCGCAACTCCTCCTCCCTGGGGCAAAGCGATCACCGCTGACTCATTCTCTTGCGGATCAGTAGCGATGACAGCATCCGGTACGGCGCGCCCGCGGGTGTCCCGCAGTACAGCGTAGTGGTCCGTCACCTTAAAGACTTCGATGGGATCGCCGGAGCCTCCTTGGATGAGTGCAACGATATCAAAATTGTCGACAAAAAAAATAAAGCTGATGGCTGTCCCTTGTGACACACGGCGCTCTCGATAATAGAACTGTGGGTCCACGTGATCTTTCTCAATGAGCCAATACGTCTGTCCTGGTTGTGATCTCACAGCAATCGCCGTCACGGTTTGCACGATGTTGGATTGCCCAACGCTGCCATTGGGGAGCGTGGCAAGGTATCGAGCCACGATGTGTAACTGATGAACATTATCTTTGAATTTGGCCAGGGGACCGCCCATCTGTGCTTGAGTTCCCCCAGGGACAAAAAGACCGACACAGATGAGTCCGACCAAGACCGGAACACAGCCACGCCAACCTCTGATGCTTTTCATAGTGTCCTCCTTTGTTGATGACCAACCGATCAAAATAATTTTACCCCAATTTCTGCACCGAACAAGTCCTTCGCGATCTGATTCAAAATTTCCTGAGAGCACGTTGGCCCTGAGCAAAATCCCTGAATACTTCTTGCATCGTCGATGTACAAGACATAGGCAGGCTCATTGCGCTTCTGTAAATCCAGCGTGCTTTTCACATTCCTCACTCTGTCTTCCGAGTCTATGCTGAAGGCAGCGCGGATTGTTGTTTCTCCTGTATGAATTTGTAGATCGTCATCCGTCAGACGTGATTGCATCTCAAAATTTCCTGTGAATGTGACTGGGCTGCCTTGACTCAACTTAAACTCTTTACGCGTTTTTAACTGTACATGGAACTCCTCTGCTCCGAAGAGCCAGGTCTTGTGCACTTCGGGCACAGCGAGAATCTGCCAAGGGCCATCCTTTGCAGTTGCCAAACGCACATAGGCGATCCAGTATATGATTGCATAAACGACTGTCTGTGGATCTTTGGCAAGCGCTGGGTGCGTGTATGCGGTTAGTAATTTCGAGGTGTAACCAGCCCACAGCTCGTTATGCTGATAGTCCAATATAGTCCGTGTAAAAGCACTCAAGAATTCATTACCAATTCTATTACGCACTACATCAGCGCCAAGCTCCTTCTTAATTGACCCAAGCGCGTAAGCAAGTACTAAGGTGCTTCGAGCTTGAAGATCATGTTGAGATTGAGCAAAGATGGCATCGAATGTAGTTTCTATTCCTGGGCGTAGATTTGGGTGAATAAAAAGCTCACTGAGCAAATTCACCACACATCTTGTCCTAATAGCATCACCCACAGGGGTTCTCTCATTTGAAAAAGCTTCGCAATATTCATACGCGATAGTAAAGAACTCGCCTAGAAATTTGAATAAATCTCCTCGTGACCTGAAGATACTGAAGATCTCGGCACGAATGGAAGCTTGAGCATCTTCTACGCTCATATTTGATACTTTGATCAATCGTTCATACTCATCGAGCAATCTTTGGAAATCTTTTCTAACGGCTCCCGAATCCCAAGTAAGTTTTGTAGACCTAAAACTGCAGCCTGACAGAACCAGAATCGCGCCTAGGAACAAGCAAAGCGCTAACTCTTTTCCATGAGTTCTCATAAAGTTCATTACTGAATTCATTGTAGCATATCCAACGTACAATCTATTGCATTTTCTTGAAAGCTCGCTCTGGATCGCCTATAATCGGTCAAACACCATGTTGACGCTAGGCATCGAGACCGCGACTGATCAGGGCGCTGTCGGCCTCTGTCGCGGCGAAAAGCTTTTAGGCGAAGTCTCGTTCTCTGCACGAATGGGCCAGGCCGAACGCCTCGTGCCCGCGATTGACTCTCTTCTTAAACTCCACCGCGTCGCACAGAAAGAACTTCAGCTCATCGCCGTCGCGACCGGTCCCGGCTCGTTCACGGGACTGCGCATCGGGATGGCCACTGCCAAAGGACTTGCACAAGCTCTAAAAATTCCCTTGGTCGGCGTGCCCTCAGCGGACGCCTTCGCATCGCGCGTCTCATCTATCTGGACAAGCACAGTTTGCGTCGTGCTCAGCGACCGACGCAATCTAATTTATGATGCTTTCTTTGCGTTTGCGAAGGATGAAAAAATTGCTCCCGAACAGTCGCGCACGATCGAGTTGCTGATTGAAGAGCTGAAGAGTCGAACTGAAAAGGTTCTGTGCGTTGGAACCGGAGTCGAAGAGCATCGTCATGCGCTCGAACAAATCGCAAACGTCACTGTGGTTCCGGCAGTGTTGAATCTGCCCTCCGCGCTGGGAGTCACGCGGCTGGGCTGGGAAAAATTTGAGCGCACTAAGCAAGATGAGCTATTCTCACTCGAACCGTTGTACGTGCAACGGCTCATGGCGGAAGTGAATGCCGGTCATTAACAAATCGTAGGGGCGAGGTAACCTCGCCCCTACAGGGAACATATTCAGAAGAACAATTGAGGTGATACTGTGAAAGTCTTAGTTTGCGTAAAACGCGTGCCCGACACAGGGGGCGGTTTCAAGCTCACTAGCGACGGCCAACGAGTCGACACGACGAACATGGATTTTACGATCAGCCCACACGAGGAGTGCGCAGTCGAAGAAGCCATTCGAATTATCGAGAAGCACGGTGGCAGCTCTACTGTGCTGACACTCGGTCCGGAACAAGCGCAAGAACAATTGCGCGAAGCGCTCGCCAAAAGCGTGAACGGAGCAATCTTGCTCGAAGCGCCGGATTATGAATCGTGGGACCCCGCGGCGACCGCGCAAGCGATCGCTGAAGCTGCGAAGCCCGGAGGCTATGACATCTTGCTCTTCGGCAACGAGTGCGCCGATGCGTGCAACTATCAAGTCGGTCTGCGCGTCGCGCATTGGTTAGACATTCCCTGCGTGACCGGGATCAAAGCACTCGAAATCCAGGGCAACAAAGCGATCGCCAAGCGTGAAGTGAAGGATGGCTGGGAAGTCTATGAAGTCTCGCTTCCAGCAGCCTTCACGGTGAAGGAGGGCCTAAACAGCCCGCGCCATCCGAGCCTGCGCGGGATCATGGGCGCGAAGAAGATCCCGATCGAAAAGAAAAAGCTGAACAAACGTGAACCGCAGCTCGTCCGTAAGATGCTACGAAAGCCCCAAGAGGGTCGTGGCCAGATAGAGATCTTGGGCCAGGGCGTTGAAGCTGTGCCCAAGGTCGTGGCCAAGCTACGCGAGTTGGGGGTGATCTAAGATGATTCTAGCCGTGCTCGAACAGACAAAGGGCACTCTTCCAGAATCATCCTTGGAAGCACTGACGGCCGCTCGCGAGCTTGCAAAAATATCTAACGACCAAGCTGAAGTGGTCTTGATCGGGAGTCAAGTCAAAAGCCTAGTCTCGCATCTGAAAGGCTGTGCAAAAGCGCTTCTCGTCGAAGACGCAAAACTCGACACATACGCGCCCGAAGCATACGCAAAAATCGTGGCGGAGACGATACAAAAGCGTTCTCCCAGAGCCGTCGTTGCTGCAGGAACAGACCTAGGCAACGATTGGATGTCACGCGTCGCTGTGCGTTTGGATTTAGGATTGGCAACAGGATGTACAGAGTTCAAATTCGAGGGCGCCAATCTCAGAGTGATACGCTTCAACTGGGGCGGGAGCTTGCTCGAAGAAGCAGAGCTCCGCAGCAACCCGAAACTCATCACGGTTCAACCGCACGCGATCCCCAACAAACCCGGCGAGGGTGCCGAACCTGCAACAGAAACTTTAAGCGTTGCGCTCAACGAAAAGGATTTTCGTGTGCAGGTCAAGCAAGTGCTTGCGTCCGAGAAGAAGGGAATCACCCTGCAAGACGCAAAGGTCGTCATCGGTGGCGGGCGCGGCATGGGCGCCGGTGAAAACTTTAAGATGCTTGAAGACCTGGCTGGATTGCTTAACGGCGCTGTCGGCGGCTCGCGCGTCGCGACCAACAACGGCTGGCGTCCGCACTCGGACCAGATCGGACAGACGGGTCAGATCATCGCGCCGGACCTCTACATTGCGTGCGGCATTTCGGGCGCGATTCAACACATGGTCGGCTGCAAGGCGTCTAAGAAAATTTTGGTCATCAACAAAGACTCCGAAGCGCCGATCTTTCAGCGGGCGGACTACGGCGTTGTCGGCGACGCACTGCAAGTGATCCCGGCGCTGATCGCGGAAGTGAAGAAGGCGAAAGGGCTTTAATAGAAAACCGCCAAGGCGCCAAGAACGCCAAGTCATTTTTTGATTCTTGGCGTCCTTCGTGTCTTGGCGGTTCCCAACACCTCATGTCTCATGCGTTAGTCATGAGGTACGGCCTTGAAGTCACCCCCAATCATCAGTAAAACTGACTGTAGTTAAACTTTGAGGAGGAACTATGAACCGCGCTCTGATCGTCTTTTTAGTTCTCGTCGTCGGTGCGATCGCTGCATTTTTATTCTTCAAGCCCGCGCCGAAGACATCCAACACCGAATCCCACGCTGCAACCACCAAAGAGACAACTTCACCGACTCCCTCAACGATAACTCCTGCTCCCTCCACGTCGACGAAGGCCTCTGCAACTAATGAGACAACACCGGTCTATACGTACAAAATCATTAACACCTATTCCCACGATCCGAACGCGTTCACGCAAGGTTTGCTCTACGACCACGGCATTATGTACGAAGGCACCGGACTCTATGGCGAGTCAACCTTGCGGGAAGTCGAGTTTGAGACGGGTAAAGTATTGAGACAAAAGAAACTAGCTGGCCAGTACTTCGGCGAGGGCGTAGCCCTTTGGAAGAACGAACTAATCCAATTGACCTGGCAGAACCAACTGGGTTTCGTCTACGACAAAGAGAGTTTTCAGCAACTCAAGACCTTCAATTATCTCACCGAGGGCTGGGGAATCACCCACGACGACAAGCGTCTCATCATGAGCGACGGCTCTCCCAATCTCTATTTCCTCGACCCGGATACTCTCAAAGAGATCGGTCGCGTCGAAGTGCGTGACCAAGGCAGGCCCGTGAAAAATCTTAATGAGTTAGAGTACATCAACGGTGAAGTCTATGCCAACATCTGGCTCACGAACCAGATCGCGCGCATCAACCCGGAAACCGGCCAAGTCGTCGGCTGGATCGATCTCTCCGGGCTCCTGCGCTCCGAAGACATTACGCGTGATACCGATGTCTTGAACGGGATCGCGTACGACGCGGAGCACGACCGGCTCTTTGTCACGGGCAAGAAGTGGCCCAAGCTCTTTGAGATCAAGTTGATTCCGAAACAGTAGAAATGGACGGGTAGGGGAATTCGCGAATTTCCTCTACAGAAAAATTATTTCTTCTGCCACTAAGACTCTTCGTCGGCTTCTAAATGAAATTGATGTAAAAACCGATGCACGATCGGCGCCGCGATGATGCCGACGCTCGTGATGAAGATCAATCCACTGAAGAGCGCGTAGCCCGTCGCAAACAGCTTTCCCGCTGTGGAATGTAGCCCATTCACCGGCCCCATCCCGCCCAAAATCATCGCCGCGTTGAGCGCCGCATCGATCCAGGCTAATCCCTCAAAATAATGGTATCCGAGAATGCCAATCATAAAGGCTATGGCGATCGTGCACGAAGCGATCAGGGCATTCTTCACTAAACGCCTAAAATATTCTTTGCGGGGAATCAGCGGCTCGCTGTAATGCTCAAACATAATCCCCTTGCTCTCTTGAGTCAAGATGGCTAAATCCTCACACTATATGGTAAACTACCTGCGCGATTCAAGAGGATACGTTGATGAGCCGAAAGATCCCAAAATGGCTTGCTATCAGTTTCGTGCTGATGGGTCTTCAATTGACCCACGTCGGAGACACAAGCAGCCTCGGCCGAAACTCAGGGCCGAATATTTTAGTGCCGACGGCAGCGCCTGGACCTACGCTGCAAATCTCTCCTCAATTGGATCGTCATGCCATCAGCCCCTACATTTACGGGATGAATTTTGCCGATGAAACGTTCGCGCAAGAACTGAAACTTCCAGTCAATCGCTTCGGCGGTAATGCGACCACGCGCTACAACTGGCAAAACGACACATCCAACCATGCGAGTGATTGGTATTTTGAGAATATTCCCGAAGCCAATTCCAATCCAGGAGCGTTGCCCAACGAGTCTACCACCGATCGTTTCGTGGATCAAGATCGTCGCACGCAAACCCAAACTATAATGACACTCCCGTTGATTGGCTGGACGCCTAAGAGCCGTGCGATCGCCTGCGGATTCAGCGTCGCCAAATACGGCGCACAACAATCGACCGACCCGTGGCAGCCAGATTGCGGGAATGGCGTTCACACCAATGGCTCCGAGATCACGGGCAACGACCCATTGGATACAAGCACCGCGATCGACCCCACGTTCGTGCAAGGGTGGATCAATCACTTGATCTCGCGGTATAACACGGCTGCCCAAGGGGGAGTTAAATTTTACGATTTAGACAATGAGCCTGCTCTGTGGAACAGCACGCATCGCGATGTGCATCCTACTCCCGTCAGCTATGACGAACTGCGTGATCGTACCTATCAGTACGCTGCTGCAGTGAAAGCGACGGACTCCAGCGCGTTCACACTCGGTCCGGTGGCGTGGGGCTGGGTCGAGTATTTCTATTCAGCGAAGGATGTCGCCGACGGCGGGGCTTGGTGGAATACGCGTTCGGATCGCCGTGCTCACGGAGACATTCCATTGACAGATTGGTACTTGCAACAGATGAAACTCTACGAGCAACAACATGGGACAAGAATCTTGGACTATCTTGATCTGCACTACTACCCTCAAGCGTTGGGAGTCACGCTATCTCCCGCCGGAGACAGCAACACGCAAGCGCTTCGCTTACGAAGTACCCGCTCGCTCTGGGACCCAACTTATGTCGACGAGAGTTGGATCAATGATACCGTGCGACTCATTCCACGTATGAGAGATTGGGTTCAGCAAAACTATCCCGGCACGAAGCCCGCGATCACTGAGTACAATTGGGGGGGACTGGAGCATATCAATGGCGCTCTAGCTCAAGCTGACGTCCTTGGGATTTTCGGACGTGAAAATCTGGACTTGGCCACGCTCTGGGACCCACCGTCGAACAATCAGCCGGGGGCGTTCGCATTTCGAATTTATCTCAATTACGATGGTGTAGGAGGCACGTTCGGCCAGACGAGCGTGCGCGCGACGAGCACCGACCAGAGCCAACTCGCTATCTACGCCGCCGAGCGAGGGGACGGAAAACTCACAGCCATCGTCATCAACAAGACGAGCCAAGATTTGACCAGCACCGTGCAATTCACGGGCTACAGCCAAGCCCAGGTCTATCGGTACAGCTCAGCTAATTCGAATGCTATCGTACGTCAAGCTGACCAAGCCATTGGCTCTTCGGGCTTCAGCCATACGTTCCCGGCCAACTCGATCACGCTTTTTGTGATGACGTCTATCACGATCACGACGAGCGCGGCCTTCCGCGTCGAGCGCTCTACCGGAAATATCTTCGCCGACGGGAGTTACAACTGTGGGCTCGGGTTTCCGGGGCCAGTCACTCCTCCAGCTGCTCCGTGCTTCAACACAGGAATCGGTGCGGACGTGGCTGAGCACATCAACTCTCTCGAAATTTTAGAGCCGGGCGATGTCGTCGAGATCGATCCAGAGCACCCAAACCTTTTTCGGAAGAGCCGAGGCAACGCAGACTTAGTTGTCGGGGTCATCTCCAGTCGGCCCGGAATTATTATGGCCAATCGAGCTTTCGGGCAAGACTCGCGAGCCTCGTTAGCGTTGATCGGCCGAGCGTCCGTCAAAGCGTCTTCTGAAAACGGTTCGATTTATCCAGGAGACTTACTCACAGTGAGTTTCACCAAGCCAGGTTTCGTGACGCGCTGCGATAACTCTAATAATTGTGAAGCCGTAGGAAAGGCTCTCGGCTCTCTCAGCCACGGAACCGGGATAATTTTGATGCTGATAATGAGATAGTAGGGGCAGGCCCCGGTGCCTGCCCTGGTCTCTCTAGGGTTTCGATCGCTTCTGCCAGTTCTGTAACAATTCCTTCTCTTTTTCGGGCTTGAGCCCACTCCGTCGTTCAGTGTTCGACGGGCGCGTCGTGTTCCACGCCAGTGTATCTCGAATTGTCTCTGCAATCGGGCGAAACTTGAGGCCTGCCGTGATTGCTTTTTGGCAATTCACGGCCGAAAAGCCAGCGTTGTCTTTCTCTTGCGGAACCCACAGAGGGATTTCTGTCCAGGGTGTCACTTTGGATTCTAGGAGAAATTTTTCGTCGACCCAGACGAAGCGCGCATCGCTTTTACTGACGGCTTTACATCCTTCTAAAACTGTTCCGAGAGTTAGCGTATACTCAGGACCGGTCGCGTTGTAAATCCCGATCTTTTTTTGTTCAACCATCTTGAGGGTCCATTGAGCCAGATCTCTACCATCAATGATCTGGACGAGATACTCGGGTTGACCGGGGGCGAGCACCTCTCCGCCTTGGGCGATGCGTGCTGGCCAGTACGTGAAGCGATCACTCGGGTCGTGCGGGCCAACGATGAGACCTGGACGCACATTGAGCATACGGCCGGGCATTGCTCTCTCGGCCGCTTGTTCGCAGAGTGCTTTCAACGGACCATACGTTTCTCCCGTTATTTGCTCAACGCTTTCGTCTTTGAGCTTGCCCACCGGCGCGCTCTCATCCATATCGGGCTTGCTAAAATCAGCGAAGACCGAGATGCTAGAAATAAATGTGTAATGGTCTACTGAGTTTGCCAAAAACTCTGCCGAGGCTTTTACGACGCGAGGCACGTAGCCGCACGTATCGATGACGGCATCCCAGCGTCGGCCCTTGAGCGCGTTCAAATCCCCATCGCGATTTCCGCGAAGTTTTTCGACGTTAGGGTACAAATCAGCGTTATGCTGACCTCGGTTGAAAAGAGTTACTGTATGCCCCGACGCGAGCGCGGCATCGACCAGATGACGGCCGAGAAAGATCGTGCCCCCAAGAATCAAAAATTTCATAGATGTCATGCTACGCGGTATGAGTCTTTCCCGCAAACACGAGAGACCAGCGCATCTGAGCAAAAAGTGTCAGAAATTTCAAATTCACGCTAAAATAGTGAGGCTATCCGACTATCTGAGTCGGTTAACGAATGAGGGGGAGGATCGTTCGATCATCAACGGACTCTTTATTTCCTCCAAAGGAGATCAAAACTATGTCAAGGTCCCTGTGTACTCTTTTGGGTCTGGTCGTACTGCTCATCTCGGGCGGGCTTTCCGGGTCACCCGCCTCCGTCGATCTTTGTGATGGGAAATGCTTAGGGCCAACCGGGCTTGGCGTTGACTCCCGGAATAACATTCTTTACATACTCAGCACGGGCAGCACCGAGGGGATACTCCAAAAATGGGCTCTCCGTACCGACAACGCAGGCAAAGTCAGTCTCAATCTTCTCTCCTCGTGCCAACGCCTCGGTAGCGGCACCGAGATAGGTCCTCCGGGACCCCATGTGCTTCTTTTGCCCGAGGGAGTTTTTCCTCTGCGCTTCTTAAGAGCCTTCGTCGCCGACCAAGATCTGATTTTGGTCGCTGATTCGGCAAACCATCGCATTCTCGCACTCAATGACTGTCCGTCTTCCGGCACGGGCATCGCAGGGAATGGTAAGCCAGGTCCCACTTTCAATTCCCCAACAGTTCTAACCGCCGGTGTTTTCACTCCGCTTTTCGATGTTTTTATTCATCTAATCTTTGTGATCGACACCGGTAACAGCCGCGTCCAGGTCTATGAAGTCTATTATATGAACCCATCAGGCCAGAAAGACCCTGCCTTCAGGCTTTTCAGTAGTTCCAGCGATTGGCAACTTCCCAAACGACTCGACCACCCGAAGGGTATAGCCTTGGTTCCCGATGCTAACCTCCTTTACATTATGGACACGGGAAATGGTGTTGTGGATGTATTACAACTCCCTAGACCGCCGGTAGAAAGCTTTTTTCGCGGAGACCAGCCAAAGTTCGTTTTCTCGTTCCCTGCAGAAGGAACCGCCATCGCAACCACTAGAATCTACCTCTACGTCGTCAACCCTTTTGGGAACAGTGTCCAAGTTTACAATCGCTTTACAGGCCATCTGGTGACGACAATCACCACGGCACTGGACGGGAGCCCACTCGTCAGTCCTCGCGGGATTTCGGTAGACGATTTTGGTCGCGTTTACGTGAGCGATTACGGCAACAATCGCGTCGTATTGCTGACGCGAAACTGAGCCCCAAAACGCGACCACCTCCCTGATAAGGGGAGGTGGTCTAACTTTGGGTGATCAATACATCACCTCATTTGTATGTGGAGCCTCATAGGCTCCTGCTTCTGTCACATCCCCCGTTCTGGGGGCATAAATAATTTTAGATCAAGCGATTTCTGTTTGTCAATGATTTCGGTCATAATCTTTGATAGTCAACAGGAGGCCATCGAATGCTAGAGATTCGACCAGTTATTGAAACAGACTATGACGCCATCCTTGATCTATGGAATCGCACCGGGCTGCACCACGAACCCCATCGACGTGATAGTCTCTCGGCCTTCCAACAGCAACTGAGACATTATGGCGACTGCACTCTGATTGCTGAAGCAAATGGGAAAGTGATCGGCTCCCTGATTGGCACTCATGACGGGCGCAAAGGCTTGATCAATCGGTTAGCCGTCGATCCCGATTTTCAAAAACAGGGCATCGCGCGACGCCTCATTGAGGCGGCCGAACACTCGTTTCGCTCTAAAGGAATTGAGATCATCACCGCGCTGGTCGCCGTCAGCAATTTGCCCTCACAGATGACATTCACCAAATCCGGCTACGTCGCACGAACCGATGTGATCTACTTCCGCAAAGAACTGAAATCTTGACCGATTTAACCTCATCCTCGGTTCCCGCTCCCAGTGTTAGGAGAGGGAAGCCGAAGGCAGGGTGAGGGCTTCACTTCTTGCGTCGCTCGAACAAGCGCACCAAGACTAAAATACTCAAGACGATTCCAGTCGAGATCATGCCTAACAAATACTGCCCCACCCCGACGGCCATCCCGATGGCAGCCATCGCCCACAAGCCGGCAGCCGTCGTCAGTCCCCGAACAACATCTCCTTCGCGATAAACCGTGCCCGCGCCGAGAAATCCAATCCCCACCACAACTTGAGCCGCAATGCGACCCGGATCGATCGTCGACCCGGAAGACACAAACGCGGTGATCGAGAGCACCGTGAATAGAGCGGAACCGAAGGCAACCAACATGTATGTTCTCAAGCCCGCCGGGCGCTGCGCCTGCTCACGCTCCCAACCGATCAACGCGCCCAAGAGCGCCGCGACCAACAATCGTAAGAGCCACTCCCAGTTAAAATTAACTTCCACGTCCTGCTCCCTCCTCATCTTTCTGTTCATTTAGGATGTTTGACAAAACCGACAAAGCGATGCAGTATCATACAAGGCTCTGCGTAGAGGGACAAAGTGCTGAGATGCTTCGGTCTACTTCGAAATGCCGGTTATCGACGGGATAACCGGCATTCTGCTGAACAAGCTCGAAGGGCTTTCCGTCGAGCGTTGCAAAGAAGCCTGCTTCAAACTCCTGCGCTGGGTCTCGCAAACTCTGGTAAAATTCAGGCGGCTCATGGCGAGGGGCAGGGCGCTCTTCTCGTGGATGGCCTGGCTGTTCTCCAAATTTCTGAAAGGTGAGGCACCTGAAGCTTCTCAAGCTAGGCCAACATCTTCTCCAGAGCAGCGGCTTGGTAGACGCACCGCCGCTCTAAAATTCTGGCTGAACCAACGAGAGAAGGAATTCGATGAGAAACAAATCTGTGGGGCTTGCAAGCGAATGCACACCAAAGTTGAGCACGATTCTGGCTTCAATGATGACGGTAGCGGGAAATGGAACTGCATGGGCTGGGCGCGGATGAAGATCGCTCATCTTGAAGATGAACTGCATGAATTACATAAACGAAATGAACGGGCGGAGGTGGAGAAGAGTTACCTCTCGGCGAAAATCAGAGACGTTCAAACACCCGAGACACGGCAGCTGACTATCCAAGATATCGCTCAGCGCTTTGGGCTAACAATCAGTCAGGTGAAGCACATGTTTAGGATGATTTCCAACTAAGTCGTAGCTTATCGTTACAAGTTAGAAATCCATACGGGTAGCTTCTGTCTCAGCCTCGCCGCGACTTTCGGTAGGTTTCCCTGTCTGATCAAATGCGCCGTACTCGATCACCGATTTGAAGGATTTTCCATCTTCGGAGAGAGTACTTTTTTCAACCAACTCTCCGTGGCCCCCTGGCAACCAGCCTCCACCTTTGGCCAGGTCTTCAAAATCGATGGGAGTCTTCGTCCAATAAAAAGAGTACTTGGCCTCAAACTGTCGTTGCCCGGTCTTTCTCCCCACGCCATAAGCAGGGGGTACGGGAGGAGCGGCGTCGTAATTCGAAGACTCTGTCATAGTACCACCCGCGTTGAACACATACATAAATTCAAGGTCTTTGATTGCAGCATATGGACCATTCTTGAACTGCACTTTCCCTCGCCAAGCTCCCACAAGATTGTTGTTTCCTGAATCTTTGTTCGTTTGGGAAGAAGACGCGGGGGAAATAGCAGACATTTAAGTCCTACAGAACGGCTCATTAGATTCTGGCTAGACGATTGATGCAGACTGTTGTTAGTGCTTGGTGCTTCTCGCTCGGTTGAGCGTCAAGTGGCAATTTTATTTTCCATACACATAAGCCGCCCCAATCTTGGCCCCAGTTGCCCCAACGAGGATGGTATTACTGTCGATCGCAACGGTAGTTCCGAAGGAGTCAGATTGTGAACCATCGGACGCTGTCAGCTTGGCTAACTGCGTGAAAGAGTCAATCGTGACCGGATACTGCGCTAGAGAATCCTCTACTATGAGTACAATTCCGTTGGCGGTCAATGCCATCTGAGCTCTTAAGGTTTTTCCCTGTACATCCCATGCCCGCAGCCCGCTGTAATTCAGCACGGCTGAGCCACTATCATTTACCCAAGTGATTCCGGTTCGATCTTGCCCCAAGGCGGGCTTCAAGTTCCCCTGCGTTGCTAGGTGCACTTCCAAAAGTGACCGTGTGCTTCGCATGGTCGGCGCAACTGCGATTGTGAATCCCTGGTGCACCCCACGATGATCGTTCACATACTGTTCGACAAGATTTCCGCGTCGGTACTCAATCCTATTTTGATCGACGTACGGCTGCACTGGAGAGACAGGCTGAATCCGCTCGCCATAACTATAGCCGGTCAGCATGAGACTCCAGGTCCAACTCGTGTTCTTTGTGCTTGGCCTGACTTCAAATCCTTCCGCTGAGAAACGAGATTTCATACCGCGATTGGGCGCAAGATAACTCGCACCTAGCGCTTGCAGCGCATACTGATCCCGTTCGATCGAGGCTTGAATATTCTTCCATGCTTCCGCCGTGAGACCCTGGTGGACTACTTCGGGTTTTATGAGTTGATATACCGCACCAGACGCACCCAGAACACTTGGAGCGGATGAGGTGGCTCCAAGTACAATCACCACGCCAAACAGGCAAAGTAACACGACCCGACCGATAGGCAAACTCCTGAACATTAAAGAGACCTCCTCTGAAGGTGACAATCAACCTAACTGCTAGCCTACAACTACTTGTCTCGATCAGTCAAATCGAACTTACGTTTCAAGCATATCGTGCCGATTGCCAGCCGTATTGAATTATGTAACTGAAGTTAACACTTCCGCTATGGTCTATCGATCGCGCCAAAGCGCTCAATTTCTGTTTCGAAACCTACTGATAGGACAAAGTTGTCTCTTCAGGCACTCCTTGAGGACGACCTGAGCTTGCGACTCGCTGTAGAGGTGTGCTCAAGGCAATGCGCTCAGTTAATGTTCACAAGACCGCCAAGTTGTCTTCTTGGCCGGTAAAGAGGTACAGAGGGTGTCCGAGGTGCAAATGGCGTAGCTAGTCTAGGGTCTAATTTCGAGGGTGAGCCATCCAGCCAGAGGACCCTCGCTGGCCACCACCAGACCCTGCACTGTGTAGCGTCCCGTCTCTCGGAGCCCCGGAATTTCAGCAGAGAAGAAGAGCTCCGGCCGTGGCGGGCCTAGTGTCTCTGTCCCTAAGACTGGCGCGAATTGCTTATCCTGCGACCAGCGGAAGACCGCTCGACCCTTGCTGTCTAGCACGAGGAAGTCAAAGCGCTGGGTGTCTTTGAAGTGTAAGGATATTGCTTGGCCCGTGCGATTGAACAGTGTCAGGCTGAGGCGGATGGATTCACTGGGCCTGTACACGGTGCGCTCACTCGCCAGGGTTAGGCCATAACTGCTCATCAGATCTTGCCTCATACTACTCCACAGGCTTTGCGTGCTGACAACGAGCCCCACGAGGCCGAGAACCACGGTCAGCTTCCCAGGGTGTAGGAAGTCCCTATAAAATAACACATCTTTTGCACCTGCTTCAGGGGTGAGCGAAGCACCAACGGAGCAGCGTTTCCTGCCGGTGTCGGCAGCTTCTGGTACTCACTGTATCTGATAAGGACAAAAAGGCGGCACCCTTGGGGCACCGCCTTTCGAGACAATTATCGACAATGTTGATGATCTTTTTTCGTTGTCTCACTGAGCACTGTGGACACGGTCAGCGAGACCGAGATCGTCCAATGCTACTTCGTTACCACCAACGTTACCGTAGTCGTACGTTGCAGACTGCCACTGGTGCCGGTGATGGTCAAGAGGAACGTACCCCTAGGGTTGCTAGTGGTCACAGTCATAGTGGTAGAGCCAGATGTAGTGACTGACGTCGGATTGAAGCTGGCGCTAGCTCCTGATGGCAAGCCACTCACGCTAAAAGTGACCGTCCCGGTAAACCCTCCGGAAGGCGTGACCGTGACCGTGTAGCTGGCCGTAGTGTTACGCCTAACGGTCTGCGAAGAGGGTGTGGCCGAGAGAGAAAAGTCTGCCGTTGGACTGGCAACGACCAGCGTTACTGAGGTGGTATGTATCAGACTGCCACTAGTGCCGGTAATAGTTAACGAGAATGTGCCTGTAGGCGTAGTGGTGCTAGTGGTCACAGTCATAGTGGTAGAGCCAGATGTAGTGACGGACGTCGGATTGAAGCTGGCACTAGCTCCTGACGGCAAGCCACTCGCGCTGAAGCTGACCGTTCCGGTGAACCCTCCGGAAGGCGTGACCGTGACCGTGTAGCTGGTGCTAGCTCCAGGCGCAACCGTCTGGGAAGAAGGGCTGGCAGATAAAGCGAAGTCCGGCGTAGGGGGGGCACTGCAAGCGCGGATCGCCTTATTGACGTTCAGCCGCCCGCCCGTGACCGTGAGACCCGACAGCGACGCAATCGGATCGACGTTGTTCAGTATATTGCTCTTCAGGCCCGCTGTGTCTAATGAGCACTTGGAGAGTATCAGCGCCGCCGCCCCGGACACATGAGGCGTGGCCATCGAAGTCCCGCTGAAGTAGGAGTAGGTATTGTTGCGGGTGGTGGAAAGCACATCGACCCCCGGCCCTCCCAGGTGGACGGTGGTGGCACCGAAGTTGGAAAACGAAGCCAAAGCATCCCTGTTGTCTGTCGCGGCCACGGCCACTACGTTGGGTGCGTTGTAGTTCGAAGGATAATTCGGAGTGGTGTCATTGTTGGAGCTAGCGTTGCCCGCCGCCGCGACGAACAGCATATTGTTAGTATTGGCCTTGCTGATCTCGTCGAGCAGGGCTTGTGAAAAACCGCCACCGCCCCAGCTATTGGAAAGCACGCGCACGTTGGCCCCGGCGGTGCTGGAGAAGGCAGCCTTGGCCTGGATCGTAAACTCTATCGCGTTGATCGCGTTGGCGGTAGTACCGCTGCCATTGGCATCCAAGAACTTGGAACCCATGATGCTCGCTGTCCAGTTCACGCCCACCACGCCGACACCGTTGTTGCCCACTGCGCCGATGGTCCCCGAGACGTGTGACCCATGGTCGTTGTCGTCCAGCGGATCGCAGGTGTTGGTGATGGCGTTAAAGCCATGCGTACCGGCAGCGCAGGTAATGGTTCTGCTTCCAATGATAACCGTGAAGGATGTAGGAGCTGACCAGACGTTGGCAGCTAAGTCCGGGTGGTTGTAATCAATGCCGGTGTCCACCACAGCGACCACATTCACGCGGGAGCCGGTGGAGATGTCCCAGGCTAAGGTGGCGCTGATATCAGCACCCGCAGTACCCACCGAGTTCCCAAAACAAGCTGCGCCGCAGCCAATGTCTTGGCCGGTGTTGCGTAATCCCCAAAGTGATGAAAAACTGGGATCATTAGGGATAGCATCTGTGTGGACGATAAAGTTGGGCTCGGCGTAAGCCGCAGCGGCTTCGCCCTTATACTCTTGAATGGCTTGTGCTACAGAGCGGTTGCCACTGATCTTGACCAGACGCGCATTGATGCCGCCGAGCTTTTCGACCGTCTGATCGCCATGCTGGTTGACGACCGAATCTTCCTGCTGGTCATCCACATTGTCCTTGAAGCCGACGATCAGCTGGCCAGCTACGAATGGGTTGCCGTTGGCAGCTGGGACCGCCGAGACGGGCGGATGGGTATTACCATTCTTTACCGGCGGCAGGAGCGGATTGGTACAGCTGGTTAAAACTAATCCAAAGCCTACGACCAATACAGACAGTACAAGCAGTCTCCTAGCGTGAAACCTCATTTTCTAACCTCCTGTGTTAGTGCAGTTGTCAAGGAGCTCTCATTCCTCACTTGAGAAACGGTTTCTTGCTTTAGCTTGTTCCTATTTCCCCTCATCATGCTGTCATGCGATCAGACAGCGTAGACTGCAACGTTCACCGTCCGATTACTGCAGCATTATTGTTGCACCTCCTCGCCCCGAGCTCGATATGCTGCCAATTTAGTAAAGGCGAATGGATCTAACGTTTTTATGAAATTCTACACTACCATATGGTAGTGTATGTATTGCCACTAGAATTGGAGACAAAAATGGTGTCTCTCAGAGCACAACCTTTGCTGACAATTCT
The DNA here is from genome assembly GCA_016179105.1 of Candidatus Acetothermia bacterium. Lineage (GTDB taxonomy): Bacteria > Bipolaricaulota > Bipolaricaulia > RBG-16-55-9 > DRXL01 > JACOSB01. The sequence goes on from JACOSB010000065.1 coordinate 40,039, forward strand.
TTAATTATATTATACGCTAGGCTGTGTACACTAAGTTCTGTAAATTGGGAGGGGCGTAAGAAAGCTGTTCCCTCCAAGATCGGGGATGAATCGAACCCGAATGGAGGAGGGAAAAGCTGTGAAACAAACCCAAGATACCCTCATGACGCAATTGTTGC
>JACOSB010000066.1 GCA_016179105.1 Candidatus Acetothermia bacterium
CCTTTAGGCGTTGCGCGCGTCGTTCGTGAAGGCAACGATGTTTCTATTTTCAGCTACGGCGCGATGATCCACACGTGTCTGGAAGCTGCCGAGAAAGCCAAGACAGAAGGAATCAAGAGCGAAGTGATTGATCTGCGCACGTTGCTCCCATTCGACAAAGACGCGATCATGAAATCAGCCACGAAGACAGGGCGTATCGTGATCGTGCACGAAGCGCCCAAGACGTGCGGCTTCGGTGCAGAGGTCTCCGCTCTCTTGGCCGAAGAAGCCATCGAGCATTTGAGAGCGCCGATCGTGCGCGTGACGGGCTTCGACACGCCTTTCCCGTATACGCTAGAAAATGTCTATCTGCCCGACGCAGACAGAATCTTGAACGCGATCAAGCGCGTTGTGAATTTTTAATTAACCACAGAGATGAGGAGGAGAAAATGGCGTTCGAGTTCAAGCTGCCGGACATCGGTGAAGGAGTCCATGAGGGTGAGATCGTCAAATGGCTCGTGAAAGAGGGCGACACGGTCAAAGAAGATCAGCCTCTGGTCGAAGTCATGACCGACAAAGCGACCGTGGAAATCCCCTCCCCTAAAGCCGGGACAGTTCTAAAGCTGATGTACAAGGAGGGTGAGGTCGCCAAGGTTGGCACCGTGCTCGTGACGATCGGCGTCGCGGGCGAAACGGCACCTGCACCCACTGCCAAAACAGTCGTCGCTCCGGCAGCACAACCAACGATGGCTGCAGCTGCAGCAACCGTTGCTCCTCTCAGGACGATGAATGCAACCGTGCCAATGACCGCTCCGGGGACTCGCGTTCTAGCGACGCCCGCCACGAGAAAGCTTGCCCGCGAGTTGGGTATTGATATCTTGCTCGTGGCGGGCAGCGGCCCGGGTGGGCGTGTCACTGATGAAGACGTACGAAAATTCGCGGCGGACGGTGTTTCCACCAAAACCCCGGTAGCCCCAACTCCCACGCCATCTCCGATGCCTTCTGCAGCATCCAAGCCAACTCCTGCCTCTGTCGCTGGCGTAGTCAGCATGGACGGACGTGAAGAGAGAATGCCCTTGCGCGGCATCCGCAAGAAGATGTCCGAGCGAATGCACCAGTCCAAGACTACGGCCGCGCACTTCACGTACGTAGACGAAATCGATATGACGGAATTAGTCAAATTACGCGAGCAGATGAAGCCCCTAACTGAAAAGAAAAATATCAAGCTTACTTATCTTCCCTTCATCGTGAAAGCGTGCGTCGCAGCACTCAAAGCAATGCCCCTGTTGAACGCTTCGCTCGACGAGGCGAAGGGCGATATCGTTCTGAAAAAATACTATAACGTCGGCATCGCCGCTGCGACGGACGAGGGACTCGTTGTCCCTGTGGTGAAAGAGGCTGACCGAAAATCTCTCGTCGAGATCGCTGCGGACATCGAGCGCTTGGCCACGACCGCACGCGAAGGCAAACTCCAACTCCACGATATTCAGGGCAGCACTTTTACGATCACGAGCTTGGGCGCGATGGGTGGGCTCTTCGCGACGCCTATCATCAACTATCCTGAAGTCGCCATTTTGGGCGTGCATGAGATCAAAAAACGCCCCGTGGTGCGCGAGAGTGGGATTGTTGTTCGTGATATTATGCTGCTCTCGCTCTCGTTCGATCACAGAATTGTCGATGGCTACATGGGTGCGGGTTTTTGTAAAAAGATCAAAGATTATTTGGAGAACCCAAAGCTGCTCTTCTTGGAGGCGGCATAAAATTTCATCAAGAATTTTGCACAGCGATCACAAGAGTCGACTTCTGTATTTATTATGCTATGAAACAAGCATGGCTCATCGACCTCGGCGTGAGAGACTACCCAGAAGCTTGGGAGCTGCAGCTCGATCTGGTTGCGCGGCGCGCGCGCGATGAGATTCCGGATGTGCTTTTTTTGCTCGAACATCCGCACGTCTACACGGTAGGACGAAAATCGCGTGATCAACGAAGAGAGATTAGGGTCGGCAGTGAAAGTGTTCCGTGCCATGCGATCGAGCGCGGTGGAGACATCACGTACCATGGTCCGGGTCAGCTCGTCGGGTATCCGATCTCCAAACTCCCAGAGCACGAGCGAGATCTTCACGGTTATCTACGCAACATTGAAGAAGTCTTGATTCGCACCTGTGCTGACTTTGGGATTCCCGTTGAACGACGCCCCGGCCTTACGGGGGTTTGGACGAGCGAAAAAATTTCTCGGAAAATTGCTTCGATCGGCGTCGCTGTAAAACACTGGGTGACCTATCATGGGTTCGCGCTGAACGTCAGCACGGACCTACGCTTCTTTCATGCCATCAATCCCTGCGGCTTCGACGCTTCGGTGATGACCTCGATGGAACGATACTCGGGGAAGCCCATCTCTCTCACTCACGTCAAGAATCAGATCGCTGAACATTTTTCGAGCGTGTTTCACATCACTTTAGAAGATACACCCGGAATGCTTTTCTCCAACGGACAAGCCGCCAATGTCACCAAGTTTGTGTGATCTGAATCACCCCCCAACTCGCTTCATTTCTGCTAGACTGAGCACAGTCCTATAGTTTGTGAAAGGGGGAAAGAGCGTGTTTAGAGAGGGATTTCCATCTTGCTTGGGAATCTTGGTGCTCGTTTTTGGACTACTAGCTATTGCCGATGTGGTGGTCAGCGCCCAAGAAGTCCAGATTGAACAGAACATCGATCCAACGACGGTCTTCATCAAGAGCGGGACACAAGACCCAAAGATTGCGACGGTCAAGCTCACGCTAAAGGCCGTGCCTGCGCCCGACAAGCCAGTGGATATGTTCATCTTGTTCGATCGCTCGGCGAGCCAAGATTTACGGATGCTCAAAATGGTCGCGCGCCAGATCGTGAGCCAACTGAGCGCGGGCGATCGCGTCGGAATCATCTCTTTCTCGGAAGCCGCCGAAGTAAATTTGCCGTTGACCAACGATCTGAACAAGGCGTACTCCACCATCGATTCGCTCACTCAAGGCAAACAGACCGCGATGGGCGAGGCGCTCGCGATGGCCACCGATGAACTCGTCAAAGAGGTCCGCCCCAACGCGTTACGTGCGATCATCGTCCCGACTGACGGGATCAGCCCGGTGGGACGGCGTGCCGAACTCGAAGCGCAGCGGGCCGGAATGCAGCAGCTTGCCATCTATCCGTTCGGCATCAGCAAGAACGTCAACCGAAAGTTTCTGAGCGAGTTGGCCAAATACTCCAAAGGGACCTTTTTCGTTCGGTACAACGTCGAATCTCTTGAAGGCTTATTCAAAAAACTCGGCCGGGCAACAGCGGCTCGCTTTGTGCGTGTCGTCGCGACGATCTCTCCCGGCGTGAATCTCGAAACGTTCTTCGACACTCCCCAGTTGCGTCGCGGCGCCGATGGATTACTCAAGGCCGAGTGGGATTTTGATTTAATGATGACTGGCGCGGTGCGTTCTTTCGCCTTCCAGTTGAGCGTCAATCGCACGGGTACGATCAGCGTGATCCAGAAACCCTCGTTTGTTGAGTTCACCAACAGCAAAGGCGACAAGACGAGCCAAGACCTAGCTCCGATGAGCATCGAAGCGAAGAAAGAGATCAAACCGCCGGTCGCGGATTTCGTCTACGCGCCGGATAAACCGAAAGTCAATGACCCGGCGACGTTTGACGCCTCAGCCTCCAAAGACCCCGACGGAAAGATCGTTCGTTATGAGTGGGACTGGGATGGTGACGGCACCTTCGACGAAACCCTTACTTCTTCCAAAGTCACTCACACGTTCACCACGGGCGGCGACCGCAAGGTCGTCCTCAAAGTTACCGACGATGACAACGCGACCGCTCAAGCCGAGAAGACCGTCTCGGTCGAAGGTCTACCCTCCACTAGCAATAACCTGCCTGCGCAGATTAAAGCATCACCGGCGAACCCACAAGCCGGCGAATCGGTGAGCTTCGATGCCGCGGCGCTCGGCAATTTCGTCAAGTATGAATGGGATTGGGACGGCGACGGCACGTTTGACGAGACCGTGACGACGCTGACGATCACTCATATATTCAAAGATGCAGGCACCTTCAAAGTGACGCTACGAGTGACGGATGCTAACGGTCAGACGCAAATGTTTACGTTTACTTTTGTCGTGGCCAGTCGAACAACCACGACGGGCACCAGCTTTGATGCGAGCAAGGTCGCGACGGGCGATCTGCAGGGAGAAGTGCAAAGCCCTGGCTGGATCGACTATTACACGCGCGACGGCAAAGTGACCGACGATGAGCTGCGCGATGCAGCGACCCGCTACGGCATCGGCGTCTACGTGCCGGGCACACGCTACCTGCTCAACCAGAAAGACCTAGAAATTCTGAACCAGCTGAACCAGATGACGAAAGCCATCGCGAAGTACCAAGATGTTGATCAAGCCAAGTCCGACGGTTACAAAGAAGTCGGCGCGGCCGTCGCTCAAGTCGGCCAGCTCTATGTCAATCAGTCATTGGTCAGCGGAGCCGTGAGTGTTACGCGCGTGCCGTTCTTGATTTACACGCCCGGCTCCGACGGAAAACTCAAATTGATCGGTGTACGTTTTGTCGCGCTGAATGCGGGAGATGCGAATCTCTTCGGGATCACGAACTGGCCTACGGTGGGAGGCATCTATGTCTTGACCGTTTGGTTATCGCCCAACCCGAAGGGCACGTTCGCGAATATCAATCCGAACGTGAAGTAGCTTCTCAACTCTATAAGCAAGAAAAACTGGGCGAATAGTGTAACGCTGTTCGCCCAGTTTGTTTTCAGAAATACCCGACGTGCCATCGGCAGCAGCCAGAATTACTTCAACACACTCATGCAGGCTGCGCGAAGCACCGCCAATCTCCATAAATGAATGCAGTCCACCGATGCGACTTTCTCTGTATAACCGATGGACTACTTAACGTGCGTTTCGACCTTCTTCTTGACGTATTCGATCGCGTCGCTGACGGTCGCGATCTTCTCGGCATCCTCGTCGGGGATCTCGATACCGAATTCATCCTCGATCTCCATGATCATCTCGACCGTATCGAGCGAATCCGCGCCAAGGTCGTCCACGAATGAAGCAGTCTCGATGACTTCGTCGGTCTCCACCATCAACTGCTCCTTGATGATCTCCTTGATGCGTTCGGCTACATCTGCCATAGCCTCACCTCCATCCGGAACCTGCCCATTACTCTGGCAGAATGGCACGCAAAAGTCAAGTCCTAGCGCATGAGCATCCCGCCGTCGACGTTTAAAATCTGCCCCGTTATATACGAAGCGCGCTCAGAAAGCAAGAAGCAAGCCACCTCCGCGATTTCATCCAACGTTCCGAAACGTCCCAAGGGGATCTCTTTCAAGTATCTTTCTTTGAGTTCCGGGGGCAAGCCCACGGTCAGTTGGGTCTCGAAAAAACCCGGCGCAATCGCGTTCACTCGGATATTGCGAGAGGAGAACTCGCGGGCGATGCTCTTCGTAAATCCAATCAGACCGGCTTTGGCCGAAGCATAGTTGGCTTGGCCAGCGTTGCCGGTGATGCCGACAATGGAAGTAATGTTGAGAATTGCCCCGGCGCGCTGCTTCATCATCGCCCTCGCCACCGCCTTGGTGCAGTAGAAAGCCCCCTTAAGATTGGTCGAGAAGACGAAGTCCCATTGCTCGTCAGTCATGCGCAGCAAAAGATTGTCTTGGGTGACGCCCGCGTTATTGACCAAAAAATCGACACGCTTTTCCGTTTCAATAATCGAGTCAATCGTCGCTTGAACTTGGGCTCCGTTCGTAACATCGACTGTTCGGAAGATACAATTTGCCCCCAGTTCTTGTTCGGTTTTCTTGCCGGCTTCGGCGTCGCGAGCGAGAACATACACTTTGGCGCCACGGGCGATCAAATGTTTTGTGATAAATTTGCCGATGCCCTTGGTGCCGCCCGTGATAATGCCGATTTTCCCTACAAAATCATTCATTGCCTCACCTGTAAGAAAGTAAGAAATTCAAGGTCTTTGTCGATGCGTTTTCCCAACTTCGTGAGCACGTCGCCCGGCCCGACTTCAACACAATTTACTACTCCGAACGATTTCAGCTTTAGAACATAATCTGTCCATCGCACCTGAGCCGTGATCTGCTTCATCAATAGCTCTTTGATCTTTACAGAATCTGTCTCCGGCTCGCCGCTCACGGTGGAGATCACGGGGAACGCTGGGTGAGAGAAAGTCGCTTTCGCAATATCAGCTTTGAGTCGCTCTTCGGCGGGCTTCATGAGCGAACTATGGAACGGCGCCGAAACGGACAATTCGATGCCAGCTCCTTTGTTTTCTTCCGCGAGCTTTTTGGCCGCCAAGACGGCGTCGCGTGTGCCCGAAATCACAATCTGCTGAGGCGAGTTATAGTTCGCGATCTCGGCCCCCGTCTGAGCACAAATCTCTCGCACTTTTTCGTACTCGATTCTCATCAGTGCGACCATACCGCCTTGGCCCACAGGCACGGCTTCTTGCATATATTTCCCCCGCTTGTTCACCAAGACCAGCGCGTCTTCAAGCGTGAGCACGACCGCCGCGACGAGCGCCGAGTACTCGCCCAAACTGTGCCCCGCTGCATAATCTGGCTTTTGCCCGAGCAACTCAAACTTAATGAGACTGTCAAGCAAGATCGCGGGCTGAGCAAATTCCGTGAGCTTCAATCTGTCTTCAGAGCCCGAGAAGATAAGCTCTTTGAGATCAAACCCTAGCGCTTGGTTCGCGCGCTTATAGAACGGGTCAACGCGCTCGCGAAAGCGCTCATAGAGATCTTTGCCCATGCCGACGGACTGCGAGCCTTGCCCGGGGAACAGAAACGCTGTTTTCATCCAAACCTCAATCTTATGGTTTCATCAATCTAACAAATTTTTCTACAGTTAAGCCAGACTTGCGAATTAAGCTACGCAAAAGACCAGAGTCTAATTCTTTGTGATTGGGTACAGATAATGATTCCGGACTTCCTGACTTGCTTAGCACGAAATGATTTCGATGACTTAATCGGTCAAGATTCCAACCAGCTCTGACAAACGCTTTTACCGCTGTTTCTCCGCTAATTCGCGGCAAGCGTGACACGTTTAGACAGCCACCTCGACTTCTTGAGTCTCAACCGTCATCGGCATTCCCCGTTTTTTGCGCACTTCCAAGCAAGCGAGAATAGCATCCTTGATATTCTCTAATGCTTCTTCACGAGTGCGTCCTTGTGACATACAACCAGGAATAGCCGGGCATTCAACGACAACGTAACCATCCTCCCCAGGTTCGAGAGTAACAAGAAGTTTTAAGCCCCTTTTGTGCTTCTTAGCTATTGCTGATCGTTTCATAATGTGATTATAGCCTACTGGATAAGTTCCATCTATATCCAAAATTCAGACAGTCTCATTCAAAAATTCTCCCAAACGCTTGACTCCCTCACGAATCTGCTCCGGTTCGGCGGCAAAGCTTAAACGCAAATAGCCTTCTCCTCGGCTGCCAAAGCCGATGCCCGGAGAGACGACTGTCTGTTTTTGTTTTACCAATTCCTTGGCTAACTCTAGTGTACTCCCGTACTCTTGTACGGCGTGCGAAACATCCAGCCAGAGATAGAACGCCCCCCTGGGCTCTGTATAAGGGCGCCCGACGAATTTTTTCACCGACTCCATCATGATCTCGCGACGGCGTCGGTACTCATCCCGCATCTCTCCCACGGCTGTATCGGCAGCTCCTTGTAAGGCAACCATGGCAACTCTCTGTGAAACCGTCGGCGCACACGTAATGGCATTCTGGTTGAGCGCGACCAGATGCTGCATCAGCTCGGGCGGCGCGATCACCCACCCCAAGCGCCACCCCGTCATGCTGAATGTTTTTGAGAGACTGTCGACGACGATTGCTTTTTCGGCGAAGCGCGCGATCGAGATCGGTGCCTCGCCATAATAGATGCGGCTGTAGACTTCATCCGAGATCACCCAGATGTCTCGCTTCGCGATGAGCTGTGCGATGCGTTGAAGTTCGCTGGCTGAATCAACTGCTCCTGTCGGATTCTGCGGACTGTTCAGAAAGATGAGCTTCGTCTTAAGTGTCACCGCGCGCTCGACATCCTCAGCGCTCACGGAGAAGCCGTTCTGTGCGCGCAAGGGCAGATCGACAATATTCGCACCGAGCAACTTGGCCACGGTTCTATAAGCTGGATAGCCTGGATTGGGAATCAGCACGTCATCACCGAGATTGACCAGCGCGAGCATCGCGATGAAGATCGCTTCTTGGCCGCCGACGGTGACGCAAACCCAGTTGTGATCAATGCCTCGACCCGTCGCTTTTGCGATCAGTTCGCGTAGCTCTCGAAGGCCCGCGTTCGGTGTGTAGGGAACATGGCCCTTCTCCAGAAATTTTCGCGCGGCTTCCAGCAACGGTTGAGGTGTCGGAAAGCTCGGCTCGCCAAGCCCCAACGGAATCGCGTTCGGCCCTGCCAAGTCGCTCACTTGGCGAATCAGAGATTTCTCGATGCCATTGAGCCGATGGGCGAGCGTAAAGTTCATGGGCTCCCTTTTGATTAAGCTACAGATATGGCTTGCTTTAACCGAATCAACACTTCTTTCCAGTCGCGATCTGAAAGATGTCCAATGATTTGGACACTGCTTGCATGGACAGTAGCTAGAAATGCGCGAAATGCAGAAGACTGACGCAACCCAGCCGATGCCCAATCTTTCAGGACATAATCAGTCACTGCGCGAGCCCCTTGCACTTGGCTCGTGAGTATGGCTATGATCACGTCTGGCCGAGCAGAGTGATAAGCCTCAGTAGAAACGATCAGCGCTGGTCGGCGCTTGATGCCAGTCACTCCTGGAAAATCCACTGTAACCACGTCAGCCGGTCGAATCAATGCTTTATTCTTTGTCGTTGGCTTGTGTGGCATACCATAAAGAAGCGACGCTCAAATCCCGCAAGTCTTCTTCACTCCACAAAGTTTGTTCATCTATATCAGCCCGATTGGATAAGTTGACGACTCCATCAAGGATTAGAGCTGCCAACCGCAACCGCTCCTTGAGTGGTAAACGTCGCACTTCCTTAGTATATATCTCTTCAGCACTCTTGGTTGTCATAAACTTTCTTGAGCCATTCTAGCAGATAGTCTTTAATCTATCGATTTTCATCTCAAAGCCTCTTCCAAGACCGTTGCAGCATCGGTCTTCTCATCGCGATACTTCACGATGAGCGGCGTGTACACCGAAAGCTGGTGCTCGACGGCAAATGCGCCCGACGTAGGCCGCGAACCCGGCACAACCACTGCTCCTTCAGGAATCACCAAAGGCGACTCCTTGGTCGCTCGATAAATCTTCTTCTTCACCAAGTCATACACTTTCACCGAAGCGGTCAAGATTGTGCCAGCACCGATTACCGCGCGGCGTTTGACGATCGTCCCCTCGTAAATTCCAGAATTTCCACCGACCATCACTTCATCTTCGATGATGACCGGCAACGCTCCAACGGGCTCCAGCACTCCTCCAAGCTGTGCCGCTGCACTCAAATGCACACGCTTGCCAACTTGCGCGCACGAGCCGACGAGGGCATGAGAATCCACCAGAGTTCCTTCGTCAATGTAGGCTCCGACGTTAATGTAGGCTGGCGGCATAATGACGACGCCCTTCGCGACATAAGCTCCGTCACGAACTGCTGTCCCACCTGGCACGACTCGCACTTTGTCTTCCAGAGTCAGTGCCTTGAGAGGATACGTGTGCTTGTCGAAAAAACGAAACTGGTCATTCACCGAAAAATCACTCAGCTGGCCTAGTCGAAAGCCGAGCAATATGCCACGTTTGACCCAGGCATTGGCACGCCACTCCTCTCCAATCTTTTCTGCCGCTCGGAGTTGGCCGGAGTTCAGTAATTTCTTGAACTCTGCGAACACTTCCAAATCAGCAGGCCCAATCTGGTGATCGGGCAACTGCGCGATGCGCTCAATCTCTGCCTGTATGTTTTTCATTCAGATAAGCTCCAACTCCTCCAAAATCGCTCTCAGCTTTTTGCGATTCTCTTCGCCGAGGAGGATCATGGGCAACCGATAATTCTCTTGGATGAGGCCCATCATCGCGAGCGCGCACTTCACCGGAATCGGGTTAGATTCGATGAAATTAGCGTTCATCAACGGCAGATACTTATAGTGAATTGCGCGGGCTTTTTCATAATCTTCCCTAAGTACAGCTTCTACTAATTGCTTCATCGGCTTGGGGATCTCGTTGGCTGCCACCGAGACAATCCCATCACCACCGCAGGCCATCAGTGGCAAGGTGAAGGCGTCGTCACCGGAATAGACACGGAAATCGTCGGGCTTGTTTCGGATCAAGTCCATCATCTGAGGGATGTTGGCCGACGCTTCTTTCATCCCGAAAATGTTGGGAATCTTGGCCAAACGCACCACGGTTTTGGGTTCCATGTTCGAGCCGGTGCGTCCAGGGACATTGTAGAGCAAGATGGGAATATCCACAGATTCTGCGATCGCCTTGAAGTGCTGATAGAAGCCTTCTGGGGTCGGCTTGTTGTAATACGGACCGACCGAGAGAATCCCATCGGCGCCAAGCTCTTCCGCCAGCTTCGAGAGCTTGATCGCTTTGTGAGTGGAGTTGCTACCCGCGCCCGCGATCACGGGTACACGCCCTTTTACTGTTTCGACAACTGTTCCGACAACGGTCTCAAACTCGTCGTCGCTAAGCGTCGGCGCTTCGCCCGTGGTGCCGCAGGGGCTGATCGCGTCGGTCCCATTTTTGATCTGAAACTCCACCAAATTCTTGAGCGCTTTTGTGTCAACACTTCCGTCCGACTTGAACGGCGTCACCAACGCCACAATCGAGCCGCGTAGCTTCCGTAGGTCCATGCGCTATCCCTCCTTGGAGAGCCTGAGAATATCTTTTATCATTTCATCCATGATGAAAAAACCCTTCTTGCTCTGAATCCATTCGGCCGCCGCGAGCGCACCCAGCGCAAACCCAGAACGGTTGCGAGCTTTGTGCGTTAGCTCGATCGTATCCGCTGCCGAGTCAAAACCAACGATATGTGTGCCCGGCATCGAGCCGACGCGTGTCGAAGAGATATGCAACTGCGACGGCTCAATTTTTGACGCTGCGCGATCGCTCAATATCTCCTTTTTGCGCTCGACTGTCTTCAACAAGATTTTCCCCAGTGAGAGGGCCGTGCCGCTGGGGCTGTCGATCTTCTGGTTGTGGTGCATCTCGTGAACGAAGAGATCGTAGTCCGAAAAATGATTGAACAAACTACCCGCGTGCTCGACGATCTTGAAAAAGAGATTTACACCGAGCGAGAAGTTCGACGCATAGATAAACCCAATGCCTGATTGTTGCACTTGCCTTTGTACTTCGGAGAGTTTCTCGTACCACCCTGTAGTCCCTTCAACCAAATTAGCTTTTGCGCGTGCGGCCGTCTCGATATTTTTCATCACGGCGCTCGGCAGCGAGAAATCAATCAAGACGTCAATGTCTGAAAGCTCTTTGGCATTCCAGAGGGGCTTGTCTTCCGTGAAAATGTGAGTGATCGTGTGCTTCTTCTGAGTCGCGAGCCGTTCGATCTCCTGTCCCATCTTGCCGTGACCGATCAATCCGATGCGCATGGGCTTCGCCCCCTTCATTTACTCAAAGAACTCGCAGTGCAACTTTTGCACGACAGTAGATACGTCCGACTCGTTGACGATAAAACTCACATTAATCTCCGAAGCGCCCTGGGAAATCATGTTGACGTTGATCTCTTTAATCGCGTTGAAGACCCGCGCGGCGATTCCCGGCGTGTACTTCATCTGCTCGCCGACCAAACACACAATTGCTTTTTTCTGTTCGACAGTCACGGTCGAGAATTTCTTCAGCTCGCTCACGATTTTCTCCAGATGTTGTGCATCATCGATCGTGAGTGAGACGCTCACTTCGGACGTTGCGACCAGATCAACCGACGTCTCGAACTTGTCAAAAATCTCAAAAATGGACTTCAAGAAGCCGTGCGCCAAGAGCATTCGCGTCGAGTAAATGTTGATCACGGCAATGCCCTTCTTGTAAGCAATCGACTTGATGCCACCGGATTTGCTCTCTTTGGTCTCGCGTGCGACGATGTGCGTACCCGGTGACTCGGGACGCTTTGTGTTGTAGACGTGCACGGGGATATTCTTCTCGACGGCGGGCCAGATCGTACTCGGATGTAATACTTTCGCGCCAAAATAAGCTAGCTCGGATGCTTCTTGGAACGTCACTGTTTCGAGCAAGCGAGCGTCCGTTACCATCTTCGGGTCGGTCGTGAGAATCCCATCCACGTCGGTCCAAATCTCGATTTCCTCAGCATTGAGCAAAGCGCCAATAATGGCTGCGGAATAGTCGGAGCCGCCGCGCCCGAGCGTCGTCGTGGTTCCATCGCGTGTCGAGCCGATAAAGCCTTGCGTCACGGGCACAGAGCCCTTTTTCAGGATAGGAAGAAAAATTTCTCTGGCTTTGGATGCAGAAAGATCCAGTAACGGCGCAGCTTTTGTAAAATTTTCGTCTGTGATCATCACCTTGCGAGCGTCCACCAACTCGGCAGTGATGCTGTGCTCTTGCATCGCAACGGAGAGAATCAGCGTCGAGAGACGCTCGCCATAAGAAACAATCGCATCCAGCGATCTTGGCGAAAGCTCGCCCAAGATTGCCAAACCATGTACTAAGTTTTTGATCTCGTCTAAGTATTTGTTGACTGCGTCTTGCAAAAGCTTTTGACGCAGACTGTTTTGGACCAGCTTTTCAATAGCTTGGTGATGTCGCTTGGCGAGCCCATCTTGGATGAGCGAGTGCGCTTGCGATTCGTGTCCGTCGCGTGCCAGTTGCGCACACTGCAAAAGCGTATCCGTGATCTTGGACATCGCCGAGGCGACGACGATCGGCTTGCGCGACAATTTAGATTTGACGATGGAGATCACTTGTTCCATCGCCTCCGCGCTCTCGACCGATGTCCCGCCGAACTTCATCACAATCATGGCGATCGTTCCCTTTAGCTGAGAAAACCTTGGCTTTTGAGTAACTCCGCATTCAGAATGGCTGCTCCCGCCGCGCCGCGGATCGTGTTATGCCCGAGGATGACAAACTTCCAGTCGAAGATCGGGCACGGACGCACGCGTCCGACAATCGTCGCCATGCCCTTCTGAATATTCACGTCTAATCTAGGCTGCGGACGATCGATCTCTTCTTTGAGAACGACCGGATGCTCCGGCGCGCTCGGCAGCTTCAGTTTTTGGGGAACAGAAAAGTAATTGCGAAATGCACTCTTCACTTCGTCGAGCGAGACTCTCTTCTGTAGCTTGACGTTGACGCTCTCGGTGTGTCCGTCAATGACCGGCACGCGCGTCGTCGTTGCGCTCAGAATCATTGGGTGATTTTCAATCTTGCCGTTCTTGAACTTGCCTAGAATCTTTTGCGTCTCGCGCTCCATTTTCTCTTCTTCTTCGCCAATGTAGGGAATCACGTTGCCGACGATGTCAAGCGCGGGAACGCCGGGATAGCCTGCGCCGGAGATCGCTTGCAGCGTCGTGACCATGACTTTTTCGATTCCAAACGCTTGGTCGATGGGCGCAAGCCCAAGGCACAGCGCCATCGCCGAGCAGTTTGAGTTTGTGACAATAAAGCCCTTCTTGTAGCCGCGCTTGTTTTTTTGAATTTCAATAAGTCCGATGTGATCGGCGTTGATCTCGGGCAGCAGAAGCGGGACATCTTCGTCCATTCGGTGATTTTTGGAGTTGCTGATGACGGCGTAGCCCGCCTGGGCAAATTCCTCTTCGATCGGGCCGGCGACTTTGGAATCGAGTCCAGAGAACGCAATCGCGGCTTCAAAACCGGGCTTGGCTTCGAGCACGGGCAGTTTTCGTACGCGCTCCGGGAGGGGTGTATCGAGCTTCCAATTGACGGCTTCAGTATATGCTTTGCCCGCAGAGCGCTCAGACGCAGCCAGGGCTGAAATCTCGAACCAAGGATGATTCTCTAAGAGTTGAACGAAACGTTGACCGACCGCTCCTGTCGCTCCGAGGATCGCGACTTTGATCTTAGCACTCATGCGCGTCCTTCTTTCTCCGTTCTCCCTTTTGCTTCGTGGTATTGGCCATTATATGTCTCCTTTCGTGTTGAGATCAAACAAAGCATCGCCCACGTTCTGCGCGCTCACTCACTAGAAAAATTTTGTCGCAGAACGAGCAGCTTAAGCGTTAGCGTTTTTTGCTTTTGGTTATGGAATTTCCGGCAGAAAGAGAAGAGACAGTAACGCTGTTGACATGCGTTCGGATTGTCTGGTTGGGTAACATAGCGCACCGTCCTTGTGAGCCTAATTATATACGCATTCTGAGAATTGTCAAGTCCATGAGGAGTAATGGATTTTCTTGGCGCCTTGGCGGTTTTCTCAAATAAATCACTGTTTCAATGCACGCTGGTGGCGGCTTCCCAAATATCGGAGCGTAGCGCACTCTGAAACGCAGCGAGCTCGGCCTGTACGGGGCCAAATTTTTTGAAAAAGCGCAACGCGCTCTCGTACTGTTCCGGCGTCAGCCGGCCCAAGCGACCCTCAGGAAACGCACCGATCATTTTCGCAATCACTTGTGCGGCGTACTCTTGATGCGCTCGGTCCGCCACCTTGTTTTTCTCCAACACTGCTCCTACGACTGCACCTGGGTCTTTTGCTAATGCTAAGCCTTTCAGGCTTGCTCGCACAAAGCGCACTGCGAGATCTTTCTTTTTCGCGTCGGCCAGAAAATCTTCACGTGCGATAATTGCTTCTTCGGGAATATCAAAGTTGAGACGTTTCAGGACACCCGGGTTGAACATGTCGAGCTCATTGACCGAAGTGCCTCGCGCGGCGGCGACGCGATAGGCCTCGTCGTAGAGCATCCCGCCGATGAGATCGACATTCCCTGTGAGTAGCGCAGCGACCGGGTCTTCGGTTCCATTGCCACAGGTAAGCTCGTCATCGTCCTCATAATCCCACGCGATCGCGAGCAGAGCTCTCATAATGATGTCGATCTCATTTTTCTCTTCGTCGCAGGAAGTCAGCGTGATATGCTTATACTCATCGAGTTTTCGGAGCAATCCAGGCAGGCCCATCAGGCGCAGGGCGTTGGTCGGATAGATTTGCGCGATGTGAACCAAGTGGGCGTTCTTAGCTTCAAGGAGTGCTTCATTCAGTGTGAGAATGAATTCGCCGAGGCGCGCGATCGCGAGATCACACTCTTTGTCCTGTAGAGCTTCTAGTGGTGCTTTGGCGTGATTGATGCGCCACTGCACGCGCAGGTTTTCCGTTGTGTAAAAGCCCTGCTGTTCGGCGAGCAGAGCCCAGCCCAGTTGGGCTTCTACACTCTGCCGGGCGCAGACGGTTAAGTCATGGAGAGTTTGCGCGTTCGGCTGGCTCGGACTGCCAGAGATAGAAAGCAAAACAAACGTGAAGAAAATCCAGCGCTGGAATCTCACGAGAATCACCGAATGAGATTATAAGCTGGGCATAGATGACAAGTCCAATCTCATCCAAGTGATGCCCCGTTGCCTGAGCAACTGTGCATTCCTCCACGTTTTGAGTCGGCACAAAACTCAAGTTGTTAGACTCGCCTCCTTTTGGGCCATAGATCAGAGTGAAGTTCAGAGTCGCAGCTGAAGCACACGACAGAATCAGCGACACAAAGCAGAGAAAGGAGACGATGACGATGAACTAGCTACACAAACAGAAGGACCAGGGCAAGGCTTCGCGGGCACTCCCCGGTCCTCACACACCCGAATAGCAACTGGCGCTACTGGGCGCTCTCATTAGAGCAAATCCCCCCGGAGTATGCAAGCGCTATTCGGCACGCCCGCCCATCACACAGTTTTTGAAAGGAGCTGCTATGTTTACGAAGAATTGCGCACGTGCCGTTCAGGATTACTTAATCCACTGGATGAGTTGGATGCTGACCCTCAGTGTATTGTTTGTGGCCATTAATCTAGCGAGTGTCGAGGCCAAGGCTCAATCTGGATGGCCACCCACGCCCTGTCCAACTTGCATGAACTTATCGATCGAGACCGTCTCCCAGAACGATGGCCATCTTGTTGGATTGATGAACCTTTTCTTAGATCAGATCGCCTCTCTTTTCAGGGCAATCGATCAGTTGGCTGTCGAGAGCGTTCGTCTCGTATTCGATCGAGGGCATGTATTCAAGACAATATCCCGGACAATATCAATATCCCGAATCCGTGACCAAGGCCAATGACAGACCTCGCCCGCGTAGGGAGCAGGTGGATGGAAACACCTGCTCCCTTGTGTTTTTTGTGACAGGCTTAGAATCACGGAAGGCACGGAAGTTCCACGGAAAACACTGAAAACGGTTTTCTTCTTCCACGTCTTCCGTGCTTCTCCGTGTTTTCCGTGATTCAATATGGGAGGGGTGGCCTGAATAATAGAAGACACGGAACTCTCGGGAAATGCCATGTCTTTTTTCCGTGCATTCCGAGCTCCTCAGCGCTTTCCGCGATTCAAAGATGTATAATAAAGACGGTATGGCCAACAAGCATGATCTCTCTCAGAGCGACATCACCGGACGAATCTTGAAATGTGCTGTGGAAGTTCACAAAACCCTTGGTCCCGGATTCCAAGAGATCGTCTATCAACGAGCGCTTGCACAAGAGTTCGAAGCCGAAGGCCTTCAATTTGCTCGTGAGGAATGGATACCCATCTTTTACAAGGGCGAAAAACTCGATACCCGCCGCGTAGATTTCCTTGTCGAGGACATTATTGTTGAGCTCAAAGCAAAAGCAAGCCTGGAAGACATTGATTTTATCCAAACGCTTTCATATCTAAAGGCTTTGGGTTATCATGTCGCGTTGCTATTAAACTTCGGTACGCAACGTTTGCAAAGTAAGCGATTAGTGTACGATTTGAATCGCAGAGGACACTGAAACTCCACGGAAAGCACGGAAAACGGCCTGCTTCTTCCGCGTCTTCTGTGGATATTCCGCGGTCTCCGTGATTCAAAGCATCCTCCGATAAAACCTGTTAAAATTATCCACGATCAGGAGGCCTTATGGGCCTGCGAATTCGTATGTTCGGGGAATTCGCCGTCTGGCGAGATAATGCTCTCATCGAGGATTGGGGTTCCGAACAGACGAAAGCCTTGCTGAAGATTCTTCTCGGCGAACGAGGCCGTATCTTTCGTTGCGAACAGCTCGCCGAGTATTTATGGCCGGAGCATTCCGATTATACGCAGGCGCTCCGTTTCTTGCGCGCTTATGTCCATCAGCTTCGCCGCGTGCTCGAGCCCGGCACACGCGCCCCATCGCTCTATATTCAGACGCTTCGCGATAGCTATCGCTTTAGCGCGGAGGCTGAGTGCACGATCGATGTCGAGGAGTTTGCGGCGCATTCCCAATGGGCGAAAGAGCTGATGGGGCAAAAAAAATACAGTGAAGCCGCATCCGAGTACGAGCAAGCGATCTCGCGCTATGCGGGAGATTATCTGGCGGAGGATCGCTATGAGGAGTGGGCTATCGCCGAACGGGACCGCTGGCGTCATCAGTATGTGTCCGCCCTCTTAGGGCTGACAGAATGCGAGACCCGTCAAGGGCACTATCGTCGCGCGGTGGAGTTGTGTCGTCAAGCGTGGACGGCCGACAAGTATCGCGAAGACATCTATCGGCAGGCGATGCTCTGCAACTATCTGATGGGTAACCAGGCTGAAGCTCTCCGCCTCTATCAAGAATGCGAGCGAGTCTTGTCGGGAGAGCTGGGAGTGAAGCCGAGTGAGCCCACTCGCCATCTCTACGAACAGATCCGAGAGGGTCATATCGTAGAGCTCGATCGGGCTTATCCGACCCCAGAGCTCGTGCCGTACCCGGTTCATCATTCGCTGAGCCGTCTGCCCTTCGTCGGCCGTCGGGAAGAATACCGCCGATTGCTCCGGCGCTTGGAAGAGGCCTCCGAAGGCAGCGGCGGGCTGGTCTTGATCGGCGGCGAGGTGGGAGCCGGGAAGACCAGACTCGCTCAAGAGATAATTCGCTATGCCCAAACACGCTTCAAGACGCGTGCCCTCCAAGGACGCTGCACGGAGTTGGGAGCCAAACAGCCTTATCAAGCCCTCCTTCACGCGCTGCGGGATTACCTCTTGGCCTTAGACCAGCAAGCGCGCGAGCAGTTACCCGCTCTGAGCTTGGACGTACTCGCTCCTTGGCTCCCGGACCTTGGGCTACCGCGGCGGTCCGCTCTTTCGCTTCCCCCCTTACGACCCGATCAAGAGCGTTTGCGCTTCTTTGCCGCGATCCGCCAGCTACTCTTACAGCTGTCCGAAACTCACCCGCCTTTGTTGCTCTTCCTCGACGACCTGCAGTGGACGGATCCCTCGACGGTCGACTTTCTGGATTATCTTTTCTCACAAATAGCCGAACATCCTCTCTTAATCCTTGGAACGTATCGGTCTGAAGAGCTGCAAAAAGATCACTCGTTGATGCCCTTGACGCGTCGTGTTCTGCGAGAACGCGTAGGCCAAGGAACGGATGACCTTCAGCTCTCCCAATTGTCGGAGCAAGAGATAGATGAGTTGTTGCGTGGTGTGTCGCCCGCGCTCAAAGACCGCGAGCGTCTGAGCCGGTATCTCCATCGAGAAAGCGGAGGGAACCCCTTGTTTTTAGTGGCGATCTTGCAGTCGCTCTTCGAAGCGAGGGTCATCACGACGACCGCCGCAGGAGATTGGGCGGCTGAGGTCGCGGTGATCACCCGGCGCTACCGGCAGCTACAACCCCGAGAG
Organism: Candidatus Acetothermia bacterium; assembly: GCA_016179105.1. Taxonomy (GTDB): domain Bacteria; phylum Bipolaricaulota; class Bipolaricaulia; order RBG-16-55-9; family DRXL01; genus JACOSB01. The sequence continues at coordinate 18,731 of JACOSB010000066.1, forward strand.
ATCCAAGAGATTCTGAGGCCTCGAATCGAGCGCTTGAGTCAAGAAAACAAGCAGATCCTGGAACTGATGAGCGTCATCGGTCATCGCTGCGAACTAGCATGGCTGAAGCATCTCTGGCGAAGACTGAACCCATCTGGAGCAAACCCATTGGAGCTGGTCCAACGATTAGAGAGCTTAGAGCAAACCCAGATAATCTCAGGAGTAGAAACCCACTACAGCTTTGCCCATGACAAAATCCGGGATGTTTTGTATCACCAGATCACCTCAGCCCAGCGTCGCTTACTCCACGGTTACGCGGTCGAGGCCCTCAAAGAATTTTACCGGGATCGTCTGGAGAGCGTACACGGTCTCTTGGCCTACCATTACGCCCAAGCCGGTCTCCCCCAACAAGCCCTGGAGCACTTGCTCCCCGCTCTGAGAGATGCGGTCGCCGGCTACCGGAACGATGAAGGATTAGAGCTGTCAGACGAGGCATGGGCTCTGACGGAGCAACTGGCCACGCACCGAGCAGAGCCGCGTGTCGTTCAGCTCGCACAGTTTGAGATCTTAACCGAGAAGATCAAAGTGCACGACATCCTCGGGCACCGGATTGAGCAAGAAGCGACTCTCATCGAGCTCTTGGAGCTGACGGACCAATTAGCCGATGAGCCAAAGCGAGCGCAGGCGCATTTGATGCGGGCGAAGCTCTATTTGGACACCAGTCGCTATCCTCTGGCAGAAACTGAAAGCTTAAAAGCGCTGAAAATCGCGATGGCACAAAAAGATCTGATGACCCAGAGTCACGCCCTCCACAGCATTGTGCTCATTCATTACAGGACCGGTGCTTATTCCGAAGCGCGCGCCTACCTTGGACAAGAGCAAGAGCTTCAAAAGACCCTGGGAGACGCAAAAAGTCTTGCTGAAACTTCTCATTATCTCGGTCTGCTATCCTTACGAAGCGGTCAGTATGAAGAAGCGGAAAAACATTATGGTGAGGCCTTGAAATTACTAGACAGCATCAAAGACCGCCAAGGGAGAGCAGATACTCTATCAGCTATGGGAGCCATGTACTGGGCACAAGGTGAATACCGGCAGGCGATTGCGACTTACGAAGAGGTCCGTCGTCTGGCAGCCGAGATCGGTGATCGACGGGCGGAAGCACATGCGTTGAGTAGTTTAGGTATGGCATGGTGGTCCTCTGGAGCATATGAAATTGCACAGAAGTATCTCCAAGAGGCCGCCGGGATTCATCGTGAGATCGGGGACAAGCGCACTTATGGCCTCGACATGAATAATCTCGGCTTAGTGTATTGGTCGTTAGGAGCGAATCAGGCAGCACATCAATGTTTTGAAAACACTTACAAACTCTCTCAAGAAATCGGCTGGAAAGAAGGTGAGGCGTTTACCCTTGCTAACCTCGGATTATTACATTGGAGAACGAAAGAACTAAATAAGGCTGTAGACCTGATTCAACAAGCTGTGAAGATTCATCGAACAAACCGCTCTCAGCGGGATCTAGGAATTGTGCTGCGCAACCTCGGAGAAATCTATTGCGACGCAGGAAAATACCCGCAAGCGCTGGAGCACCTGGAACAAGCGCTCGTGATCAGTCGCGCGCTCGGCTCCAAGCTCGAAGAGATGCAAGTACTCTCCGACCAGAGCGCGACCTATCTTCGCATGAAAAACAAGGCAAAGGCGTTGGACTGCTCTCAGAGCGCCATCGATTTTCTCAAGAAGATAAAGCGCTTCCCGCACGCTCAGCAAGTGTTGTACTTTCACTATCGAACACTCACAGCAGCCGGGCAAGAGCAAGCCGCACGCAAATTCTTGCACAGAGCCTATAAAGCATTGATGCGCCGCGCGAAGCGCATTACGAACCCAGAGTTCCGCCAGAGTTTTCTAAAAAATATCTCGATCCATCGAGAGATCGCAGAAACTTACGCTCGTCATTTCCAGCGCTTCAACCTTTCTGAAACCGAGTGCTATGAGCTGCTACGTCGCGTCCGCTGGGCCAAGGGCGTCGCCTGCCCCTATTGCAATGGACGAAAGATTCGTGTGCACGGACAGGTCAATCGCACATCAGAAAAGCGCTATGTGTGCATGAGTTGCCACAAGACTTTTAATGACCGCACGGAGACAGTCTTTGCCCACAAAAATATATCGCTTGCCAAACTCTTTCAGGCGTTGCTGCGGATCACTCATGCGCTGGAGGGAGCGAGCACCACACAAGCGCTCAGCAAAGAATTAAAGATTCAGCTCAAGACAGTGGCGAAGCTCCACCACGAGCTGAGTGCAGCGCTAAAAGAAGATGCGTTGGTCCAACGACTCGCCGAGCGTCTACGCAAGAGTTCCTCTGATTAAAAGCCCGTGAAACCGCCAAGACGCCAAGAACGCCAAGCAAAGTCATACAGAACTTCTCTGAGTCACAGCTAAATACTTGTCAAAAACCATCTCCCCAAGAGCATAAGGCAGGATGCTTCCATTCAATCATATCCAAACCAAGTTTCTAAGGCTGATAGACCTTAATCCCGGACACCCTCCTGAAATCGGAGTCGTCAGAAGCCAAGCTGTCAATCCCTTCCCGTTTCATGACCGCCATATGGAGGGCATCGTTCGCCAGAAGTTGGTGTTTCTTGCTGATCTCGACAGCAGCGGTCCAGTCGGTCGCCAGCACATCTGTCAGGTGGATGTTCGGGATTTGCTGGGCAGCTTCCAAAAGGTTGTACGCCCTCAGCCCTTTCAGGAGTCGCGGCGTCCGCTTGACCAGCTTCGCCACTCGGAATGACTCGATGCCTTGGGCTTTAGCTACCTCGCCCAGCATAAGCTGGTGGAACAACTCATTCCACACAATGGGGGACACAACTCCTTGTAGTTCTCCACTTTTGACTCGGTCTAAAAAATCCTTACACAGCTTCCAGAGCATTGGGTGGTGAGTGATATCGAAGAAGAAAATGTTGGTGTCGATGAAAATCCGGCTGCCTTGGGGGATGTCTTTGAGGTTCACTGCATCACCGGAGTTTAGACATCCTCCGGCACATAGCTGCCGTGGGCTATCTCTTCAATGAGTTCTGGGTCGAGTGGCAGGGCTCCTGTTAGTGCTTCGACCGGATCCTTCGTATTTTTTTTCTTGCAGGCCACTGCCTCTTTCACGGGCTTAATCAAGAGTCTCTCTTCGGTTACGGTGACCGCTACCTCTGCACCGGGGCAGATGCCCAAGGTTTTCAGATAAGCGGAGAGCCTGATTTCCCCGTTCCGGCGCACCTTCTCGACGTAGGTTTTTGTCTTCATGAGGACTCCCTTCAAACATTAGGATTATAGGCTTAAATTCTTGCGGACGCAATCGCAGAGTAGGGCGAAACACTTTCCGTAAATGCTTCGCCCCTACGAAAAAACCTCTCTCCCCAAGAGCATAAGGCAGGATGATGTGGTTTTGCCCTGCAACCACCACCTCATCCTGCCATCGACGAGCGCCTAAGCTCCTCCCGGGGCTACTTTCAAATAAATCCAGTTCCTATCAGCATTACATTCTTCACGAAATCTTATCTCGAAGCACTAAAGTTACAGTGTCGAGATGGCCCTCACCCCGCCTGCGGCTTACGACACGTTTTGGTGCGACCGCTAATGAGAACAGGCTGCACCTAAACGTGTCGCCCTCTCCCGTTCGAACGGGAGGAGGGGCCGGGGGTGAGGGCGAAGGGAGCCAGCTTGTTAGACTCGCCCCCTTTTGGGCCATAGATAGAAGTGAAACTTAATCACCTTGAAAGGAGGGTGTCTTATGAAACTATCGAGTAGGGGCGAAGCATTTTGATTTGCGAATGCTTCGCCCCTACCGAAATCGATCAATTTCGCTGAATTGAAGCTAATTTCACGTTTTTGTCACGCCCACAGTCTACGCTAAAGATTGATCGGCGGACGCAAGTGATGCGTCCGACCGACACACAAAGCCAACTCAACAGATCCAAGGAGGGATCTACGATGATGATCCACAAAGTCTTGAAGCAGCTCGTCGCGTTGTTGGTTGTACTCGCTACCGGAGTCGCCGCGTTTGTCAGTTTGGCTCCTTACCCCGTGCCACCCGACCACTCGCAGAACACCATTTTCGTGGTCATGAGCCTCACTATCCCCACCAACGTACAGTCTGGCCAGGAAGCTCAGTTCTGCGCGCGGATCATTAACAATGGAAATGTCGGCGGATCGCAGCTGATCGCTTTTCGTGTGAATGAGGCGACTCTCGCCACGCTCGAGCAGAAGCTCGATAGCCAAGCAGAGGCCGATGTCTGCTTCAAGCACACCTTCACCGCGGCGGGCACGTACCAAATCACAATTGAGACGGAGAACAACTCGAAATCGGCGACGGTTCCAGTGAAGTGAGACCTCGGGTGAAATGACAAGCAGGGGCAACCCTCTGTGGTTGCCCCTGGACCTTGACGGGCAAGGGGCTTAAGCCTCTTGTTGGGAGCAGGCCCAAGGGTTGAACAACTCGGCGAAGGAGGAAGACGTGAGCGAATCCAGCGGGCGATCCAACGGAGTCAAAGCGAACGAATAGAACCAATAAAAGGAGATCTACAATGAAGTTCATCAAGAAGAACGCCGGCCTGCTGAGGTCGGTGCGGAGTTGGGGAGCGCTGGGCTTGGTCCTGGCGCTCGCGGTCGTTTTCGGCTCGTTTTCAGTAGCCTATGCCCAAACACCAGTGAGGGCTGCCATTTGGGTGGACAATTTCCACATTGTGTGTACCGGCACAGCAATTGCAATTACTAGTTGCAGCCCGAGCGTTGTTAGCTATCCGGCAGTACGGTCAAACTACCTTTTCTCAGTAAACCCTAACGAATACATCTACGTCGTGGCGTGGAGTGACGATTCTACCCAGCAGGGCTTTTTGGGTAAGTTCGTATACGCGAATACAGGTGCCCCTATAGCCGCTACCGGGGATCCTGTAATCGAGGTATGCGCCACTGGAGATAACCTGGACACACCCACGGCCCCAACTAATACTGCAATTTCAGCCAAGCTTGCAACCTGTGCGTGGGGTTCGCCTGCTGTCGGTCCATCTCCCCCTTTTCTGTCGTGGGGCCTGCCCCCGGCGAGTGTACCAGGCTTAAGTTCTGCGCGGTGGATTTGGCATGATGCCGGCCCCTTAGCTACAGGATCAGGATGCGGTGACCCTAACAGGCCGTTCAAAGGTGATTGCAACCATCAAGAGTACCTGATCTTCCGGATACCCGCCCCCTGCTGCGTCGATCTTAGCTTTCAAGCGGGCGGGGATAACGACGACTTTGGTCACCCTGAACCCAGTTCGCCAAGCCCGGCGTTGCAAACTGCTATCAATACTCTCGCCGGGTCTCCGGTTCCGCTCACAGCAGGGTTTGATAATACCTCCGTAAATAACCATTTCGGCCATACGTTCGTCCTTCCGCAAGGAAAGTGTATAGAGGGAGCAACTTTAGAAGTCCGTGCAAAACCCCTCGGTGACATTTCGGAGAACGATGGGATCGACTTGGGTTTTTCCGATTCCTCCGGCAACTTCCCCCGATGGGCTGCTTTCTTCGGAAATGTAGGCTTTACTTCGACTGTCCTCTCATCACCAGGGAATTTGCTTCCTGAACCAGTTCCTGGACAACCTGCGTGGTCTACGTCTAACTCTGCAGTCTCAGCAGGGTACACGTTCATCTTGGATTTGGGCAGTCTCACTGGAGGACCTAACTTCATCACAGATCTCAATAGCAAACGATTCTTGGATATCTATATCGAAGACGATACCAGCGTGGACTACCTGAAGTTGACGGTCAAGTTCTGCGAGTGCAAAGGAGGCACAGGGACGGGAGGCTGCGTCAAAGCCCCGGCGGGAATGGTCGATTGGTGGCCCTTGGGTGACCCTACCGGAGATACGGTTGTTGATGACATCGCTGGAGCAACTTACAATCACGGCTCACCTAAACCCGGTCCGACGATTGGGCCAAGCGGACCGGCCAGCGTGCCAGCGGTCGTGGGCAATGGGCTCTTCTTTCCTACTCAAAACACGTACGTAGAGGTGAATAACGATGCGGAGGTAAACTTTGGGGCTGGCAGTTTTACGATAGATGCATGGATTAAACCGGTCCAAGTTGGGCAAAACATTGTCCAACCGATTGTAGATAAATTCAAACAAACTAGCCCGAACACAGCCGTTGGGTACCGATTATTCGTAACGAATGGCCAATTGCACTTCATACTGGCGGATGGGAGCACTTGTGTAGACACTCCAGCTCCCATCACCTATGGGCTATGGCAACATGTGGCTGCGGTACGTAAGGGCGGTACTCCAACTAATGCCATCTCAGTTTATATTAATGGAGTGCCTGGCAATACTCCCTTTCCCTCAACACCGGTTGTGGGTAACATTGACAACAATGCGAATCTCTTGATCGGTGGCACAGTTGGTGGGACATGCGGGCCGCTGACACAATTTCCCTTTGGGGAGATCTCCATTGATGAGCTGGAATTCTTCAACCGAGACCTCATGCAGACAGAGATCCAAGGCATCTTCAACGCCGGTAGCGCCGGCAAGTGCCGAGGGCATATCTGCGGCGTGAAGTTCAACGACCTGAATGGCAACGGCAAGCAAGACCCTGGTGAGCTCGGCTTGTCCGGCTGGATGATCCAAGTTAAGGACGCCAGCGGCAACGTCATTGCTTCTACGGTTACAGATGCCAATGGGAAATACTGCATTGATGTTCCCATTGGAACATACACCGTCATGGAAGTGCAACAGAGTGGCTGGGTCCAGACCTTCCCTCAGGCTCCGGGAAGCTACACAGTCACTGTCGGACTCAATCAGACAGTCCAAGACATCAACTTCGGCAACAAGAAGAAAGAAGGCACAGCCGAGATCTGCGTGACGAAGTTCAACGACCTGAACGGGGATGGTGTGCAGCAACTTCCCAACGAGCTAGGGCTGCCTAACTGGACCTTCACAGTTACACCCCCACCCCCCGCTACCATCACCACCGGCCCTCAGGGAACCATCTGCTTCGGCGTGCCCGCTCCGGGAACGTACACGATCTCGGAGGTGTTGCAATCTGGATGGATGCCGACTGTCCCACCGACGGGCTCGCAGACTGTGACGGTTCAGCCGGGCCTAGTGAACCTCAGCTTCGGAAACAAGCAGACGAAGAGCGAGACGGCTGTGATCTGCGTGACGAAGTTCAACGACCTGAACGGCAATGGCAAGCAGGACCCCGGCGAGCTCGGACTGCCTAACTGGATCTTCACAGTCCAACCAGGGAGCCTTACCGGCACCACCAACCCTAAGGGGGAAATCTGCTTCACCGTGCCCGCTCCGGGGACGTACATAGTCACCGAGCAAGTGCAATCCGGGTGGATGCTGACGACGCCAAACCCGCAAACGGTGAATGTCTTACCGGGCCAGCAGATGAACCTCAGCTTCGGCAATCAGCAGAAGGACAAGCGCGAGGCTGTGATCTGCGTGACGAAGTTCAACGACCTGAACGGGGACGGTAAGCAGCAAGCCAACGAGCCCAGTCTGCCTGGCTGGATCTTCACAGTCCAACCAGGGAACCTTACCGGCATCACCAACCCTAAGGGGGAAATCTGCTTCACCGTGCCCGCTCCGGGGACGTACATAGTCACCGAGCA